>BTQG01000049.1:0-17314 GCA_036985755.1 Acidimicrobiia bacterium | reverse complement strand
GGGCCGACTTGAACAGCCTGGAAGGGCGCGTCCAGGAGGCAAGGGATTCCGCTGAGGAGGCTCTGCTCACCGCAAGGGCTGCCTACGACCGGGCCGACGAGATCTCGTCGTGCATGAACGCCTACATGGACGTCATCGGCGATTGGTCGACCGACGTCTACTCCTACTACACGTATCACTACTGCTGACGATGCCGTCGTGGTTTGCGTCCGACGAGCCCCGCGATGACCGCGGTCCGTATTGAGAAGGATCGCGGCACACTTGGAGTGTTCGCGGATGAGGTAGAACGATTGGCTCTCGCATCCCCAGGGCACCGACACCGCTCCGTGGCTGCGAGGTCAGAAACGCCCGGGGCGATAGATCGCCGACTCGGTGCGGTGGCGTCGCCCACCCGTCCAACTTGACATAACCGGTCGCCTCCACTGGCCGTCCCATGTACTACCAGCCGCTTTGGTACGCAGACCCAGTCAGCTTGGTGAAGGCAACGTCGTACACCAAGCATTCGCCACGGCGTTCGCCAGCTTTCCAAGAACTTTGGTCTGGGAACAAGCTGTAGAGCGCGAGAATCGACGATTCGTAGTCACGGCCGACGAATCCCTCGAACTCGGCTCGGCATGCGCTGTCGAGTTCATCTGTCACCGCATCGTCGCCTGGATACGGCCCTGGTGCGAAGCTGTAGATGTAGTAAACCTCGTTGTCATGGGCGCCATCACACGGTGTTACGAAGTAATCGTCGCCAGTGACGTAGTTGTCGACCTCGCCATCGTCTACGCAGTCGCCAACGGCCAAGGCGTAGTCACCCTCAGCCACGGTTGTTCCCGGGCTCGAAACAAGATCAGTGGTACTTCCGGTCGGGGCTAGCACCTTGTCGGTATTGAGCGTGCCCTCCATGTAGGTGCTTACACCGTCGCGCATGACCTCGATTTGAATCGCCTCACCCGGCTTATGGCTGCGTAGCACGTCGCAGTAGTCAGCCATCGTGCCGTCTACACCTGGGATCAATCCCGACAGTTCGGTCACAATATCTCCGCCGCGCACTCCTACCAGATCGGCGGGTGATCCGGCTGCCACCGAATGCACCCAGATCCCGGACCCATCGTCGTCTGAAACAGCTGTCCCGTTGATCCCGATCGATGTCACGTCCTCACCAATCTGCAGACTGGGGATGACGTCGATCGCCTCTGCGTACCCGATCGCGAACGACTGACTCTCGGTGTTGTCGGCGTAATTCACACCGACAACCTGGCCGTCTTCGGTTACCAATGGCCCCCCGGAGTTCCCCGGCAGAATGTCGGCGGTGTGTTCGAGCACCGCATCGATCGAGGCCCAGCTCGACTCACCATCGGTCTTCTCTTTCGAGATGATCCCGTCGAGCAGCGTGTACTCCTCGTCACCGAGTGGATACCCCGCGGCGTAGACCTTGGTTCCCACCGTCAGCTCGTCCTCGTACCAGGTGAGATACTCGAATCCGTCGCCGTCGACATCGATCACGGCTAGGTCCGAACACTCGGACACACCCAGGATCGTCGCGTTTCGTGGCTCGTCCTCACCCTCGACGAAGACCTGTAAGAACGCAGCGCCGGTGACCACGTGGTTGTTGGTCACGGCAAGACCATCGGAGCTTATGAAGAATCCGCTTCCGGTGAAACCTTCGTTGTACAGGGTGCCCTCCTCTGGGTAAACGAATGAACCTGTGACCTCAATACGAATCACCGCCCCGCGCACATCCACCAAGGCCGTGACAGCACCGTCCTGAGGCGCAGCCGTGTCGGCTGCCGAGGAACCGTTCCCTGACCCGCTACACGCAGCCGTCACAACTGCGATTGCTACGACGAGAACGCTCCACCGCGTACGCCGATTATCGGTCCTCCGTGGTCTCATCGTACGAACCCCTTGCCCGGGTACTTGCGCTCAGCCCGACTCGTCTCCGGACCGACTCACACCGGTGGAACCTGTATGACGCACAGGCCCATCACGGCGCACATGCTTACAACGGCGTATATCGGTATCAACTCGCTGCGGTATGAGAGAAAAGGAGCTCAACTACCACAGATGCAGGGGCGATTCACCGATCCGCGAGTGCGACCAACTCGACATAACCGAGATTATCGGCGGCACACCGGTCCTCATTGGCGCCCACGTATATGATCAGCTTGCCGATACACCACCGAGTGAACGGCTGGCCGAGCTTTTCGGGTCGAGTCTTGGCCGTCTCGACAATGAACTCGACGTCGTCAGTCGTGATCTGGCGGGGACGGCCACCCGCCCAATGAGGGTCCCGTTGCATCACCCTCGAGTGAGGGATTCCCCGCTCTGACTCCGCCGCGGTAGCCTCTCGCTCCATGGCCATCTTCCCAATCCGCGTCTACCCGGACCCAGTGCTCCGCAGTAAGGCCGAGACGATCGTCGTTTTCGATGAGGATCTCAGACGTCTCGCCGACGACATGCTCGAGACGATGTACGACGCGCCCGGAGTCGGACTGGCGGCCCCCCAGATCGGGATCGCCAAACGCATGTTTGTCGCCGATATCGGAGAAGGCCCCTTCGTCATGGTCAATCCCGAGATCATGGAAACCGCAGGAGAGTGGACCTTCGAAGAGGGCTGTCTATCGGTTCCTGAGCGGTTCTGGGAAATTTCTCGACCCGGCTTCGCCCGTGCCTCTGGTTTTGATCTCGACGGAAACGCGATCGAGTACTCGGGCGACGAATTGATGGGACGTGTGCTGCAACACGAGATCGATCACCTCAGCGGTGGTCTCGTTATCGAGCGCCTGAGCAAGGCGGAACGCAAACAAGCGCTTGCGGAGCTGCGGGAGGCAGTAGCCGACGACAGCCTCGGGCGGGCCTGATGCGCTCGGTATTCTTCGGTACTCCTGCATCTGCGATCCCGAGCCTGGCCGCATTGCTCGACGTGACCGATGTGGAGCTCGTGATCACGCAACCCGATCGGCCACGCGGCCGGTCGGGCGCGCCGGTCGCACCTTCGGTGAAGCGCGCTGCCGAGCAGTGGGGTCTCAGGATCCTGCAACCGAACAACAAGGACGAGCTGTGGGGTGAGCTGTCGCAGCTGGCCTTCGAGGTCGGCCTGGTTGTGGCATACGGCAAGATCCTCGAGCCGCGTGTCCTCGAGCTGGCATCGCTCGGGTACCTGAATGTGCACTTTTCGCTGCTGCCGCGGTGGCGGGGAGCCGCTCCCGTGGAGCGGGCCATCCTGGCAGGGGACGAGAAAACCGGCGTCAGCCTGATGGTGCTCGATGAGGGTCTGGACACCGGACCTGTGATCGCAGCCGTGGAGACACCCATCGCAGATGATGAGACCGGCGGCTCGCTCACCGGCCGCCTGTCCTATCTGGGCGGGATGCTCGTAGACGACGCCGTGCCCGACTATCTAGCAGGGCAGTTGCAGCCTGCCCCGCAGATCGATGCAGGGGTGACAAACGCCCTGATGCTCGACCCAGACGAAGCTCGGATCGACGGGGGCTGGGCAGCAGAGACCGTGGAGAGCGCGGTGCGCGCCTTCCATCCTCGCCCCGGGGCCTGGCTCATGATCGACGGTGTCCGCCACAAGGTGCTCGAGGTCGAGCGCACCGATTCGTTCGTCGAGCCCGGATCCGTCGAGGCGGTAGACGGTGAGCCGGCGGCCGGGTTCACCGGGGGCAGTCTCCTGCTGGTGGCGCTACAGCCTGCGGGCAGACCGGTGCAGAGCGGATCAGCATGGCTCAACGGTCGCCGCGGCTCGGGCGGGACGATCGACCCTGCGTGAGCTGAGTCTTCAGTCTTGCGAGTCTTCAGCCTTGAGAGTCCACAGTCTTGAGTCATCAGTCTTCAGCAAGACAGGGGAGAGTCTTCAGTTTTGAGTCTTCAGTCTTCAGCAAGACAGGAGGCCGTCCCTGGACTCGACTCTGGCTGATGGCTGATGGCTGATGGCTGATGGCTGATGGCTAATGACTGATGCCTGGTGACTCCCGAATACACTCTCGTCCGATGATCAAACCGCCTCGAATCGCTCCGTCGGTCCTTGCCGCCGACTTCTCCCGACTGGGTGAGGAGGTCGCCCGCATCGAGGCGCACGCGGACCTCCTCCACGTCGACGTCATGGACGGCCACTTCGTACCCAACCTGGCGATAGGCCTCCCCGTGATCGCCTCGCTGCGTGAGATCACCCAGCTCCCTCTGGATTGCCACATGATGACGCTGAACCCGGATCGTTACCTGGATCCGCTCAAAGACGCCGGGGCCGACATCGTCACCGTCCACATCGAGGTCTTTCCCAACCCGAGAGACGTCGCCGCCCGGGCCCGAGCGGCCGGGCTCGAGTTCGGGCTGGTGATCAATCCACCTACGCCGGCCGAGGCGGTGGAGCCATTTGTCGAGCTGACCGACATGGTCCTCGTGATGTCTGTCGACCCTGGCTTTGGTGGTCAACAGTTCAAAGAAACGGTTCTGGGGAAAGTAGAGCGCTTGCGGAAGTTCATTGATTCTGCGGGCCTCGACACCGATATAGAGATCGATGGCGGTATCGATCTGACGACGATCCGATCGGCGCGCGACGCCGGAGCAGAGGTCTTTGTCGCCGGAACCTCCGTGTTCCGGGCGGACGATCCGGCTGCTGCCGTCGAAGAGCTACGTAAAGCGATGATCGTCTAGAGGTGCCATGAGCGATCGGATCCTCGTCGTTGACGACGACCCGGACATCCGCGAGTTTGTGAAGACAAATCTCGAGAGCGAGGGTTTCGAGGTCGAGGTTGCGGGAAGCGGCCAGGAAGCGCTCGAGCTCGCCACCGACCGACCTCCCGCGCTCGTTCTCCTCGACGTGATGATGCCAGGAATGGACGGCCTCACCACGTTGCGCCACCTGCGCAACGACGTGCCGACGGTGAATGTGCCGGTGGTGATGCTCACGGCGAAGCCGCGTGCTGCGGATCGAGTGAAGGGCCTGGATCTCGGCGCAGACGACTACATCACCAAACCGTTCGATGTCGAGGAGCTGGTGGCCAGAGTGAGAAGCGTGATCCGTCGCGCCCAACACATGCGCGACCTCTCGCCGCTCACCGGTTTGCCGGGAAACTTTCGCATCACGACCGAACTGGAGAACCGGGTTCACGATGACGGGCTCTTTGCAGTCGTATACGGCGATCTCGACAACTTCAAGGCGTTCAACGACACGTACGGATTCATGCGAGGCGATGCCGTCATCAAGTTCACCGCGGAGACCCTATTGCGAATCGCCCACGAAACTGCAGGGGAGAAGGCGTTTGTTGGGCACGTTGGCGGTGACGACTTCGTCGTCATCTTCGGTTCCGAAGACATCGAGCCGTTCTGTGAGGCGGTTGTCAAGAGCTTCGACGACGGCATCCTCGAGTTCTACGACACCACCGATGCTCTCCAGGGCCACATAGAGGTCACCGATCGGCTCGGCGAGAAACAGGTCTTCCCGATCGCGTCGCTGTCGATGGGCGTAGCCACCAACAGGCATCGGGCGCTCACCTCGGTTTGGGAGGTCTCTGCCATTGCCACCGAGATGAAAGAATTCGCCAAGCGCCAGCCGGGCTCGGTGTACGCGGTGGATAAACGGACCTAGGAGGGTGCTGTGCCATCCTCCTACGGGCCGTCGCGGTCGCCAGAAACCGAGCCACCGTAGCACTCGAACGAGCGACGGCCCGTAGCACTCGTCATTGTTCAGCACCCTCCTAAGCGGTCCTCCGTGCCACGTAGCGAGGGGGGCCGTTCCTTGGTACCCGCAACTCCCGACCCGATGGAACGCGGCGAGAGGTACACTTCTGTTGAACAAATAGCCCCCTTCAGGGCAGGGTGCAATTCCCGACCGGCGGTGAAAGTCCGCGACCCCCAGCAATGGGGCTGATCCGGTGAAACTCCGGGGCCGACGGTGACAGTCCGGATGGGAGAAGGAGGGCGCATGTCGCGCCGCGTCGACGACAACCGGTCTGAGACACGCCGCGCGGAGGAACTGATGCGGAGGGCCGTCGGTCTGACCGACGACACCTACCCGCATCCGAATCCGCGGGTCGGTGCCATCGTGCTTTCTGCCAACGGAACCGTGGTTGCCGAACGCGCCCACGCCGGCCCCGGCCAGCACCACGCAGAGCTCATGGCCCTGACCGACGCCGGTGAACGAGCAGCCGGAGGCACGCTGGTCGTGACGCTCGAGCCATGTTCCCATCACGGTCGAACCCCACCCTGTGTCGACGCCATCGTCAGGGCCAACGTTGCCACGGTGATCATCGGTGTCGAGGATCCCGACCTCAGGGTGTCAGGAAGCGGTATGTCGCAGCTCCGAGAGGCGGGAATCACCGTCATCGAAGGTGTCCTGCCCGACGTGGTGCGTGGCGCCGACGCCGGGTACTTCCACCACCGCATTACCGGGTTCCCCCGGCTCACTCTCAAGATGGCCACCACCATCGATGGGCAGGCGGCGGCCGCCGACCGGACCTCGCAATGGATCACAGGGGACGAAGCCAGGTTGGATGCTCATCGTCTCCGAGCGCGCAGCGACGCCATCGTGATCGGCGCCGGCACACTGCGTACCGACAACCCGCGACTCGATGTCCGCATTGACTCGTACACCGGGCCGCAACCGCGTCCGGTGATCGTCGGTGGCGGGCGCCCGCTACCCGCGGCGGCGGCGGTCTACGGCCGCAATCCCCTCCTGTTTTCGCCCGACGGCGCCGAGCCGCCCGAAGGCATCAGGGACGTCATCGTTGTTCCGGGGCCCGATGGGGTCGACCTGGAGACGATGATGAAACATCTGGGAACCATGGGTTTCGTGGAGGTGCTGGTCGAGGGCGGCCCATCCCTCGCCGGGTCGCTGGTGCGCCAGAGGCTGGTCGACGAGTTTGTGGTGTATGTCGGCGCCAAGCTCGGCGGCGGGGTGGGCGTTCCAGCGATTGGTGGGGTATTCGAGACCATCGACGCCGCCATCGATGTTCAGATCAACGCGATCACGCCAATCGGGTCGGACATTCGGATCGACGCCACCCCCCAGGAGGTTCGCTGATGTTCACCGGGATCGTCGCCGAAGTGGGAACGGTGCAACGTGTGGAGCGCACCGTGACCGGCTGCCGCTTGGTGATCGAGGGGCCACATACTGTCGAGCGGCTCTCCGTTGGTGATTCGGTCGCCGTCAACGGCGTCTGTCTGACCGCGGTCACAGTCGGTGAAGATTCGTTTACCGTCGATGCTGTGGCCGAAACCCTGGACCGCAGCAATCTCGCCGGTCTTGCCGCGGGTGTTGGGGTCAATCTCGAACGGCCGGTGCCGTCGGCAGACGGCCGTTTCGATGGGCACATCGTCCAGGGGCACATCGACGGTGTTGGCACGATCGAGACCATCGACGTCGAGGGTGAAGCCAGACGGATCCGGGTTGTCGCGCCGCCTTCCCTGGCGCCCTACCTGGTCGAGAAGGGGGCGGTGACGATCGACGGGGTCAGCTTGACGATCACCGCGGTCTCCGCGCTCGAGGCCGATGAGACGTGGTTCGAGGTCGTGCTCATCCCGCACACCCTCGAAGTTACGGTTCTGGCCCGTCGCTCGACGGGGGATCAGGTGAACATCGAGAGTGACATTTTCGCCAAGTACGTGGAGCGCTTGATGGGGACGCGGGCATGAGCTACTCGTCGATCGAGACGGCCGTTGCCTCCATTGCTCGCGGTGACATGGTCCTGGTCGTCGACGACGAGCACAGAGAGAACGAGGGTGACCTGGTCCTGGCTGCCGAGAAGGTGACTGCCGAGCACATCGCCTTCATGGTGCGTTACACCAGCGGGCTGATCTGCCTACCGATGACAGGAGAGCGCCTCGACGAGCTTGGCCTGCCGCTGATGGTGTTGGAGAACACCGACTCACATCAGACTGCTTTTACCGTCTCCATCGACTACGCCCTCGGCACCACAACCGGCATCAGCGCCGCCGACCGGACCGCAACCATCAGGGCGGCCGTGGATCGATCCAACACGGCTGCCGACTTCCATCGGCCGGGTCATGTGTTCCCGCTCCGCTACCAACCCGGCGGGGTCCTGGTGCGACCGGGGCACACCGAAGCGGCCGTGGACCTTGCCACGCTTGCCGGGCTGACACCGGCAGGAGTCCTGTGCGAGGTGGTCAACGACGATGGCACGATGGCCAAGGGTGAACGGCTCTTCGTTTTTGCAGAGGAGCACGCGATCCCCGTGATCACCATTGCCGACCTGGTGGCGTATCGGTGGAAGACCGAAGCGCTCGTCTCCAGAGAGGCGGAGGCCACCATACCCACCGAGTACGGCGAGTTCATCGCCGTTGGCTATCGGGCCATGGATACCCGTTCCGAACACGTTGCCCTCGTGCTTGGTGACGTTGCCGGCAAGGACGATGTGCTCACCAGGGTGCACTCGGTGTGTCTCACCGGAGACGTATTCGGCAGCCGTCGCTGCGACTGCGGTGCCCAGCTCCGCGAGTCGATGCGCCGGATCGCCGAGCAGGGCCAGGGCATCATCGTGTACAACCCGACCCATGAAGGGCGGGGGATCGGCCTGGTGGAGAAGCTGGCCGCGTACCGGCTGCAGGAGGCCGGCCTCGACACGGTCGAGGCGAACCGGCAGATCGGCCATCCCCCCGACCAGCGCCACTACGGGGTCGACGCCCAGATCCTCCATGATTTGAAGGTGGCAAGTATCCGGTTGCTGACCAACAACCCGGAGAAAATCGAACAGCTCGCCGCCTTCGGCATCGCCATCAGCGAGCGAGTGCCGCTGTGGGTGGGGGAGAACCACCACAACAAGAGCTACCTCGAGACCAAGGCGAGCAAGCTGGGACATCTCGGGGCCGACGGATGACCCACATCGAGGGCGAGCTCGACGCCTCCGGTCTCCGCATCGGCGTCGCTCGGTCGCTGTTCAACCGCCCGGTGACCGACGGGCTGCTCGACGGGGCGTTGCAGGCACTCGATGCTGCCGGAGCCGGGGACGTCACCGTGGTCGATGTGCCCGGAGCGTTCGAGCTGCCGCTGGTCGCCGGTCGGTTCGCAGAGGCCGGGTACGACGCGGTCGTTGCCATCGGCGCTGTGGTCCAGGGGGAGACCGACCACTATGAGCACATCGCACGTTGCGCCTGCGACGGCCTGATGGCGGTGTCGCTGCGCACGGGCGTCCCCGTGACCCTGGGCGTGCTCACGGTGCGCGACCCGAACCACGCCTTTGCCCGCAGCGCGCCGGACGAGAACAACAAGGGCAGGGAGGCTGCGCAGGCAGCGGTCCGCGCCGCCAACGTGCTGCGTGGGCTGAGCTGAGGCAAGTCGTCAGTCTTCAGTCTTCAGCAAGAGAACCGAGGCTGACGACTGATGACTCCTTCGACATTGAAATACGAGCTGCCCTCGCCTAATCTCTCAGCCAACCGACCAAGCGGAGGCGCCTGCTTCCCACCCGGCCACCGTTGTGAGGTGTCACGGGTCAGAAACATCAGGCAGCACCGCGTGTGCTGCCTTTTCTATGCGCCGCCGAGTCGGAACGCTGAGAAACAGGAGGTGCTCCGATCAAGGAGCCGAGAGTCAACGACAAAATTCGGGTCAAGGAGGTTCGCCTCGTCGATCCGAACGGTGGACAGATCGGGATCAAATCGATTGAAGAGGCACGGTGGCTGGCCAACAAGCTGGAGCTGGATCTCGTCGAGGTCGCACCAGAGGCCCGTCCACCGGTCGTCCGCCTCATGGACTACGGGAAGTACAAGTACGACCAGTCCGTGAAGGCTCGTGAGGCCAGGAAGAAGCAGACTCGCACCGTGATCAAAGAGGTGCAGTTCCGCCCCAAGATCGGGGCGAGCGACTTCGAGGTCAAACGAAAACGGGTTGAGCGGTTCTTGCGAGACCACGACAAGGTAAAGGTGACGATGCGCTTCAGGGGCAGAGAGGTCACCCACCCGGAAATCGGGAACGAGATCCTCGAGCGGCTGCAGAGGAGCGTTGCCGAGTTCGGAGAGATCGAAACCCCGCCACGACTCGAAGGCCGCCACATGACGATGGTGCTCGCCCCACTGAGGGGATCGGGCCGGTCGGAGCCAAGAGAAGAGACACCAGCAGCCGACGAGCCGGCGGAGGAGCCGGCAGCCGAAGAGTAGGAGCGTGGCAACGTGCCAAAGATGAAGACACACAAAGGCGCTGCCAAGCGCTTCAAAAAGACGGGAACCGGCAAGGTTTCCACCACCAAGGCTTGGCACGGTCACAACCGGCACAAGAAGTCGGCGGCTCGGTGGCGGCGAACGAAGGGTAAGAAGAATCTCACGGGCGGCAACGAGAAACGAATGAACCGCCTGCTGGGCAACTAGGAGTCACGATGGCACGGGTAAAGCGCTCGATCAATGCAAAGAAGAAACGCCGCAAGGTGATGGAACGCGCCTCCGGCTACGGGGGCGCACGAAGCCGTCGCTATCGCACCGCTCGCGAGCAGGTGATGCATTCGATGCAGTACGCGCACCGCGATCGTCGCGCCCGCAAGGGGCAATTCCGCCGCCTGTGGATCCAGCGCATCAACGCAGCGGCGAGGGTAAACGGCACCACCTACTCACAATTCGTTGCCGGGCTCAAGGCCGCCGACGTCGAGGTGGACCGCAAGATGCTCGCCGAAATGGCGGTCAACGATCCGACCGCCTTCAGGACCCTCGTCGAAGTGGCGGGCGCGGCACACGCCGAGTGACGGCGACGATCTCGTCGCATCGAAACGATCGGATCAAAGCGGTTCGACGTCTCCAGCGGGCAAAGGAACGGCGCGCCACCGGTCGAACCCTCCTGGAGGGTCCACACCTCCTCGAGCTTGCGGTCGAGGCCGGTTTCGTGCCCGAGGTCGTGTTCGTCGCCGAGGGCGAGCCACCACCGAAGGTCGACGCCGAGGTGATCGTGGTCACCGATCCGGTCCTCGACGTGATCGCGCCGACCGAGACACCGCGGGGGCCGATTACGGTCATCGCAGTGCCGGAGCCGGAGCCGCTGGAGGCGAAGGCCACCGTCGTGCTGTGGGAGTTGGCGACCCCCGGCAACGTTGGCACCTTGATCAGGACTGCAGCAGCCTTCGGGTGGAATGTGGCCTGCCATGGTGGAGCGGACCCGTGGAGCCCGAAGGTTCTGCGCGCCGGGGCTGGTGCTCACTTTGCGGTGCGCATGTCCGAGGCCGCCGACACCGGTGTGCTGAGGGCCGCCGGGCTAACGCCGGTGGCGACCATCTCGACCGGAGGAACTCCACCAGCAGGCATCGACGGCGCGCACCCGGTGGCTCTGTTGATCGGCAACGAGGCGCACGGGTTGCCCCAGGACGTCATCGATGCCTGTGAGTCGACGCTCACCATCCCGATCCAGGGCCTGGAGAGTCTGAACGCAGCCGTCGCCGGCTCGATCGCGATGTACGCGCTCTCTCAGCTGAACCGCGTCTGAGCTTTCAGACAAGGCCGGGGGCTACCGAGCCGACTCCCGTGGATGATGACGAGAAAGCAGTGATCGTCGAGAACCTCTGGGAGAGTGGATAGCGGGCGGCTTCACTCACGGCAGCCGTCCTGCTGGGTTCAGCTGGTGCACGGACGACTTGGGCAATGACAACAGGCTGGGGTTCATCGTTGCTGTGACGCTGTCTTCCGTCATCGGTCCGCTCTCCGTGCTGCCATCGACTCGGAGACTGCTCTGGTTGGGTAGTTCATCACTGGCCACTTTCCTCGCGTGGGAACCGTGGTGGCGATCAACTGGCCGTAGCCCCAATACTGCGTTCAGGGCTCACCATTCGCTGTCGATGTCAATGCAGTGACCGCAATGGATGAACGTCGGTCGTGGCTCCGGCGGGGCTGGCAGATTGGCTGGCGAGTGGGTTCGCTTGGGGTTGCGGGCTACCTCGGTCTAGGAGTCATAGTCGGCCTCTGGGGCGGGATATGCCACGGCGCCGAGACCGGGTGGCTCTGCGTCGGCGAGTTCGACGACAACAACAGAGAGAGTTTCTACGTCGCATTGCTCGCATCTATTGGAGTTTTTCCATTTCTCGTGCTGCCGATGACAAGAAGGGTCACCTGGCTGGTTGTTGCCGCCGTGGTCGGCTTTGTGGTCACCCTGCTTCTCGTGGTCATACTCTGGCCTTGATGCTCCTTCGGGCTGGGAACTGGGAACCCGCAACCCGCCCTTGCGACTTGCGACTCGCGACTCCCACGGACCCCCACCACTAACCTTCCGGCCCGCATGGACATCCAGGAAGCACTCGACGCGCTGAGGACCGATTCGCCCTCGCGTATCGCCGCGGCCGGCGACCTGGAACAGCTCGCCGCCGTCGAAGTCGAGACCGTCGGCAAGTCCTCGCCCATTGCCGAGGGCAGGCGCGGCCTCGGTGCGGCTCCGGAAGCCGATCGTAGGGAGCTGGGTCGGGCGATCAACGAGGTCGCCATCGAGCTGGAGTCCCTGATCGCAGCCAGACGCGCCGAGCTCGAACAGGTGGCCCATACCCAAGCCCTGTCGTCCGACGCCGTCGATGTCACCCTTCCCGGCCGGGCACCGAAGCGGGGAACGACCCACCTCATCCAGCAGACGCTGGACGAGGTCGTCGACATCTTCGTCGCCATGGGATACACCGTGGCCACCGGCCCCGAGGCAGAGACCGAGTACTACAACTTCACTGCGCTCAATTTTCCTCCGGCGCACCCGACGCGCCTGGAGTCGGACACGCTGTACCTGGACTACGGGGATGTTCCTGAGGAGATCCTGCTCCGAACTCACACCTCTCCGATGCAGGCCCGCTACATGGAGCAGCATGATCCTCCGGTCTACCTCGTGGTCCCGGGGCGGACCTACCGCAGTGACCCTCTCGATCCGACGCACTCGCCGGTGTTCCACCAGGTCGAGGGACTTGCCGTCGACACCGACATCACCTTCGGCGATCTCAAGGGTGTGCTCGAGCACTTCGCTCGCGAGTTCCTCGGTTCGGAGGCGAAGGTCAAGTTCATCCCGCACTTCTTCCCCTTCACCGAACCGTCCGCCGAGATGCACGTGTGGCACAACGGTGATTGGATGGAGTTGCTCGGCTGCGGCATGGTCAACCCTGCGGTGTTCGAAGCCGTCGGATACGATCCGGACGAGGTCACAGGGTTTGCTTTCGGCATGGGCGCCGACCGCCTGGCGATGGCGCGCCACGGCATCACCGACCTGCGCCACCTGCTCGATCCCGATCTCCGGTCGATGGAACAGTACCGATGAAGTTGACCCTGGACTGGTTGGGCGATTTTGTCGACCTGCCGACGCGTGATCCTGGACAGATCGCCGCAGCGCTGGACAGCCTCGGCCTCAAGGTGGAGAGCTGGGATCCGATCCTCCATCGTTTCTCCGACGTGGTCATCGGCAGGGTGGTCGAGGTGCGCCCACATCCCAACGCCGACAAGGTCCGGCTGACCAGGGTCGATATCGGCAGCGAAGTGCTCGACATCGTGTGCGGTGCATGGAACTTTGGCGAGGGTGCGGTCGTGCCCGTTGCGGTACCGGGAGCGGTGATCCAGGGCGACTTCGCGATCGGGGAGCGAGCAATCCGGGGAATCACCTCATACGGGATGATCTGCTCCGAAAAAGAGCTCGAGCTCGGCGAGGACGCGGCGGGGATCATGGTGCTCGACGGCGACTACCCGGACGCCGCCGACCGCCTCGGCGAGCCCTTTGCGTCGCTGCTTCCGGTCGCCGACGTCGTCTTTGATATCGAGGTCACCCCCAACCGCCCTGATGCCATGTCGGTGTACGGGATCGCTCGTGAGCTTGCCGCGTTCTTCGACGTCCCGCTGCGCCGGCCCGAGTTCCCGCTCGAGACCGACAACGATGAGGCGACCACGACGGTCACCATCCTGGACGAGGTCGCCTGCCCGCGTTTCGTGGGCAGAGAGGTCTATGGGATCACCGTTGGGACATCTCCGTATCGTATGCGGGCCCGCCTCACCGCCGCCGGTGTTCGGCCGATCAACAACGTCGTCGATGCCAGCAACTACGCGATGATCGAGTTTGGCCATCCCACCCATGCCTTCGATCGCACCAGGCTCGGCGACACCATCGTCGTGCGCAGGGCCAACGATGGTGAGCAGGTCGTCACGCTCGACGACGTGACGAGGAGCCTGCAAACGAGCGACATCGTCGTCGCCGACGCCGAGCGACCGGTGGCAATCGCCGGGATCATGGGTGGAGCCGACACCGAGGTCGGCGACGCTACCGACTCGGCCCTGATCGAGGCTGCCTACTGGCAGCCCTCGAGTGTGCTGCTCACTTCGAAGCGCTTCGACCTGCGCTCTGAGGCCTCGGCGCGATTCGAGCGCGGGATGGATATCGAAGCGTGTCGCCATGCCGCCGATCGCGTTGCCGAACTGCTCGTGGCCCATGCGGGGGCGACGATCGGTGGTGTGGTCGACGCCTACCCGGCCCCTCCGACGCCGGTGGTGATCGAGCTGGAATTGAGCGAGATCGAGCGACTGCTCGGGGTGACGGTCGAGTCGAGGCGCGCCACAGACCTGCTGACCCGGCTCGGCTTCGGTGTCGAGGGCTCCGACCCGCTCACGGTGACCGTACCCACCAGGCGGCCTGATGTGGGCCGCCCCGCCGACCTCGTCGAAGAGATCGCCCGCCTCTATGGATTCGAGAACATACCGAGCCGGCTACGGATGGGCACCGGCCGGGGCCTGCCCGTGACGGAGCGCCGGCTGCGCAAGCTGCGCTCGGTCATGGTCGGGGCCGGTTACCACGAGGCGCTCAACTTCTCTTTCATCGGCGCCGCCGACCTGGATCGCCTCGGGCTCCCCGAAAGCGACGAAGCCAGGGACGGGATTCGTGTCGTCAACCCGCTCCGCGAGGAAGAGGGAGTGATGCGAACCACGATGCTGCCGGGGCTCCTTCGCGCCGCTTCGCTGAATGTGTCGCGGCGGATAGAGGACGTCCAGATCTTCGAGATCGGCAAGGTCTTTCTCCATGGCTCTGGCAAGCTGCCCGACCAGCCCGACCGTCTCGGTTTTGTGGGGGCGGGGGTACGCACCGCAGGCTGGGGTCGCACAGGCAGCGGTTATGACGTCTACGACGCCACCGGGCTGTGGGAGACGATCGCGGCCGCCATGGACCTGCCGGAACCGGCGGTGCACCCGGTACAGCGGGCACCGTTCCACCCCGGCCGGGCCGCTGCGGTCACGATCGGCGGCGACATGGTCGGCATCGTGGGCGAAGTCGATCCCGCGGTGGTACGAGCCGTGGGTCTCGATGGACGCGTGATCGCCGGCGAGATCGACGTCGCTCCGCTCGTCATCGATCGCGGCCCGTGGGTGTTCGAGGTGCCGTCGCCGTACCCGCCCCAGATCTTCGACCTGGCCTTCGAAGTCGACGAGCAGGTACCGGCGGCCAAGATCCTCGACGCCATCAACGACACCGCCGGCGACATGCTCGAACGCTTGGTGGTGTTCGATGTATACGCTGGCGAATCGCTCGACGAAGGCCGCAAGAGCATCGCCGTGAACCTGACCTTCCGTGCTCCGGATCGGACATTGAGTGACGAGGAGACGGCACCGTTGCGGAGGTCGATCGTTGCCGCCGTCGAATCGGCGAGCGGGGGAGAGTTGCGAGGAGTGTTATGACCGACCTGCTCATGGTGACCGACCTGGGTCGCGACGGCCTCACTGCTGTGCTCGACTCGGCGGCAGCGGTAAAGGCCGATCCATCGTCGGCGGCGGGATCGCGCTCGGCTCTCGCCGTAGGGCTGTTCTTCGAGAAACCATCGACGAGGACGCGGGTGTCCACCGAGGTCGCCTGTGCCGACATCGGTGCCCATCCCGTCGTGCTCAAGCAAGACGAGGTCGGTCTGGGGAGAAGGGAAGCGGTCAAGGACGTTGCCCGCGTCCTCGACCGATACCTCGACGTGCTGGCGTTCAGGGTGTTCCGGCACGATGACCTGATCGAACTCGCCGAAAACGCAGATGCCCCGGTCATCAACCTGCTGTCGGACCGGTCCCATCCGTGTCAGGCGCTTGCCGACCTGCAAACCATCGCCGAGCAGCGCCCGCTGGCGGGAACCACCGTGACCTACGTCGGAGACGGCAACAACGTCGCCCACTCGCTGATGTTGGCCGGCGGTATGACCGGCATGCATGTTCGGGTGGCGAGCCCCGCAGGCTTCGAGCCTGCTCCAGACATCACCGACGAAGCGGCTGGCATCGCAGCCGGAACCGGCGGCTCCATCACCGTCGGCAACGATCCGGAGACGCTGGTATCGGGAGCCGACGTCGTGTACACGGACGTGTGGGCGTCGATGGGCCAGGAGGAAGAGGCCGAGCAGCGCAAGGCGCTGTTTTCGCCGTTCCAGGTGAACAACGAGCTGTTCGGCATTGCCGCCAAAGACGCCATCTTCATGCACTGTCTTCCTGCGCATCGGGGCGATGAGGTCACCGATGCGGTGATGGAACATGCACGATCCCGGGTGTTCGACCAGGCGGAGAACCGAATGCATTCGTTCAAGGCGCTGCTGATGCACCTCACCTCGTCGGGTGGGTGACGAGCTCGCCGGGCTGCTGGCATCCGACCTCCTGAGCGTTGCTCGCCTGCTGCTCGGCTGGCGGTTGCGCACGTCGTTTGGAGGAGAGCCGACCGAGGTCGTGCTCACCGAGGTCGAGGCCTACGCCGGGCTCGATGACCCCGCCAGCCATGCCTTCTCTGGCGAGACCAAGAGAAACCGTTCTCTGTTCCTGGCGCAGGGGACGCTGTATGTCTACCTGTCCTATGGCATTCACTGGTGCATGAACGTGGTGATCGGTGACGAACGAGCCCCCAACGCTGTGCTGCTGCGTGGTGGTGAGCCCGTTGCGGGGCTGGAGACCATGGTGAGGCGGCGGGGGAGAGCGGACCATGTCGCCGACGGGCCGGGCAAGCTGACCCAGGCGCTCGGCGTGAGCGGCGAGCACGACGGCACCAGTCTGACCAACGGTCCTGTGCGTTTGTTTCCCGGTGACCGAATCGATCCGGTGCGCATCGTGGCCACACCGCGCATCGGTATCTCCAAGGCTGTGGACTGGCCGTGGCGCTTCGTGCTGGAGTCAACTGGCGAATAGGAGCGATGTTCTGGGAGGGTGGTCGCAAATGACGAGTACCACGAGGCGCCGCTGGGTTGACGCGGCACTGACAAGGTTTCTGAGTACCGCGGCGCCACGCTGGAGTATTTCCGACCACCCTCCTGGGAGCGTGCTGAGCCATCCTCCAGCGGGCCGTCGCAGTCGAGAAAAATCAAGTCATCGCAACCCTCGAGCGACCGGCGGCCCATAGCACTCGTCATTGTTCAGCACCGTCCTAGCCTGCGCTCCA
>BTQG01000048.1:0-17488 GCA_036985755.1 Acidimicrobiia bacterium | reverse complement strand
GGAGGTCTCCGAAGACGGTGAGGACGCCGGCGAGACGGTGGACGCCGAAGGCGACGAGGCCATCGCGGGCGAGGAGGCCTAGGTGGCGAAACAACGAATCTACGAGCTTGCTCGCGCTCTCGATCTCGAGTCGAAGGACGTGTTGGCGCGTGCCGAAGAGCTCGGATTCGCGGTGAAGACCGCCTCCTCGAGTCTGGAGGAGGACGATGCGGCCATCGTCGCTAAGTCCTTCCAGGAGGCGGAACCCGAAGCAGAGGAGGAGCCCGAGCAGGAGCCGGAAACCGAACCAGCTTCCGAGCCTGAGGCCGACGGCGGAACGCCAGAACTCGAGTCAGACGACGAACACGTTTTGCTCGTGGAACCGGGACTCACCACGCACGAGCTGGCCAGGATGATTCAGACCAGAACCGTCACCATCGTCCAGGAGCTCATGGCGATGGGCGAGATGGTCCCTGCGGGCGGAACCATCCCCACCGATGCCATCATCCCGCTCGGCGAGCGACTCGGCTACGAGCTGCTGCTCACCGAGCCCGAGGAGGTTGAGGAAGAGGACATCGGGCCGAGCCGGTACGTCATCGAGTTCGAAGACGACCCGGCAACCCTCGAGCCAAGGCCCCCGGTGGTGACCGTGATGGGTCACGTCGATCACGGGAAGACCCAGCTTCTCGACACGATCAGAAAAGCCAACGTCGTCGACGGCGAAGCCGGCGGCATCACCCAGCACATCGGCGCCTACAGGGCCCCGCACGGAGACACGACTATCACCTTCATCGACACCCCCGGCCACGAGGCGTTCACCGCGCTGCGTGCCCGCGGCGCCGAGGTCACCGATGTGGTGATCCTCGTGGTAGCGGCCGACGACGGGGTCATGCCCCAAACCATCGAGGCGATGGCCCACGCCAAGGCGGCCGAAGTGCCGCTGGTAGTGGCAATCAACAAGATGGATCTGGAGAGCGCCAACCCTGTCGCCGTAAGAGCCGAGCTGACCCAGCACGATGTGTTGGTAGAGGACCTTGGAGGTGAGGTGCCTGCGGTCGAGGTATCCGCCCTCGAAGGAACTGGCGTCGACGAGCTGCTGGAGATCGTCTCGCTGGTGGCAGAGGTCGAAGAGCTGTCGGCGGACCCGAATGCCCCGGCGATCGGCACCGTCATCGAAGCACAACTCGAGGTGGGGCGTGGCCCGGTGGCCACGGTGATCGTGCAGAGGGGCACGCTGAAGAAGGGTGCCGCGATGGCGAGCGGCACGGTCGCGGGCCGTGTGCGCGCCATGTACGACGAGAACGGCGAGCTGGTCACAGCTGCCGGACCGAGCACACCGGTGCTCGTGACCGGGTGGGATGACCTGCCACGGGCAGGTGACATGTTCCAGGTGGTGGGGAACGAGCGGACCGCTCGCAAACTCGCCACCGACGAGGTGGCGCGGAAGCGTGCTGCCGAGCTGCTGGTGCCCACCGCCACCGAGCGCCTTACCCAGCTGTTGGAGAGGATGCGCACCGCCGACCACGCCGAGCTGAGGATCATCGTCAAGGCCGACGCTCATGGGTCGCTCGAGGCCATTCGCGAGGCAGTTGGCAAGATCTCGCGAGACGACGCGGCGGTGACCGTCATCCACGGTGGCGTCGGGGGCATCACCGCCAACGACATCATGCTCGCCGAGACATCCGAGGCCATCGTCTACGGGTTCAACTCTCGACCCGATGCGTCGGCGCGGGCCGCCGCAGAAGAGAGCGCAATCGACGTCCGGACCTTTGCCATCATCTATGAGCTGCTCGACGATGTCGAGGCGCTGCTGGTCGGCGAGCTCGCTCCGGAGCACATCGAGGATTTCTTGGGCGTCGCCGAAGTGCGCGCCACGTTCCGGGCGCCACGCTACGGGCTGGTGGCCGGGTGTTATGTGACCGAAGGAGCGATCAACCGAAACGCTCGCGCCAGGCTCGTTCGCGACGGCGTCGTCGTTTACGACGGCACGATCGCTTCACTGCGACGGTTCAAGGAAGACGTCCAGCAGGTGCAGACCGGGTTCGAATGCGGTATCGGCCTCGAGGGCTTTCGCGACATCAAAGATGGTGACACGATCGAGTCCTACGAGGTTCGCGAGGTCGCAAGGACGTAGGCCATGCACGTTGCTGCGGTCACCGTCGAACTGAGGATCCGCGATATGCACTCGTTGAAAGAGAAACGCCGCGTGGTGAAGAGCATCATCGCCGACATCGGAAAGTCTCATCCCGTCGCCATCGCCGAGGTCGACCATCAGGACCTATGGCAGCGTTCCACACTGGGCATCGCTGCGATCTCAACGTCCCCCGGCCAGGTGGAAAGGATGCTCCGGGCGATCAACAACGATCTCGATGCTCGCGACGATGTCGAGTTGCTGGGTGTGACGACCTCGTACCTCGAGCCGGCGGAACAATGAGGCGAGACACCACTCCCCGCATGCGCAAGGTCAACGAACTGCTGCGTGAGGTCATCGCCGATGCGGTGAGCTCACTCAAGGACCCCGGTCTCGGATTCCTCACCATCACCGGTGTCGATACCTCACCCGACCTACGAACCGCTGTGGTCTTCTACACGGTGCTGGGAAGCGACGAGGATCGCGAAGCCACCGCAGCCGCCCTCGAACGCGCCACCCCGCGCCTCCACGCAATCGCCGGTAGCCAGATACGAATGAAATACACCCCCCGGCTCACCTTCCTGGTGGATGCCTCGATCGAGGAAGGCGAGAAGATCGACCGCCTGCTGAGGGGTCTCAGTGAGGAATCGGAGCCGGAGTGGCATTGACACAGGGCGATTGGGAGACCGCGGCCGATGCACTGGTGTCGGCGTCGACCATCGGCGTCGTCGGCCATGTCCGACCAGACGGCGACGCCCTCGGAGCGATGCTTGGCCTTGTCCACGCCGCGCGTGCCGCAGGGAAAGACGCGATGGCATCCTTTGGCGAACCGTTCGTCCTCGGCAACGAGTTCGACTACCTCGACCTCAGCGTGCTCACTCCTCCCGGCCAGTTCCCCGACGATCTCGACCTGGCCGTCGTCTGTGACACCGGTGTGATCGACCGGCTGGGCAGTATCGGCCCACGGGTGTTGAGAGCGTCCAAGCTGCTGGTCATCGACCACCACAAGTCGGGTAACGACATCGGTGACTTCACCCTCATCGACCCCACCGCGGCGGCGACGACCCAGCTCGTGTACCAGTTGTTGGTGAAGATGGGATGGCCGATCACCAGGGCGGTGGCAGACGCGCTGTATACGGGCCTTGTCACCGACACCGGCCGATTCATGTACTCAGCGACTACCCCCGAAGTCCATCGCATCGCTGCCGAGTTGATCGAATCGGGAGTGGAGCCCGCCCCGATCGGCCAGCATCTGTTCGAGTCGGCCCCGTTCGGCTATTTCTCCGTAGTCTCGGAAGTGCTGGGACGCGCCGTTCTCGACGAGGAAGCAGGTCTGGTGTGGTCGGTCCTGACCGCCGACGACGTCAAGAAGGCCGGCGTCACATGGGAAGCAACCGACGGGATCATTGACATGGTGCGGCTGGCAGAGGAAGCAGATACCACCCTTCTGCTCAAAGAGGTGGGGGAGGACACGCTCAAAGGCAGCCTCCGGTCGCGTGGTGCGGTCGACGTGGCAGCTGTGGCCGGGACCTTCGGTGGCGGCGGGCACCACAACGCCGCCGGTTTCACTGCCACGGGAACCGTGTCGGAGACCGTCGCCAAGATCACCGAACTGCTCTCGTGACCACGACCGGTATTACCTCGGGGTTCCTGCTCGCCGACAAACCTGCGGGCTGGACGAGCCACGATGTCGTGGCCAAGGTCAGGAATCTGACCGGCGGCAAGGTCGGCCACGCCGGCACGCTGGATCCGATGGCTACCGGGCTGCTCGTGCTCGGGCTCGGCCAGAGCACGAGGTTGTTGCGCTTTACCCAGTCGTTCCCAAAGACCTACGAGGCGACCGCGATTTTTGGTGTCGCCACAGACAGCCTCGACGCCGACGGGGCGGTTCTCGACCGGGCGCCGTTGCCCGTCACAGAGAAGGACCTGGCGGACGTCATCGATCGTTTCACCGGCAGGATCCACCAAATGCCGCCGATGGTCTCGGCGCGAAAAGTCGAGGGACGGCGGCTCTACGAGCTTGCCAGGGAAGGAAAGATCGTCGAACGAGAGACGCGACCCGTCGACATCTACGAGCTGGAGATCCTCGACATCGCCCCTTCCGACTACCCGGAGGTCCGGTTCCGCGTCGTTTGCGGCACGGGCACCTACGTGCGAACCCTCGCCGATGATATGGCAAGGGCCCTTGGTGGGCGCGCCCACCTCAGCGCACTTCGCCGCACCCGCAACGGCTCGTTGGGCGTCGCCGACGCATCATCGATCGAAACGATCGTGGCGGCCGCCGCCGGCGGGACCCTGGCGGAACTGGTCGTCACACCGTCGCGGGCGCTCGAAGACCTGCCGGGCGTGCTGCTCGACTCTGAGTACGTGCGAGCGGTCCGCAACGGCGCCGTCATCCCGGCGGCGAGTGTCAACGCACCCGACGGGAGCCTGGTCCGCCTCTTCGATGCCGAAACACTGCTCGGGGTGTACCGCGTCGACGGGCAGACGGTAACGGCAGAGGTCGTCACCCCATGATCGTCCATCGCGGGCATCCGGAGACCTGGGACCCGCCGGCGGGTGGTTCGGCGGTCGCCATCGGTGTGTTCGATGGGGTCCATCGCGGGCACCAACACGTGCTCGCCGCTCTCGACGCGGCACCCGAATACAGCAAGGTCGTGCTCACCTTCGGCACCCATCCGGCCGCAGCGCTGTCGCCACAAGGAGCACCGCCCAAGCTCACCACGTTGAAAGAGCGCCTGGCGCTGTTCGCCGCCGCCGGGGTCGACCGGGTCGGCATCCTGGATTTCGATGACGAGATGATCGCCATGGCGCCGGAAGCCTTTGTCCAGCGCGTGCTCGTCAACGCACTCGACGCCCGCCTCGTGGTCGTTGGAGAGGGCTTCCGGTTCGGTAACAAGGCCGAGGGGACCACGGACACCCTCATCGAGCTTGGTAGAACATACGGGTTCGAAGTCGCCGTGGTGCCGATCCTCAGCGACGGCGGCAACGAGATACGGTCGACCGCCATCCGAGAGGCGATCGCCGCCGGCGATGTCGAGCGGGCGGCAGAGTTGCTGGGCAGGCCATATGTGATCCGGGGGATCGTGGTCCCCGGTGAGGGACGTGGCAGGACGATCGGGGTGCCAACGGCGAACATCTCGTTTCCTGCCGGATTAGCGATTCCGCGTTACGGCGTCTATGCCGTGCGCGTCGAGGTGGACGGTGCGCGCCTGCCTGCGGTGGCGAACTTCGGGGTGCGGCCGACCTTCGGTGGAGACGACGAGGTGCTGGAGGTTCATATCATCGATGCGGACGTCGACATCGACGGACGCGAGATCGGGGCTCAGTTCGTGGCCCGGCTACGCGACGAACAACGATTCGATGGTGTCGATGCGCTGGTCGAACAAATCCAGGCCGACATCGAGACGGCACGGGGTTTGCTGGACGAGGTCTCACAGACCTCTTGATTCTTGCCGCTCGATCCGGCATGGTCGTATTGCCCGCACTTCCTACTCGGTACTGGTTACTGACAGGAAGGCATCATGATCGCCGCCCTCACGATGTTCTTGCTGCTCGGTATCGTCTCGGGGCCAGAAGCGGGTGATGAACCGACGGACACGTACTCGGCGCCGGGAGATGGTCTCGGACTGACTTCGAATCATCCAGGCCCCGGCCCGGTCTCGGTACCGCGCCCTGTCACTCCCAGGATTCCATTGCCAGGGGTAGGCCTCGCTGGTCTCGGTGGCCTCGCTGCGGCCGCCGGTCTCGCGGCGACCCGGGACACGGGGCGCCGCAAAGAGGAGGAGGACGGTCGCACCCGGCGGGCCGGGTCGGGGAGTGTCGACCCCCCTGCGGCCGGTTCGATCGGTCTCTTGGTTCGAAAGGTGTACGACGGCTGGCTGGCATCGCTCGGCAGTGACGCCGAGGTCCTGATGCTCGACCTGCGCGGTGATGGCAAAGTCGCCATCCGGCTCGGTCCCGCCGACGCTGAGCACGTGGCCATCCTGGTGCCAGGCACCGGAGCCGATCTCGCCGGAACGAAGCTGCACGTTGCCAGGGCCCGCATGCTGCTCGACGCGGCGCAGCGGGCCGACCCGACGAGCACGGTTGCGGTGATCCACGCCCTGCCGTTCGATATGCCGGACGACATCCTCACCTTCCCGCTGAGTCCCGACTGTGCCTGCAACCCGTACCTGGCGACGGTCGGGGCGCCTGAGCTCACCCGGTTCGTCGCCGGCCTCGACCTGGAGGGTGCCGACGTGACCGTCATCGGATACAGCTACGGCTCGACCGTTGTCGGCAAGGCCCTCGCCGATGAAGGCCTGGCCGCCTACGTCGACCGGGCACTGTTCGTCGGCAGCCCGGGAGTTGGCGTGGACCGGGCCGTGGATCTGCACCTTCCCCCAGGCTCGGTATTTGCTGCCCAGGCCAAGGGTGATGTCATCAACAACGCCCCTTCGATGCAACCGATAGTCACCGGTGGCCTCTTCGGGGGTCCCTTCGGGCTCGTGCAGGGGTCCCTATGGACACTATGGAGAGCCCGGGTCGGGAACCGCCTCACCCACGGTCTTGATCCAACAGCGCCATCGTTCGGCGCCCAATACGTCGAGACCGGCGAGTTCGGTCACAGCGAATACTTCGACGACCTCGAGCGCCTGGAGCACATCGCGAACGTAGTCGTGGGCCAGGCCCCATGAACGCCCGATTCGCTGCTGCTCGACTCCACCACCGCCTGGCATTGGAGACCGTGACTGCGGTCGGCGCGGTGAGCGCGCGTGGCATCCGTCGCCAAAGCGACATTGTGGGGGACCGGTCGCCCTCCGTGGCGTAGCCTTGTCCGGTGCCTGTCTCACGCGTCACCCTTGTGTTCTTGTCATTGGCGATCCTGGTGGCGGCATGCACGTCTGTCGATGGGGGCGGAGACGGTGCGGCCGCAGATTCGCAGGACGTGGACGCCTATGCCGCGGCGGTCACCAAGATCATGACCCGGCCCGGTTCGGAGGACGACTACCCGATCGGCGGGTCGACGGTGCGCACGACGAGGATCTTCCTAGCGCTCGAAGAAGGCCTGGCCGACCTGAGCGCCGTCCCCGTCCCAGACGCAATCCGCGCCGAACACACAGAGGTCGTTGCCAGGATCGAGGCCGTTCAGGACAAGGTGGCGCGTTACCTACAGCAACATGCGGTGTCGGGGGACGATATCAGCGTGCGTGACATCTCCTACGATGCCGATATCTCTCCGTTGATCGGTGAAGCGCGAGCAGCATGCCTCGAGCTCGGCAGAAAACTCGACCAACTCGGCATCACTTGGAGCCTGGGGCTTTGCCTCGTCTGACGGCAGCGGCACCTCAACGACCCGTCCCCGCCCCCGTCGATAAAGCACCTCTCCCTGCTATGCTCCCGCCCGGGCGCTCGCCCGCTTCTCGCGCGAAGGAAAGACCCTCGTGAACGACAGCCAAACCGTTGTCGAATCATTCGGCAAGCACGCAACAGACACCGGTTCTCCGGAGGTCCAGGTTGCGCTGCTCACCGAGCGTATCAACCATCTGACCGAGCATCTCAAGGTCCACAAGAAGGACCACCACAGCCGGAGAGGGCTGCTGATGATGGTCGGCAAGCGCAGGCGACTCCTCCGGTACCTCCAAGACCAAGACGTCGAACGGTACCGGTCGCTCATTGCGAAAACAGGATTGCGTCGATAGACCAACGGCAGGCCCAACGGCCCGTCCCTCTCCCCTGAACGACGCAACGACACATAGCGGAAATTCCAGTTGTCAGTGGAATGGCCTCGATACGGATCGAGACTTCTCCACTGCCAATTGGAAGCCGCTCCATACAAAGGAGAGATCCAATTGGCTGAGACCGTCATCAGCGGGCTCGTCGGGGACGTGGAGATCGAATTCCGCGCCGGCGAACTTGCACAACTAGCAGACGGTGCCGTAACGGTAACCGTCGGAAACACACAGGTCCTCGTCACCGCGACTGCATCGAGCAAGCCGCGCGAAGGCGCCACCTTCTTCCCGCTCACCGTCGACCTCGAGGAGCGGCACTACGCCGTCGGCCGCATTCCCGGCTCGTTCTTCCGCAGGGAAGGCCGCGCTACGGAAAAGGCGATCCTCACCGATCGCCTCATTGATCGGCCGCTGCGGCCCAACTTCCCGAAGGGCTACTACAACGAAACCCACATCGTCGGCACGGTCCTCTCCGCCGACCTGATCAACCCATATGACGTGGCCGCACTCAACGGTGCGTCGGCTGCCCTCACCCTCAGCGCGATGCCATTCGACGGGCCCATCGGCGCGGTGCGCCTCGGGCTCATTGACGGAGCGTGGGTGCCTTTCCCAACCTATGAGGCGCTCGACGACGCCGTCTTCGATCTCGTCGTCGCCGGCAAGCGCAACGACAAGGGTGAGGTCGACATCGCCATGGTCGAGGCGGGCGCCACCGAGAACGGTTATCGCCTGGTCGAAGCCGGCCAGCAAGCGAGCGATGAGGCCACCGTGGCCCGCGGCCTCGAAGAGGCCAAGGAGTACATCGCCATCCTCATCGACATACAGCTCGAGCTGCTGGAGGAGGTGGGCCCGGCCGCCGAGGTCGAATGGCCGCTGAGGGAGGACTACTCCCAGGAGACGTACGACGCCGTCGATGCCATCGCCCGCCCCAAGCTGGAAGCGATGGGCACCATCGCCGACAAACAGCAGCGGCTCGACGCCGAGGCCGCAGTCAAGGAAGAGGTGATCGGCGAGCTCGACCTGGCGGAGGACGACACCGAGGCACTCGAGGCGTCGAAGAAGGCGTTTCGCAGCGTTCAGAAGGACGTAATGCGCCAACGAGTGGTGTCTGAAGGGGTTCGTCTCGACGGGCGTGCCCTCACCGATATCCGCGACATCAGCGTCAAGGTCGGTGTCCTGCCACAGACCCACGGCTCGGGTCTCTTCCAGCGTGGAGAGACCCAGGTGTTGAATGTGACGACCCTTGGCATGCTCAAGATGGATCAGATGCTCGACACCATCTCCCCGGAGGAGTCGAAGCGGTACATGCATCACTACAACATGCCGCCGTATGCCACGGGTGAAGCCGGTTTCATGCGCGGGCCAAAGCGCAGGGAGATCGGCCACGGTGCTCTCGCCGAGAAGGCACTGCTCCCGGTGATCCCCACCGACGAAGACTTCCCCTATGCGTTCCGGCTGGTGTCAGAGGTACTGATGTCGAACGGATCGTCCTCGATGGCGTCGGTGTGCGGTTCGTCTTTGTCGCTCATGGACGCAGGCGTTCCCATTGCCGCCCCGGTTGCCGGGATCGCCATGGGTCTCATCGAGCAGGATGGCGAGTTCGTCACCCTCACCGACATCCTCGGCGCCGAGGACGCCCTCGGTGACATGGACTTCAAGGTGGCAGGCACCGAGAACATGATCACCGCCCTGCAATTGGACACCAAGATCGAGGGTCTGCCTGCACAGGTGCTCATCGATGCCATGGAGCAGGCGCACCAAGCGCGCATGTTCATCCTTGGCGAGATGACCGCAGTCATTCCAGAGCCGCGTGCGGAACTCGCTCCCACGGCTCCGAAGATCGAAGCGATCATGGTCCCCAAGGACAAGATCGGCGAGGTCATCGGGCCCAAGGGCAAGACGATCCGCGAGCTCGAGGCGGAGACCGGAGCGGTCATCGAGATCGAGGATGACGGCACGATCAGGGTCGGCGCCCCGGATACGGCATCGCTGGAGCTGGCCAAGGAGCGGATCCTGGCCATTGGGTATCCGCCGGAGGCAAAGGTGGGCGAGATCTACGACGGCGAGGTGGTGAACATCACCAAGTTCGGCGCCTTCATCAACATCCTGCCGGGGCGTGACGGCCTGCTGCACATCTCCAAGATCGGCGGCGGCAAGCGCATCGACAAGGTCGAGGATGTGCTCACCCTCGGCGACCAGGTCAAGGTCGTCGTCCAGGAGATCGATGATCGCGACAAGGTCAGCCTCGGTATGGCCGAGGCGGCCGGTGGCGATGAGTCGGCGTCACCCGGACCGAAGGAGAGGGATGACGACGGTCGTGGTCGTGGTCGTGGTCGTGGTCGTGATCGCGATCACGAGCCGGAGAAGGTGGGTGCGTCCCAGGCTTCCGACAAGCCCCGTCGCACGGTGGTGTCGTTCGAGGACGAGTTCGAGTCGAGCCAGTAACCCGCACCACAGGTCGTAACGTGATGATGCCCCGGGTTCTCCGGGGCATCATCACGTGCATCGTCGTTGGCTCAGTCGTCGAGTACGAACGTGAGCTTCATGTCCACACGGAAATGCTTGATGCTGCCGTCCTCGGCGAGGATGACCTTCTGCTCAGAGATCCACGCCCCCCTGACGTTGTCGACGGACTGTTGGGCCTTGGCGATCCCCTGTCGGATGGCGTCCTCGAAGCTCCCTGGGGAGGTTGAGGTGATCTCGATCACCTTCGCAATCGTCACGAACCGGCTCCTTTCGTTGGCTCGGACTGGGGAGCGTACCCGATTGGGCTAGCGTGAAGGGACCGATGGACGAAGAGGCGCTCAAGCAATACATTCGAGACATCCCGGACTTCCCCGAACCAGGGATCGTATTCAAGGACATCACCCCGCTGCTCGCCGACGCCGACGTCTTCAGAGCCGTAGTGGTGCACCTCTCCGACTACTACGCCGATGCCGGCGTCACCCAGGTTGCCGGGGTGGAGGCTCGAGGGTTTATCTTCGCTGCTCCCGTGGCGACCCAGCTCGGTGCCGGCTTCGTCCCGATCCGCAAGCCGGGCAAGCTGCCGCACCATGTGGAGAGCCAGGACTATGAGCTGGAGTACGGCACCGACTACCTCGAGATCCACAAGGATGCCGTTGGCAGCAAAGACGTCGTGCTCGTCGTGGACGACGTCATCGCCACCGGGGGCACCGCCGCTGCCAGCATCGACCTGGTGCAACGGCTCGGCGCTACCGTCGCCGGCATGGCCGCCGTTGTCGAGCTCGACTTCCTCGGCGGCCGCTCCAAGATCCCCGAAGGCGTTGAGCTACTCACCCTCGTTCACTACTGAGATTGCCCGCGGGAAAAGACGCTCTTGATAGCCCCTCCATTCTGACCATTCGACATCGAACGTATGTTCGGTTACTCTGTCGTCCCGGCGAGCGCGCCGGTTGACGATTCCCGGAGGAAACCGGCGTGAGCCAAGTCTCAAGTCTCAAGTCTCGAGTCGCAAGTCCTGCGCGCGACTCGAGACTCGCAACTCGTGACTCTTTGCCCACCCTCCAGCCCGGGCAGGTCGCCTCGCTCGTCGGGCCACCGGGGTACGGGTTGACCCGGTTGGGGCTGACCATGCTCGCCGGACATTCCGGCCCGGTCGCCTATGTGGACGTGCGGGGCTGGTTCAACCCGATTGCCGCCTGGGAGGTGGGGATCGATCCCGACCGGCTGCACGTCGTCCGCTGTGACGACATCCTTCGCTGGAGCCGGGCAGCAGCCGCCCTGTTGGGAGGGGTCGAAGCAGTGTTCGCCGAAGTGCCCGGCGGGGTGAAGGACGCGGCGATCCGCAAGCTGGGAGCCCTGGCCCGGACCAGGCGCGCCGTGCTCTACTTCAGGCTCCTCCGGGGCGGCCTCCCATCCGGGGTGGCACATCTCTCCCTCGAAGGCCAGGCGGTGTCCTGGGACGGCGCCGATCGAGGGCACGGGAGCATTGCGGTGCGTCGTTCGGTGGTGACGGCATCCGGGAAGACGATGCGGGGGACCACCCGCACGATCGAGGTGGAGGACGATGGGACGGACGCTATGCGTGTGGTTTCCCGAGTGGGCGCTTCGCAGCCCCGGGTCGCCACCGGCTAGGCCTTCTCCGTCGGCTGAGCCTCGGCAGGCGATCGACGACGGAGGACACGTCGTTGCGGCGAGCCCCGCCGCCTTCGCCGCCGGCATCCGGCTCGGGATGCGAAGAGGAGAGGCCGAGGCGGTCTGCCCCAACGTGGTGACCATCGAACGCGACCTGGGGGCCGAGATGATCGCTTTCGAATCGGTCGCCTCGACCGTCGAAACTCTCATCCCCCGGGTCGAGGTAACCGAGCCCGGGCTGCTCTTTGTTCCGGTATCGGGGGCCGTTGCCTATTACGGCGGGGAAACACCTCTGGTCGAACGCGTGGTCAAGGAGATCGACGATGCCGCCGGCGGCGGGTTCCGCATCGGGCTCGCTTCGGGGCCGTTCGCCGCAAAACACGCCGCCGCTGAGGCAATCGGCGAGCCCCCGGTGCTCATCGTCGAAGACGACGCCGCTTTCCTCGCCTCGCTCGACATCGGTGCCCTCGGGACCGAAGAGCTCGTTGCCACCTTCCGTTGGCTGGGAATCACCACCCTCGGTGAGCTGGCCAGGCTCCCACGCGGGGCCATCACCTCCAGATTTGGAGCGATCGGACTGGCAGCACACCGACTCGCCTCAGGGCCCGACCGCGAGGTGGTGGCGCGGACCATCCCGGTCGATCTCACCATCGAAGAGCGCTTCGACCCGCCGCTCGAGGACATGGAACAGGTAGGGTTCATCGCCAGGGCTATGGCGAGTCGTCTGGTCGAGGGCCTTGCCGCGGTAGGCGCCGCCCCCTATCGAATCACGGTAGAGGCCGAAGCGGCCGACGGATCGATCCGGGCGCGTACATGGAGTAGCGCCGACCCGCTCGATGACGGAGCGATTGCGGATCGGATGCGATGGCAACTCCACGCCTGGGTCGAGGGACCGGGTGTTGGGGTAAGGGGAGGACTCGCCGCGTTGCGGATCAAACCCGCCGATCTCTCTGGAGCGGGAAGACAGCTCTCCCTTGGTGAAGACGCAAAGAGGGGCCTGGCTACGCAACGGGCCCTGGCAGCCACCCAGGCGATCGTCGGCATCGATGGGCTGCTCAAGGCCCGGCCCCAGGGTGGAAGGGACCCGGTCGACCGGGTGTCGTGGCACCGGTGGGGCGAGGAGTCACCCGCCCCTCAGCGTGACCCGTCTGCACCCTGGATCGGTAGTCTCCCTTCACCCTCACCCGTCCTGGTGCCCCCGGAACCACAGCGGTTCACCATCGAGTGGGATACCGGGATGCCGGTGAGGGCGCGGCTCGGCAGCCGGTGGGTGCCGGTCCTGTCCTGGGCTGGTCCGTGGCGATACCTGGGTCGTTGGTGGCAAGGCGAAAAAGCAGCCGACCGGTGGCAGATCGTCACCTCGGCGGGCGCCTTCCTGTGTGAGGTGCGAGGTGAGGAGACCTGGTTGATCGGGATCTACGATTGATGGCGCTCGACGGTCATGTCCTCGAAGTTCGCCTCGATCTGGGACCGCAGGTCATCGGTGATGGAGGCGGCGTCCAGTGCGGTGGCATCGGCTACGTCGACCGGAGGCAGAATACGAACGGTCACTTCTCCCGGGTAAATCAGCACAGATCCCGGGGGACTCACGTCGAAGGTGCCGGCGATCACGATGGGGAGAATCTTGGTCCCGGTGGCGATGGCGATCCTGGCCGCGCCCCGATGGAACTTGCCCATCTCCCCGGTGCGACTCCGCGTGCCCTCGGCGAACAGCAGGATCGAATAGCCGAGCTCGAAACTTTCAATCACCGCCGCATTGAGGGATTCGTATGTGGTTCGCCCTGTTTGCCGATCGATCATGACCGCGCCCGACGCCACAACAGCCTTACCAAAGATCGGGATCTTCGCCAGCTCTTGCTTGGAGATGAACCGCGTCGGGAACGGCATCGTCCTCAGTACCACCGGGATGTCGAAGTTGGACCTGTGGTTGGACACGACGATGTACCGCGCCTCGGGATCGACGTGTTCCAGCCCCTCTACGGTGAGCGTGATTGGAGGGATCCTGATGAAGCGTCGCGCCCACTCCTGGGCGATCGCCTCGATCTCCGGCGAGCTGCGATCGCGTTTCCCGACCCGGTTGAGCCTGGCCGATACGACCATGGTATGGATCAAGAAGAGCGGAGTCATCACAACGGTGCGAAGCGCAGCGCGGAGGGTGCGAAGCATGCGAGGTAGCGTAGCCATGGCACCGAAGGGGACGACATGCGGACCTTGACCCGGGACAGGGCACGACGCCTTGCGCTTGGCGCCCAGGGTTTTTCCGAGCAGCGCCCTGGTGGCCGGATCGACGTCAGGCACTTCCGTAAAGTGCTGGCGACTGTTGGGCTGCTCCAACTCGACACGGTCAACGTCCTCGTGCGCGCCCACTACTTGCCTCTGTTCTCCCGGCTCGGGCCGTATGACCGGCATGCCTTCGACCGGTGGACGGCGGGGTCAGGGGAGCTCTTCGAGTACTGGGGCCACGAGGCGTCCCTGCTACCGGTTCATCTCTATCCGTACTTCCGGTTTCGCATGGAGGCGATTGCCGCCAAACCGTGGCGGTGGATTCGAGAGCTGAGGGAACAACGCCCCGGCTACATCGAAGAAGTCTTTGCCCAGGTCGAGACACGGGGACCGTTGAGCACTGCCGACCTCGACGACCCTGGCGAGCGCGGCGGACCCTGGTGGGGGTACCAGCCTGGCAAGAAAGCTCTGGAATGGCTGTTCGCCACGGGCAGGGTCGCCGCCTATAGAACTGCGACGTTCGGCCGGCTCTACGACCTGCCGGAGCGGGTGTTGCCGGCGACGATCGTCGACGTGCCCTCGCCGGGCAAGATGGAGGCATATGGCTCGCTGCTCATCGATGCCGCCCGTCACCACGGCGTCGGCACCGCAGGTGATCTTGCCGACTATCACCGTCTGCACACGCCGACAGCCAGGGAGGTTGTGGATCATCTCGCTGCCAGTGGGGATCTCGAAGAGGTGCGCGTTCAGGGATGGAAGCAGCCGGCGTTCGTCCACCCGGATGCGGTTGTACCGCGAAAGCCCACCGGCACTGCCCTGCTGAGCCCATTCGACTCGCTCGTGTTCAATCGTGACCGCGTCGAGCGCCTGTTCGATTTCCGGTACCGCATCGAGATCTACGTGCCGCGACAGAAGCGTGAGTACGGCTACTACGTTCTCCCATTCCTCTGCGACGGGGAGCTGGTGGCGCGGGTCGATCTCAAGGCCGACCGCAAACGCGGCGCCCTGCTGGTCCAGGCATCGCACCTGGAGCCCGACGCCGCCCCTTCTGTCACCGCCGGGGCGCTCGCCGGCGAACTGAAGTCTCTCGCCGAGTGGCTCGACATGTCGGAGGTAGTGGTGAGCCCCAACGGTGACCTGGCGTCGAGGCTCTCCAGCGCGGTCGGGTGAAGCGAGTTGGGTTCAGCCGGCTGCCCGTGATCAAAGGCGGCCAGCCTGTGCCATGAGACTCTTCTATCGTGCACCGTCGCGTAACGAAGGAGCGTTCCGATGATCGAATTCCAGGACCGAGTCGCCATCGTCACCGGGGCAGGCGGAGGTTTGGGTAGGGCATATGCGACGCTGCTGGCGTCGCGCGGCGCCGCCGTGGTTGTCAATGACCTCGGCGGGTCGGTGCATGGGGAAGGAAAGGATGCCAAGTCCGCCGATGCCGTGGTCGCCGAGATCGAATCGGCCGGGGGTGTTGCGGTCGCCGAGTACAGCTCGGTCGCTGAACCCGAGGGGGGCGAGGCGATCGTCCAGAAGGCCATCGATTCCTTCGGCCGGGTGGACATCCTGATCAACAACGCAGGGATACTGCGCGACCGGACGTTGCTCAACCTGGGGTGGGATGATCTCGAAGCGGTACTGGCCGTGCATCTCGAGGGAGCCTTCTACGTGACCCGCCCGGCGTTTGCACATATGAAGGAGCAGCAGTACGGCAGGATCATCGTGACGTCCTCCGCCTCGGGCCTGTTCGGGAACTTCGGCCAGACGAACTACGGCGCCGCCAAGGCGGGACTGTTCGGTTTCATGAACGTGCTCAAACTCGAGGGCGCCAAATATGGGATCAACGTCAACACCGTTGCCCCTATCGCCAATACCAGGATGACCGCCGAGATCCTCGGCGAGATGGCGGATACAGCCGATCCTGCATCCGTTGCTCCCGCCGTCGCCTACCTGGCATCCGAAGGTTGTGAGCTCAGTGGGGAGGTGTGGTCGGTAGGCGCAGGATCGGTCAGCAGAATCTTCACTGCACTGTGCTCAGGGTATTTCAAACACCCGGAAAAAGATGGAACGATTTCCATTGAGGACGTCGCCGAACACGTCGATGACATCCGTGTTGAAGAGGGCTACATCGTTCCGTACTCGTCTCGTGACGAGTTCGCGAAACTCGGCCCGTTGCTGTTCTCGTAGAGGCGCAGCCTTCTCGAGAGAGAGGAGTCCGGCGTGACAGATTGGACTGAGAGCACCGCTCTCATCGTCATCGATATGCAGAAGGGGTTCGACGACGAATCGTTCTACGGTCCGCGCAACAACCCGGAGTGCGAGGCGAACGTTGCCAAGCTGCTGGAGGCGTGGCGATCGCACGGCTGGCCCATTGTCTATGTGCGCCACGACTCACAGGATGCACTGTCGCCGCTTGCCCCCGGCCGCGACGGGAACGGGTTCAAGGATGAGGTCACCGGCAAACCCGATCTCTTTGTGGTCAAATCCACTCACTCCGCCTTTCTCGGCAAACCCGACCTGCACGCCTGGCTCCAGGAAAATGGAATCGCCGGGGTTGCCATCTGTGGTGTTCAGACCAATGTGTGCTGCGAGACCACCGCCCGCATGGCAAGCGACCTCGGATACGAGGTGCTGTTTGTCAGCGATGCGACGTTTACCTTTGACATCGTGGCCCCCAACCATCAGGTGTTCAGGGCACGCGAGCTCGCTCGGTACACGCTGGTGAACCTGCAAGATGACTTCGCCCAGGTCGTCTTCACCGCCGAGTTGATCGACTGATCACTTCCCCAGCCGGACGAGTCATGACGGATCGACCCTGGGTGCAATCTCGAAGTCTATTGAGACGGTGAATCTCTCGAAACGAGTAGCCCGACCGCCACGGTCAGCAATATCGTCGCGGCCACGATCGCGGTGGAATGAACGGAACCCTCCCACACCCAGGTCACCCGTCGGCCCACCGATAAGGGAAGCCACCCCTGCCACAAGAGATGCCACATCGCAACGATCAATAGCGGAGCGACAGAACCGCCGCTGAGCAGCGCGGTGCGTTCCTTTGCACCCCTTCGGACAGCCAACAAGAGGATCATGCCAAAGACCCCACCGGCGAGCGCAACCAGCAAGTCGAACCTAACGAATGTTGTCTGAGAGAACTCAAACGTCCGTGCATTCGTTATCCGCGCTTGCTCCACCTGGTCCTGCATCAACCACAGAACCCCAACGGCGAGCGTGCCAAGGCCGATCCCGGCAAGGAACCATGCCGTCGGGTGCGAGGCGGAGATGTCCCCGGTTTCGGACAAGCGCGCCCTGTCGTCGGTTTGATCCGCCATTAGCAACCAGCCTCCCACAGCCACGCTACCGG
>BTQG01000047.1:0-17768 GCA_036985755.1 Acidimicrobiia bacterium | reverse complement strand
GTAGCCCCGATGGGATTTGAACCCACGCTACCGCCTTGAGAGGGCGGCGTCCTAGGCCGCTAGACGACGGGGCCATCAGGCGGCTCAACGAGCCGCCTGCTCGGGGGGGAGGACTCGAACCCCCAATGACGGGACCAGAACCCGGTGTGTTGCCAATTACACCACCCCCGAAGGGTTTCGGCAGGATAGCAATCAGCACCGGGTACGCAGTGCCGATCACGATCCATCGAGTCGACCTCTGGCACCCGCCAGCCGCTGGAGCGTCTGCTCTCGACCGAGGGCTTCGATCGACTCGAACAGGGGCGGGCTCACCGTCGAGCCGGAGACGGCGACACGGATCGGCTGGAATCCCTTCCTGGCTCCCAGGTCGAGATCGGCGAGCATGGCACGCAGCGAGGCCTCGATCTCGTCGGTTTCCCACACCTCGAGCTCGCTCAGGCGCTTGCTCGACTCGTCGAGCACCGACGGCACCCCTTCTGCGGTCATCACCTTCTCCCAGGAGGTCTCGTCGTAGGCGACATCGGCAAAGAGAAACCGGACCTGATCGGCGGCGTCCGGCAGCAGCTTGCTGCGCTCCTGGATCAGCGGGGCAATCGCTTGCAATCTCGCTCGCTCGTCTTCGTCCAACGGCCGTTCCAGGTCCGCCTCGACGAGGGGCCCGATCCGTTCGGTGAAAGCGACGGGATCGAGCGCCCTGATATACACCCCGTTGAGCCACTCCAGCTTTTCGGTATCGAAGATCGCCGGGTTTCGAGAGACGCTGTCGAGTTGGAACCGCTCCACCATCTCGTCGAGCGAGACCGTCGTTTCATCCTCCCCGGGGTTCCATCCCAACAGCGCCAGGTAGTTCACCACGGCCGCCGACAGGTATCCGTCGTCCCGGTAGGCCGCAATCGCAGTATGCCCGTGTCGTTTCGACAGCTTCTTGCCGTCGGGCCCCATCAGCAGCGAGAGATGGGCATACCGAGGGGCCTCAGCACCCATCGCCTCGGTGAGCAGGATGTGCTTCGGGGTCGAGGCGAGCAGGTCTTCGCCCCGCACCACGTGGCTGATGCGGTAATCGACGTCGTCGACCGTCGAAGCCAGGTGGTACGTCGGGGTCCGGTTCGAGCGCAGGATGACAAAGTCGTCGACCTGGCTGTGCTCGAAGGTCACCTCACCGCGCACGATGTCGTCAAACGTGGTCTCACCAGGTCGCGGTACCCGGAACCGGATCGTCGGGGTAGCTCCGGCCATTCGTCGCGCCGCCGCTCCGAACTCATCGGGCTCGGCTCCCCCGTCGTACGCAGGGGACACACCAAGGGACCGGGCCTTGGCGTGGAAGGTGTCGAGCTCGTCCTTGGTGACGAAACTCTCGTAGGCCTTGTCTTCGACGACGAGCCGATCGGCGACCTCTGCGTAACGATCGAGGCGATCCGACTGGCGGTACGAGCCGTGGCTGCCGCCGACCTCGACGCCTTCGTCCCAGTCGAGGCCGAGCCACCGCATCGAATCCAGGATGTCCCTGGCATATTCGTCGGAGTTACGCTCCTGGTCGGTGTCGTCGGAGCGCAGGATCATGGTCCCTCCGCGGCTCCTGGCGAACAGCCAGTTGTACAACGCGGTCCGCGCCCCTCCGACGTGAAGGTACCCGGTCGGGGAAGGTGCGAAACGAACCCGTGGGCCCGCTCCCGACACCGTCATGCGGCTACCACCGGGTTGACCAGCACCCCGACTCCCTCGATCTCGACCTCGACGCGATCCCCAGAAACGATGGGGCCCACACCCCCAGGGGTGCCGGTGAGGATGACATCGCCCGGCAGCAGAGTCATCACCGACGAGATGAACGAAACCAGCTCGCCGACACCGAAGATCATCTCGGCCGTCGTTGCCGACTGGCGGGTGTCGTCGTTGACCCTGGCCACGATGGACAGGCTTTCCTGTGGATCGAGGTCGGTGTCGATCGCCGGGCCCAGCGGGCAGAACGAGTCGAATCCCTTGGCTCTCGTCCATTGACCATCGGCAAGCTGCAGATCGCGAGCGGTGACGTCGTTGGCCGCCGTGTACCCGAGGATCTGCGGACCGACGTCCTCGATGGCGACATCCCTGGTCACCCGCCCGATCACCACAGCAAGCTCCGCCTCATGGTGGACCAGATCGGACTGGTCGGGCAGCCGGATCGCCTGAAGCGGACCTATCACCGAAGTCGGTGGCTTCAAAAACAGGACAGGAACCTCCGGCGCGTCGCCGCCCATCTCGGATGCATGATCCTCGTAGTTCTTGCCAACGGCGACGATCTTCGTCGGGATGACCGGCGCCAGCAGCCTGGCCTCGTCCCAGGCCACGACGGTCTCTGTGGGTTCCCAGGCGACGAATGGCGTGCCCCGGTACAGGCGGATGCCTTCGGGCTCGACCGCCCCGTAGGTGATGTCATCGACGGGCGTCTCGACCCTGACGATCTTCATTCAGACGTACTCGAGCCAGTCGGTGTATCGATCGTCCTCACCGGTTGCCACCTCCATGAACCGCTGCTGGGCCCTGCGAGTGATCGGACCCGGCCCCCCTTCCCCCACCGGCTGGTCGTCGACCAGGCGGATCGGGGTGACTTCGGCGGCCGTGCCGGTCAGGAACATCTCATCGGCGTAAGAGAGGTCGGTGCGAGTGACCCGGGTCTCGGTCACCTCCACCCCATCGTCGCGTAGGAGTGTGATCATCGTGTCGCGGGTCAGCCCCTCGAGGACCCCGGCGGAAATGGGCGGCGTTCTCACCGCGCCGTCGCGGACCACGAAGAGGTTCTCGCCGCTGCCCTCTGCCACAAAACCATCGGTGTTGAGCATCAACGCCTCGTCGTAGCCACCGCGCAGCGCCTCTTGTTTGGCAAGGATCGAGTTGACGTATCCGCCGGTGATCTTTGCGTTCGGCGGCAATGATTCGTGGGAGATCCGCCGCCACGACGACACCTTGACCGAGATGCCATTTTGGACGCCTTCCTCCCCGAGGTATGCGCCCCACTCCCAGGTGGCGATGAAGGTATGGACTGCCGCCCCTGCCGGGTTCAATCCCATCGAGCCGGATCCATAGAACACGATCGGCCGGATGTATCCGGAACGCAGCTCGTTGACCGCGAACAGCTCCTTGGCGGCCTTGACCAGCTCGTCTGCGGTCCAATCGACCGGAATGCCGAGGGCCTTGCACGACCGGGCGAGGCGTTCCATGTGCTCGGTGAGGCGAAAAACGGCAGGGCCGCGTTTGGTCTCGTAGCAGCGGATCCCCTCGAACGCACCGGTCCCGTAGTGCAGCCCGTGAGAGAGCACATGCACGTTGGCCTCGTCCCACGGGATCAGCTCGCCGTCTTTCCAGATGAATTTGGTTGGCTTCATTGCAGTAAGTCAAGCATGTCCATAGCGTTTCGGTTCATCGTCTGTGGGCCGTCATCGCAAATGACGGTCGTGCCATTCCAGGATGATCTCGAAGCGCTCGACTCGATGTTTCGGTTTGCCGCCGCGCGACAGCTCGTGTCCCTCCTCTGCGGGGAACCGCACCAGCTCGGCCTCGACGCCGTTGCGCTTCAGCTCGGTGAACAGTTGCTCTCCCTGTTCGATCGGGCACCGCCAGTCGTGTTCGGAATGGAGCACCAGCGTCGGGGTGGTGATCCGGTCGGCGTGCCGCAGCGGGCTCACCGCCCACAGGGCATCCCACCGATCCTCGATTTCCACCCCGAAGTACAAACCACCGAACACGACACCGACGTCTGACGTGCCGGTGAACGAGAGGCACGAATACAGGCCGCGCTCGGCAATAGACGACCGGTACCGGTGGTCTTCGGCGGTTACCCGTACCACGGCAAAACCGCCGTAGGAGCCGCCCATCACTCCCAGGCGATCGAGGTCGAGCCGGGGGAAGGCGGCGGCAGCGGCGTCGGGAACGGCGAGCAGATCGACGAGGTCCGGCGGATCGTCGCGCTGCCACTGGCCGACCACTGCGCGCACGTGGTCCTTGCCGTAGCCGCTGGAACCCCGCGGGTTGGTGGCGACCACCCCGTACCCGGCCCCGGCGTACACCTGGAATTCGTCGAAGAACCCGTAACCGTATTGCGATGCAGGGCCGCCGTGGATATTGACCAGCAGCGGGACCGGGTCGTCCCCTTGGGGCAGGTACACCCAGCCCTCGATAGAAACCCCGTCGTGCTCGATGGTGAAGCGCTCCGGCTCGACCAGGTCCGTCGATTGGCGGAAGTGCTCGTTGAGGGCGGTGAGGCGCCGCTCGGCGCCACCCTCCCACCAGTACAGCTCACCGGGATCGGTCGGGGTCGAGGCTACGAACACGGCTGCCGAGCCGTCGGGGCGCGGGCTCACCCCGGTAACGGCTCGCCGGCCCTCCGCGATCGGAACAACCGATCCATCGCGATCGATCCTGACGATGGTGATGGCGCCGGCGTCTTCGAGGGTGGAGAACGCCGACCCGTCGTCGAGCCATTGCGGCCCTGCCGGAGCCTGCGGAATGGCAAACTCCGCCAGGTCGCGATCGATCCCGGTCACCGGTTGCCACGCCCCGCTGTCCAGACGCTGGAGCGGGTACACCGTGGGGTAGGACCAGCGGTCGTCGTTGCCGATGGCATGCAGCGTGCCGTCGGGCGCAAACGACGGATGGCTCCAGGTGCCGACGGGGGTCATCGCCTCCACTTCCCCACCACCCGAACCCGACACGGTCCACACCTGGGTGCCCGGGTCCATGCCCCTGTCCTCGTGACGCGCCGAGACGAATGCCAAACGGTCGCCATCCGGGTGCCAGGCAATCTCAGTGTCGTAGTAGTCGCCCGACGTCAGACGGACGGGCTCGGAATCTGCTGCGGGGTCGACGGTCCAAACATGGGTGCGTTTATCGTCGAGCCAGCCCTTGTCGTCGAAGCGAAACGGGAGCCGGGTGATGCGGTGGGCGATCCGGGAGCGCTGTTCCGGCTCGATGTCCTTCCACTCGCCGGTCCATTCGGCGGCAACGACGGCAAGACGCGAGCCATCAGGGGCCCATTCCAGTTCGAGAACCCCGAGCTCGAAATCGGTGACGGTCATCCCCTCTCCCCCATCGAGTGGCAGGATGGCTACCTGGGCGCGATCCTCCTCGGCCGCGCCTTTCCTGGAGAAGGCGAGCAGGGTTCCGTCCGGTGACCAGCGAGGCCTGGTATCCCCCTGCCCGGAGGTGATCGGTCGCGCCCGTGAACCATCCCACAGCCAGATGCGGCGGTCGTAGCGGTCCTCGTCGAGGTTCATCCGGGTGACGACGAAGGCGGCGCGAGAACCATCCGGATGCATACGCGGGTCGGAGAGCACACGAAAATCGCCAAGCTGATCGGGACGCACGGTTGCCTTTCGTCTGGAGCTTGGAAGTATCGCACCTCCAGTCTTCAGTCCTCAGTCGCCAGTCGTCGGCCAGAGCCGAAGACGAGATTCACCGGAGACACGAGGCTGAACGCTGATGACCGAAGACTGATGACTCGGCACCGTAAGGTGCGCCCATGCATCGATTCGTGGCCAGCGGTTTCTTCGCGGGGTTGATCCCGCAACGCCTGTGGGGCAGCGACCGGGGAGCGGGGACGTTCGGCGCCGCCGTGGCGGCAGGGGTGTCCCTGCTCCTGTGGCGATCTCAGTGGTGGGTCGCGGCCATTGCCTTCGTCGTCGCCTTCGCGTTGTCCCTGTGGTCGGCAGCGCCGTTCACCACGAGCAACGAAGACCCCGGCTGGATCACGATGGACGAGGTCGCCGGTACCCTGCTGGCGCTCATCGGCCTCAGCGGCTGGCCGTGGCTGGTCGCCCTCGTCGTGGCCAGGGCCGCCGACATCTACAAGGTGCTGCCCGGTGTCAGTCAGGCAGAGGCGTTACCCGGAGCGCTCGGGGTGACGATGGACGATGTCGTTGCCGGTGTTTACGGCCTCGCTGCCGGTTGGCTCGTTGTCTGGCTCCTCTGAACGGTCACCGTCGCTCGTTTCGCGCCCGACGGTCACATCCTTTTGAGATTGACGCCGTTGGGCACCGGCTCGCCACGGAGTGCAGATGCCACACTGGCAGCGACCGATGCTCCCGCCCTGTCCTGGGCTTCTCTCGTCGAGGCACCGAGATGGGGGGTGACCACCACTTCGGCCAACTCGAAAAGGGGGCTCTGCGTCGTTGGCTCGACGGCGTACACATCGACGGCAGCGCCGGCGACGACGCCTTCGGCCACTGCGGCCGCCAATGCTTCTTCATCGACGATGCCGCCCCTGGCAGCATTGATGATCCGCACGCCTTCTTTCATCTTGTCGAAGGCATCGGCGCCGATCAGCCCCTCGGTCTCGGTGGTACGCGGCATGTGGATGGTCAGAAAGTCACTTTCGGCGAGTAATTCGTCGAGGCCGACCAATTGGACACCGAGCCCGGCGGCCTGCTCATCGCCGATGTATGGGTCGTGCGCAACGATCCGCATTCCGAACGCTGCCGCTCGCTCGGCGACCATGGCCCCGATCCGCCCCAGGCCGAGAATGCCGAGGGTCTTGCCGTACAGCTCGGTGCCCTGCAAACGACTGCGGTCCCACCGTCCGGCGCGTAACGAAGCGTCTGCTTCCGGAATCCGCCTTGCCTGGGCCAGCAGCAGCGCCATCGTGTGCTCTGCCGCCGAGATCGTGTTGGCGTCGGGGGCGTTGACCACCAGGATGCCGCGATCGGTCGCAGCATCCACGTCGATGTTGTCGACACCGATCCCGGCGCGGCCGATCACCACCAGGTTTGGAGCGGCGGCGATCATCTCGGCATCCACCTGGGTGGCAGAGCGCACCACGAGGGCGGCGGCGTCACCGAGGCGGGTCATGAGCTCATCGCGATCGGCATCGACGGCGACGTCTACCTCATATGAGGCGGCGAGCGTTTCGATCGCGGAGTCGGCGATGACTTCGGCGACGACAACTTTGGCACGATCCAATGGTTCCTCCACCTCCTCCGTCATGATGCCACGGTCGCGCACGGTGGATGGTGATCCATGGACAACGCCGCCCAACTCGGGACCAGATCGAAGGTCTCTCAGCGTGCAGGGAGATAGACGAGCTCGCCGAACAGCTCATTGTTGGCTGCGACGATCGCCTCGCCGCCCGCCGATGAGCTCAGCCAGTCGAACAGCGCTTCGGCGGGCGGCGCCGGGTCTCCAACGAGCGTGATCGTGTACGGGTTGATGAGCAACGTGTCTCGCGGCCCGGCAGTCGGTAGCAGCGACATCGAGTCGATCGCAAGGAACGTGCCCCGCTCGACGATAGTGAACGCACCACGCTGGTCGGCCACCTGGAGGGTGAAACCCATGCCCTGGCCGGTCTCGGTGTACCAGGGGCGGGAGGTGGGGTCGATGCCGGCGCGCCTCCAGATGTCTTTCTCCTTTGTTGCTGTGCCCGAACCGTCGCCGCGGCCGACGAACGGCGCCCCCGCCGCGCTGATTGCCCGGAACGCCTCAACGATCCCAGCCCCTTCCGGTACCACGGTCTGGTGGGGCGGTCCTACCAGCAAGAAGCGGCTGGTGAACAGCCCGCGCTGGCGCGCGTCGGGGTGAGTGTCGAGGAACACCGCCTCGGCCTCCGGCAGGTGGGTGATGAGAAGATCGGCCGAGCCTCCCCCGCCGAGGGCGAGGGCCTCGAGGCTCGACACGCCCACCACAGAGACCCGGGCATCGGTCTCGTACGCGGCGAAAACGCGCTCGATGAAACCGGAGTCGACGAGCGTGGTGCCGACAGCCACGACAACCCGGTTACCGCTGCTGCATCCGGTGGCGGCTGCGGCGATGACGACAACGGCGACGAGGCGCCTCACTCAGCCTCTCCGACGGCGACGGCGCGCGCCGCGGTCGCCTTGACGCTCACGTGCACCTCGGACCCCGGGGTCAGGCCGAGGGCGTCGAGCGAGCCCGGCGTGATCAACGCCACCACAGGAGAGCCGCAGTCGATGACGATCTCGGCCAGACGCCCGGTCTCCCTGATCTCGCTGACGACTCCAGGGAAAAGGTTCCGCGCCGAGGACTCGCCCATCGGTTCCTTGTGCACACCGACCGCCTCGCCGCCGAACAGGACCTTTACCGCGGTCTCGGGCGGGTGGTCGCCGAGAGCAAAGAACCGGTGCCCGCCCCACTCGACTTCCACCAGAGCTCCGCGCCTGGCGATGACCTTGCCGTCGATGACGTTGGAGACGCCGACGATGGCGGCAACGGTGTCGTTGCTCGGGGTGGCGAAGACCTCGGCCACCGCCCCGACCTGCTGGATCTTCCCGTCGATCATCACGGCCATCCGGTCGCCGAGCATGGCTGCTGTGTCCCGGTCGTGGGTCACGATGATCGCCGAGCGCCCGACGAGCGCGTCGGCGATGACCGCAGCGACCGCCTCCCGATCACGCAGATCGAGGGGCGCCAGCGGCTCGTCGAGCAATACGAGGGGAGTATCGACTGCGAGGGTGCGTGCCATCGATAGCCGCATCCGCTCCCCCCCGGACAGCGTGTGTGCCTGGTGGTCGAGCCGATCGCCGACGCCGAGGCGCACCGCCAGGTCCTCGGCTCTGATTCGCGCTTCGGTGTCGAGCCCGAGATGCAGGTTGGCGCGGCAGGTCCCGCGGAAGAGATACGGCCGCTGCGGCAGATACGATGCGTATGGGGTGCCTCCTTCGCCCTCGACGGCGGCGACCAACCGCAGCAGGGTGGTCTTGCCCGCCCCGTTGGGGCCGAACACGATCAGCCGCTCGCCGAGCTGTACCGACAGCTCAGGGATATCGACGATCGGATCTTCTGCCGGCCACCTGAGATCTTCGAAGCGTCGTTCAGCCAACGTGCCGCCCCCGGAACTGGAGCCAGGTCAGCGTGCCGTTGACACTGAAGGCGATGACGAGCAAGACGATGCCGAGGGCCACCGCGGCACCGAAACGAGCCTGGCGGGTTTCCTGGACGATGGCGGTCGTCAGCACCCGGGTTTCGCCGAGGATGTTGCCACCGACGATGAGCACCGCACCGACCTCGGAAACCACCCTTCCGAAGGTGGCGGCAATGGCGGCGGTGACACCGGGCCACACCTCCTTGGCCACGACCGCTCCCCGGCGTGGAAACGTGAGGTGGAGCGCGTCGAGCTGTTCCCTGGCGTCGGGCGCAAGGCCGGCAACGGCGCCGGCGGTGACACCTGCGGCAATCGGTAGCGCGAGCAACACCTGCACGATCACCATCGCGGCGGGGGTGAACAGGATGTTGAGGGGCCCGAGGGGTCCATCCGACCACAACAGCAGCAAGACGAACAGGCCAACGAGAACCGGCGGCATTCCCATGCCGACGTTCACCACGGTCCAGATCGCCCCTCGACCACGGAACCGCGCGAGCCCGAGCCAGATGCCGAAGGGAACCCCGATCGCCACGCCGATCGCAGTGGCCAGCCCGGCGACGACCAGGGTGAGCAGCACCACCCGGGCGAGCTCTCCCCCGGAATCCCCAAGGAAGGCGAATGCGGCTTCGAATACGTCGGCGAGAAACTCCATACCAGACACAGCGTAGGAGGACCCGCCAGGCGTACCGAGTAACAATCGAGAACCGCTCAGCCGGTCGCCTTGGCCCGAATCAGCTCGTGGACCACCTTCGGGTCCGCCTTTCCACCGGTTGCTCGCATGACCTGGCCGACCAGGAAGCCGACGGGCTTGGAATCTCCGCCCTGGATCTTCGCCACAGCTTCTGTGTTGGCTGCGAGGACCCCGTCGACGACCGTTTCGATAGCCGACACATCCGAGATCTGAAAGAGATCCCTGGCCTCGGCAACGGCCTGCGCATTGCCCTCACCGGCAAGCACCGCACCGAGCACCTCCTTGGCCGCGGTCGAGGAGAGGTCTCCTCCTGCGGTCATTGCTGCCAGCTCGACCAGATCACCGGAGCGGAGCCCTGTGTCGCCGATGGTGGTCTGTTCACGACGCAGGTACGCAACCACCTCTCCGCTGAGCCAGATGCCGACAGGGCGCGGTTCGGCGCCGGCGGCGACGGCTTCCTCGAAGAGGGTGGCGAGATCCGGGGAGTCGACGAGCAGAGCCGCCACCGCGGCGTCGGCCCCGAGCTCGCGGTAGCGGGCACGCTTTTTCGCGGGCAGCTCTGGCCGGCGGGCCTGGACTCGCCGGCGCCATGCCTCATCGATATGGAGAGGCAACAGGTCGGGCTCCTGGAAGTAGCGATAGTCCTCGGACTCTTCCTTGGAGCGCATCGATGTCGTCACCCCCGACTCCTCGTTCCAGTGTCGGGTCTCCTGAACAACGTCCGAGCCGCCTTCGAGCACCTCGGTCTGGCGTTCGATTTCGTAGGCGATGGCTCGCTGCATGGACCGCAGCGAGTTCACATTCTTCACCTCGGAGCGGATGCCGAGCCGGTCAGAGCCCCGGGGCCGGAGCGAGACGTTGGCATCGAACCGCATCGAGCCTTCCTCGAGCCTGGCATCGGAGACGCCCAGGGCTCGCACGATGCGTTGCAGCTCCGTTCCGTAGGCCCTGGCTTGATCGGCGCTGCGGATGTCGGGTTCGGTCACGACCTCGACCAGCGGCACCCCGGCACGGTTGAAGTCGATCAGGGTGTGCGCCGCGCCGTGGATGCGGCCGGTCTCACCCTGGTGGAGACTCTTGCCGGTGTCTTCCTCCATGTGGACCCTGGTGATCCCGATCCGGGTCATCTCGCCGCCGACCTCGAGGTCGAGGTGCCCGTCGACACCGACGGGGAAGGTGAACTGCGATATCTGATAGTTCTTCGGGAGGTCGGGGTAGAAGTAGTTCTTCCGATAGAACAGGGAGGTCTCGGCGAGGGTGCAGTCGAGTGCCTCGGCGATGGAGAGGATGCCCTCGATGGCCTGTTCGTTGGCTACCGGCAACGCACCGGGAAGGGCAAGACACACAGGGCACACCGCCGTGTTCGGCTCGTCACCGAACTCAACGGGACACCCGCAGAACATCTTGGACGCGGTCTGCAGCTCCACATGGGTCTCGATGCCGATCACCGCCTCCCAGGTGGTCATGTCCCGACCTCCGAGGTAGCGAGCTTCGCTCTGACGCTGAATTCCGCTACCCGCTCGACCTCAGCAGCTACCCGGAACATGAGTTCCTCCCCCAGAGCAGGAGCCATGACCTGGAACCCGATAGGCAAACCGGCATCGTCCAGGGCAATCGGGACCGACATCGCAGGATCGCCGGAGAGGTTCGACGAGACGGTGCACACGTCCGAGTAGTACATGGCCAACGGATCGGAGGCCTTGGCACCGATCTCGAACGCGGTAGTCGGGCTGGTCGGAGACACCAGAACGTCGACCTTTTCGTATGCCTTGGCGAAATCCCGCCTGACCAGGGTGCGAACCCGCTGCGCCTGGCCGTAGAAAGCGTCGTAGTACCCGGCCGACAGCGCATAGGTCCCGAGCAGGATCCGTCGAGTTACTTCGGGCCCGAAGCCCTCGGCACGGGTCTTCGCCATCATCTCCTCCGTGGTCTCCCCTTCGACGCGCAGCCCATAGCGGACCCCGTCGAACCGGGCCAGGTTCGCTGAGCACTCGGCGGGGGCGATGAGGTAGTACGCCGACAGGGCATGCTCGGTCGATGGGAGCGATACCTCGCTTATCTCGGCGCCGGCGTCACTGAGCCGGTCGGACATGACCCGGGTGGCGGCGAGCACTTCGGAATCGATCCCCTCCCCGCTCAGCTCGCTGACGACGCCGATGCGGAGCCCCTTCACACCCATCCCAAGTGATCCAGAGATGTCGGGCAGATCGCCGGGGTAGCTGGTCGCATCGAGACGATCCCATCCAACCACCGCCTCCAGGAGGGTGGCGGCGTCTGCCACGGTTCGCGCCAGCGGTCCTATCTGGTCGAGGGATGAGGCAAATGCGATCAGCCCGTATCGACTGACCAGCCCGTATGTGGGCTTGACCCCAACCGTGCCGGTCAGTGATGCCGGCTGCCGGACCGACCCTCCGGTGTCGGAGCCGAACCCGCCGAACGCCGACCCGACGGCAACCGCCGCCGCCGACCCGCCAGACGAGCCACCGGGCACGGTGTCGGTGTCCCATGGGTTCCGCGTCGGACCGTAGGCACTGTTCTCCGTCGACGAGCCCATGGCGAACTCATCGAGGTTGGTCTTGCCAACGATGACGGCTCCACCTTCTCGAAGCCGGGCAACGGCGGTCCCGTCGTATGGGGGATTCCAGCCGGCGAGGATCTGCGAGGACGCTGTGGTGACAACGCCGCGGGTGACCATGTTGTCCTTCAGCGCCAGCGGGATCCCGAGCAGGGGCCGGTCGTCGTCGCCGGCACGGAGCGATCGGTCCGCCGCCTCCGCGGCCACCTTGGCACCGTCCCGATCGATGGTCAGGTAGGCGTGCAGGTGCGCTTCGGTGACCGCGGCCCGCCGCAACGTGGCGTCGAGCAGGTCGGTGGCGGTGAAGTCCCCACTGCGCAGCCCTGCCCCTGCCTCATGGATGCTCAAGTCGGCGAGATCACTCATCCGTCGTCGAGGATTCTGGGGACCCTGAAGTAGCCATCCTCGGGATCGGGAGCCGCGGCGAGCACCTCGTCACGGTCGAGACATGCGGTGACCTCATCAGAGCGGAAGGCGTTCACCATCGTGAGCGGATGTGAGGTCGGTTCGACGCCGTTGGTCGGCAACGCCTGGACGCGAGCCGCATGCTCGAGAATCTGCTCCAACTGCTCGCTGTACTGCTCCAGCTCATCGTCGGAGAGGGCGATGCGGGCAAGCTGCGCGACTCGGGTGATATCGAAGTCAACCGGCATGAGCGGGAATGGTAGGAGCGAGTCGCGAGCCACGAGTCGCGAGCAAGAACCGGCGTTCGAACCGGCGACTCGCGACTCATAGCCCGACCCCGGCCTCGATCACATCCGGGGGGGCGGGGTGCCGCTCGAGCCAAGACGCAAACTGCGTCCTGCCTATTCCCTCTTGGCGAAAGTGTTGCGCCCGTCTGAATCCGTTCGCATCACGGTCCGGGTGTTGGTGACCACGGCGCGGATGCGATCGAGTCCCCATGTAGGGTCCGTCGGTGCTCCCGGTACCTCCCCGCCCGGAATTGTGGTCGCGCCTGGCGCGCCTGTTCCTCGGCTTGGTGTTGTTTGGCTTGGGCCTCGCCCTCATGGTGATCGCCGACCTCGGCCTCGCTCCCTGGGATGTCTTTCATCAGGGTATTTCCGAGCGCACCGGGATTCCGATCGGAACCGTCGTAATCATCATCGGGCTCCTGCTGCTGCTCCTCTGGTTCCCCCTCCAGGAGCGCATCGGGATCGGCACCATCGCCAATGCCATCGTCATCGGCCTCGTGCTCGACCTGTCGCTGCTGGTGCTACCCGACCGGCTCGACCTGCTGATGGTCCGTTGGGCGGCCATGCTGGTCGGAGTCGTCGTTGTGGCAATCGGCTCCGGCTACTACATCGGCTCCGGTCTTGGTCCTGGCCCGCGCGATGGATTGATGACCGGGATCGCCAGGATCACCGGCTCCCCGATCGGCCTGGTTCGCGGTGTCCTGGAGATCAGCGTCCTCGTCGTCGGCTGGCTGCTCGGGGGCACCGTCGGGATCGGAACCGTCGTGTTCGCCCTCGCCATCGGTCCGCTCGTCCAGTTCTTCCTGTCCCGGCTCCAGGTCCCCCCGGTCGTGCTGAAGCCCGACTCGTCCGAACGCCGAGCCGACGGCTGATCAGCCGACGAGTTTGCTGTTGGCCTCGCGGAGTCGTAGGGACATCGATACCAGCATCTTGTGCGAGATGGCAGGAATTTCCTTGAGCACAGCGGTGAACTCGCGGCGGGGCATGGTGAGCACCGTGCCATCCGAAGTCATCACGACGGTGGCCGAACGCGGCTCGCCATCGAGCAGCGCCATCTCGCCAACCGCCTCCCCCGCCCCGAGCATGGCGATCTTGGTCCCACTTCTCGTCACGTCGGCGGTACCGTCGACGATGAGATAGAACGCGTCGCCGGGGGTGCCCTGCTCGGTGAGCACGACCCCCTCTTTGACGGCAACCTCGTCGACGTGTCTGGCCAGCTCCATCCGCTCCTTGTTGCTCAGACTGCTGAACAGCGGTATGTCGGCCAATGCGTTTGCCTTATCAGATCGCCGTGCGTAGATAGCCATGAGCCTCCTGTCTCGGCCTGGATACTACGCGAGCAGGAGCCGGCGCAGCACGTCGAGAGCGATATCCAGGCTTTCGATCGGCACCGATTCGGTCACCTGATGGGCCTGTGCGACCTCCCCCGGCCCGTAGTTGACCGCCGCGATCCCGCGTGCGGTGAGCCTGGCGACGTCGGTCCATCCCTGTTTCGCCTGCCTGGAGCCAACCAGGCTCTCCAACCGCACCAGGTGTGCGTTGCCCTCGGGCACCGTGCCCGCGGGAGCCCGATCGGTGATGACGACCTCGTCGGCCGCTGCCGCCACCGCCAACAGCCGTTGTTCGGCCTCCTCGACGTCGAACACCGGCGGAAACCGGTAGTTGAGGTTGCACACGAAGCGCGAGGGCAGCACGTTCTTGGCGATGCCACCGCGTGCGGTTGTGATCGAGAAGACCTCGCGATACTCCAGACCGGAGACGTCGAATGTCTCCGGTTCCCTGTCACCCATCTCGGCAAGCCAGGAACCTGCCTTGGTGATGGCGTTCTCGCCGAGCCATGGCCTTGCGGAGTGGGCGGCGTGGCCGGTGAAGATCACGTCGGCGTTCATCGCCCCGTTGCAGCCGAGCTCGACGCCCAGATCGGTGGGTTCGAGCACGATCGCCAACTCCGAGTCGCCGAGCCAGTCGATGGCGTTGAGCACGTCCTCGAGCCCGTTGTCGGCAAGGGGTCCCTCCTCCTTGTCGTAGAACACACCGACGACATCGAACGGGCCGGCGACGACGTCGGCGTCTTCGAGCAGATGGACCATGACCGCCACCCCGGCCTTCATGTCGGAGGCGCCGAGCCCATGAACCCTGCCGTCGCCAATCTCGGCGGTGGCGTTGCCCTGCACCGGCACCGTGTCGGTGTGCCCGTACAGGGCGATGAGTGGTTTCCCTGTCGGCTCCCCAACAACCAGCGCATTCCCGACCCTCTGTGTCGGGAGCCTGCCGGAGAGACGGAACTCGAGCGCGGTGGCGATCTCCTCTTCGTCGCCGGTCACCGACGGAATGTCGATGAGCTCGACGAGGGTGTCGACCAGGCTCACACCTCGACCTCGAAGGTGCGCAGCGCGTCGTTGAGCGAGGTCTTGCGGTCGGTCGACTCGGAGCGGTACCCGATCAACAGCGGCGCCTGCAGCTGATAGACCCCTGCGGGGAACTCCCTTGGTCGCGTGCCGGGGACGATGACTGCGTTGGCAGGGACCCTCCCCCGGATAGCGATCGGCTCGGATCCGGTGACGTCGATGATGGGGATCGACGCCGACAGCGTCGTGTTCGCCCCCAGTACCGCTCCATGTTCCACGATGACGCCCTCGACGACGATCGACCTGCTCCCGAGGAACGCCCCGTCCTCGATGATCACCGGCTGGGCGCTCGGCGGTTCCAGCACGCCACCGATGCCGACACCGCCCGATAGGTGCACGTCGCGCCCGATCTGGGCGCAGGAGCCCACGGTCGCCCAGGTGTCGACCATGGTCCCCGACCCCACATAGGCGCCGATGTTGACATACCCGGGCATCACCACGACACCCGGCTCGCAATACGCCCCGTAACGAACCGTGCCAGGGGGCACGACGCGGATCCCCGCTGCTTTGAGATCGGTCTTGGTCGGAATCTTGTCGTGGTACTCGAACGGTCCGGCTTTCATCGTCTCCATTCCGGCCAGCCGAAAATAGAGGACGATGGCCGCCTTCACCCACTCGTTGACCAGCCAGGTGTCGTCGATCTTCTCCGCGACCCTGACCTCGCCGGCGTCGAGTGCCGCGATTGTCCTTCGCACCGCGGGCTCTGCCTGATCGAGCAGCGACAGATCCTCATATGCAGCTTCGATGATTTCGTGGTCGGCCATTGGCCGGGATACTAAGAGCAAGACCAGACGCAAGTCGCAAGTCACAAGTCGCAAGTCGCAACTGGGAGCTGGGACCTGGAAACTGGTCTCAGCCGAGCACCGAGCGCAGCGTGTCGGCGGCGGCCTCACACTCATCGAGGGCGGGCACCAGCGCCAGGCGGAGAAACCCTTCCCCGCCTCGACCGAAGAACCGGCCGGGTGAGACGACAACGCCCTCGTCGAGCAGACGATCAGATACGGCGAGGTCATCGTCTACGGCAACCCACAGGTAGAGCCCGGCCGCAGAGCCGACGACGTCCAGCCCGAGGTCGTCGAACGCCGCCCTGAGTATTCGCCGCTTCTCGGTGAAGATCGTGCGCCGCTCCGCGGCGTGAGCGTCGTCACCCCAGGCGGCGACCGCCGCCGATTGAACGAACTCCTGGGAAGCCGTACCGGTCGTGGATCGCAAGACCCGCAATGCCGCGATGGCCTCGGCGTCTCCCACCATGGCTCCCGAGCGATATCCGGTCATCCCGGATCGTTTGGAGAGACTCAGGTAGACGATGACACCGGGTGAGCCCTCCCCTGCTACCTGGAGCACCGACGCCGGCCCCTCGGGGTAAAACGCTTCCTCGTACACGTCGGCGTAACACTCGTCGGAGAGCAGCAGCACGTCTTCATCGCGGGCCCGCTCGTAGAGGTCGGCCAGATCCGACAGGCTGGAGACTGCACCTGTGGGATTGTGCGGCGAGTTTGTCCACACCATCCGGGCCCGGCTCCAGGCCTCGTTCGAGATGCTGTCCGCGCGCAAAACGAAGTCCCCGGTCAGTCGCACAGGGAGCACGTCCGCCCCGGCGAACCGGGCGCCGCGCTCATAGATGGGATAACCCGGAGTTGGGTAGACGACCACATCCGCCGCAGTGCCATCGATGAAGGCAAGGGGAGTGGAGAAGATGGCCTCCTTGGCGCCGCTCGTCGGCAGCACCTGGCTATCGGGGTCGACACCGACACCAAACCGCCGATCGACATAGTCGGCCACGGCAGAGCGGAACGGGGCCAGGCCCCCCGCCGTCGGGTATTGGGAGATCTCGGGGATGGCATCCTCGAGGGCGCGGATGATGAACGGTGGTGTCGGCTCGCGGGGGTCACCGATCGAGAAGTCGACAACGGGGAGCCCGGCGTCACGGCGGTCGCGTGCCCGCGCCTGGATGGTGGCGATCGGGTAGTCGCCGAGCTCGTCGAAGACGGGGTTGAGTCGCATCGGCGCAGTCTCCAGGCTTCTCACGCGCCACGCAAGTACAACACGTACACCATCGACAGTGGTAAGCCTGGTCTACCCTCGATCGCCGATGAACCCAACCAAGTACCGCGCCGTTCTGCTCGTGCTCGGTGTCGCCTTCATCGCGGTGGTGCTCGGCGCCGTGTTGTGGGCCCCACAGGGTGACCCATCGGTCCTGCCGGACGCCGTCGACCGCGTCGAACCGGCGGACAGCGATTTGCTGTTCGGACAACCCCGCCTGGTCCTCGACATGGCATCGGGATATCGCGCCACGCTGGTCGTCGACGGCATCCCCATCCCCGACGAGCAGGTCGGCTGGACCCAGGCCACCGGGCTGCACGTGTTCGAACCGGGGCCGGGAAAGGTCATCGTCTCATGGACGCCGGGTTTCCACTCCGTCGAAGCGTCGTGGGCGGGGCCACCCGGTGCCCCGGATCCGGGAACTCTGACCTGGTTTTTCCGGGTTCAGTAGAGAGAGCAGTTCGAGGTCCACTCTTCCGTGCAGGTTGCTCCCGGTTCGCCCGAACAACGTATTACG
>BTQG01000046.1:0-19136 GCA_036985755.1 Acidimicrobiia bacterium | reverse complement strand
GTCAGGCCGATTCTGGGCCTCCCGGAAAAGCAAGGGCCAGGGACCATCGAGGACTGGATCAACTTCATGGGCACCGGCTGGACCGTGATCGCCGATGGGACGTCCGATTGGGAGTGGGTGAATGTATCGGACGCCGCCGCAACGCTTCGTGTCCATAGGTGCCCGTACTTCGCGCAGATGACACCGGCATTGCGGGCGACGCAGCCGTGTGAGCAGGGTTGCTCTGGGTACCTCGATACCGCGGCGCAGGAGATCCATCCCCGGCTCAGATTGAGGGGTGATCCCGACGCCGCAGGTGCCGGTCTCGGCTATGCGCAAAGTCTTCCAAAGGGCGATGCCCACTGCGAGCTGACTGTGGCCTTTACCGACGAGTGACCAGAAAGTGGTGATCTCGCAATGCAACCAAAGAACAGGGACTGAAAGGATTGTCGTCAAATGACGTCGCAGATCGTTTTCCTGAGCACTCTTGCAGATTCAGCAGAACCGGCGGAGTTCGAGCGGTTCGTCATGGAAGAGGTATTGCCACTGGCTCGGGCCCTACCGAGCGTCGTCAGCTACGACGTGATCCGCGTCGAAGGGTTTCTCGAGGGTCGAGAAGGCCTACCGCACGTGCAGTACGTCGACATAGCGGAAGTGAGCAATGCGTCCGAGTACGAGAGGGATGTCACCGCGGCATTGGATGGTCCGGCGGGCGTCCGTTTCGATAAGACGTGGACGGGGTTCGTTGCCGAGTGGGTTCCACTGCATGGGACGGTTCTCGATTGAGGCGTATTGACGAGGTCGTGTCACGGAGCACGTCATGAATGTGCGGGATCTACCGCTTCAAGGCAAGACCGCCCTTGTTACGGGTTCGTCACGGAACCTGGGGGCATCGATTGCAAGCCACCTTGCGTCGCAGGGAGCGCGAGTTGTTCTTACGTTCCACGACTCGCCTGACGAGGCCCGCGCGGTCATAGATCAGCTCGGCGACCAGGCAGATCGTGGCCACATCGCGATCGCCTGCGACCTCACCTCTTCCGCAGGTGTGCGCGACATGGTTGCAGAAGCCCTCGAGAAGCTCGATGCGCCGATCGACATCCTGGTCAACAATGTCGGGCTGTGGGCGGGTGATCCTCTCGTGGAACTGTCAGACACGGACTGGGATATGGTTTTGAACACCAACGTGAAGGCCGCGTTTGTGACGAGCCAGCTCTTGGGATCGCGAATGCGTGAGTCTGGATGGGGTCGCATCGTCAACATCTCTGGAGGCTCCGCCTATGTCCGGAATCATTCGGTCTACGGTCTGGCCAAGGCCGCGGTCGGATTCTTGACCGAGGAGTTGGCCGTAGAGTTGGCGCCCGAGGTGACGGTGAATGCGGTCGCTCCTGGACAGATCGCAGAGAGCGCCGAAGAAGCAGAAGCGGTCATGCCCGGCTTCGTCGAAGCCGCGATCGCACAAACACCGGCGCGCCGGCTGGTGACCCGGGTTGAAGTTGCTCGACTCGTCGGAGCGCTCTGTACCGACCGATTCCCGCTGGTCACCGGTGTGACGATTCCGATCGATGGAGGTTGGCGATTTCACAGACCTTGAGATCTTTATGAGTGTGCACGCAACGCGCGTCGTTGCTTCCGGGTTGTCGTTTACCGAGTGCCCGCGCTGGCACGACGGTCTGCTCTGGTTCTCGGACATGGGAGCGCCACGGCGGGTGGCGACGATCGATCCCACTGGCCACATCGAAACTGTTGTGCACGTGCCGAACGCCCCCGGGGGCCTGGGTTTTCTCGACGATGGCAGTCTGCTGGTGGTCTCGATGGAGGACAGGCGACTGCTCCGTTTCGATCAGGGCCGCCTGGAAGAGGTCGCCGACCTCAGCGGGATCGCAACCTGGCACGCCAACGACCTGGTTGTTGATGTTTTGGGCCGAGCCTATGTGAGCAATTTCGGATTCGATTTCCTCGGTGGGGCACCACCAATTGATGCCACTCTTGCCGTGGTGGCTCCGAGCGGCGAGGTGAGCGCTGTGGCCGACGGCATCGAGTTCGCAAACGGGATGGTGATTACACCCGATGGGAGGACGCTCATCGTTGCCGAGACGTTGGGAGGACGCTTGACGGCGTTCGACAGAGCGCCGGATGGTGCTCTGTCGGGCCGGCGCATCTTCTGTGAGCTTCCGGATTTTTCGCCGGACGGGATCTGCCTCGATGCCGAAGGGGCCGTTTGGGCGGGTTCGATCTTCCACAGCGAGTTTGTACGGGTGCTGGAAGGCGGCGAGGTGACGGATCGTGTTCCGGTACCTGGAAAATGGGCGGTGGCGTGCATGCTCGGCGGTAGACAGCGAACGACGCTCTATCTGTGCACGGTCGCGACGTCTATGGCGGAGATGCTGGAGGGGAAATCGGAGGGTTTCATTGAAACCACTGAGGTCGCGGTCCCTGGAGCGGGACTGCCATGACAACGACCGCCACTGGTGCTTGCGTCGTCGACGACGAGCGTCGATGAAACCGATCGAGAAAAGGGAGTCCGAGAGATAATGGCACGCGATCCAAGATACGACATCCTGTTTGACGAGCTTCGCATCGGCCCGAAGACCATGAGGAATCGCTTCTTCCAGGCTGCCCACTGCAGTGGTGCCGGGTCGGAAAAACCGGGTTTCCAGGCCGCGCTCCGTGGGATGAAGGCAGAGGGCGGCTGGGCGGCCGTCTCGACCGAGTATTGCTCGGTTTCACCGGAGAGCGACGACTTCCACCGGGTCGGGGCGCGCCTCTGGGATGACGGAGATATCCGCAACCTCGCCCACATGGTTGACGCCGTGCATGAGCACGGTGCTCTTGCCGCCGTCGAACTCGTACACGGGTCGGTTGACAGTCCGGCGCACGAGACGCGCCTTCCCGCAAAGGGGGTGAGCGCGACCCAGAGCATGTACGAGCTGAATCGAACGCCGCGCGCCATGACGAAAGATGACATACGGCTTGCCCAGCGCGAGCTTGTGAAAGGCGCCCTGCGCGCCGAGCGCGCAGGGTTCGACATCATCACCGTGTATATCGCCATGGCCCAGGGGTTCACTCACCACTTTCTGCTGCCGCTGTTCAACAACCGTACGGACGAGTACGGAGGGAGTTTCGAGAACCGGGCGAGATTTTCCCGAGAAGTCCTCGAGATGATTCGAGAAGCCGTCGGCGGACGGTGCGCGATTTCGGTTCGATTCGGTCTCGACACCTTGCCCGCTCCTGAGGGTCTCGGCGATCGGGGTATTCGGGCGGAGGGTGAAGGCCACGAGTTCATCGAGTACTGCGACCACTTGGTGGACATGTGGGATATCCAGCTTTCGTGGGCCGGTGGTTGGGGTGAGGACGCGGCGCCCTCTCGGACCCATGCCCAGAACCACGCTAAGAAGTATCTCGAGAACGTGAAGAAACACACACAAAAGCCGGTCATGAACGTGGGACGCTTCACAGACCCTGACGTCATGGTCGCTGCGATTCGCAGCGGGCAGTGCGACATCATCGGTGCCGCTCGACCGTCGATCGCCGATCCGTTCCTTCCGAACAAGATCGCCGAAGGGAGAGTCGAGGATATCCGCGAATGCATAGGTTGCAACGCCTGTGTCGCCCGCTGGAGCATCGGCGGCCCCTCGATCATCTGTACGCAAAACCCCACGATTGGTGAGGAGTACCGAAGGGGTTGGCACCCTGAGCGCTTCAAGGCTGCCAAGAACAGCAGTGACCTGGCATTGGTGATCGGGGCCGGTCCAGCCGGACTCGAGTGCGCGATGGTGCTCGGCAAACGCGGACTGGCTGCGGTGCACCTGGTAGAAGCAGACGATGACATCGGAGGCTCGATGCGGTGGATTTCCCGGCTGCCGGGCCTCGCCGAGTGGAACCGCCTTGTGGACTATCGGCGCCACCAGATCGAGCAGCTTTCGAATGTGCAAACAGTGCTCGGCACGCGGCTCACAGCCACGGACGTGCTGGATTACGGCGCCGACATCGTTATTGCGGCAACGGGGTCGCACTGGGCGCTCGATGGTCTGAACGGAGTGACACAGGCCTCCATCCCCGGCGCTGATGCGACCACGTCGTACGTTGTGACTCCCGAGCAGGTAATGGCCGGTGAGCCCGTCGGCGATCGGGTTCTCGTCTTCGACACCGATGGATACTTCACTGCTGTCGGTATAGCCGAACGCCTGTTGATCGAGGGCAAGACCGTCACGTACGTGACACCGTTCGGAACCCTCGCACCCCATACTGCCCTGACCTTGGAGGCGCCGCGTCTGAATCGCAATCTCCGCGCCCTGGGACTCGAGATTCTCACCGAGCGCTCGGTTACCGAGATCCGGGCCGGGTCGGTGCTGACGAAAGGTGCTTGGGAGAGTGGTACCACCGAAATCGCAGTCGATAGCGTTGTACTCGTTACGCAACGCCTAGTAAACGACGACCTGTTCAACACTCTGCAGGCCGATCAAGAGGCCCTCACCAAGGCGGGAATCAAAGCGATCTATCAGGTCGGTGACTGCTACGCACCCCAGACGCTGGCCGAGACCATCTTCCATGCCCACCGCCTGGCGCGGGAGATCGACTCGCCCGATCCCAACGTGCCACTCCCATTCATTCGCGAGCGGCGGCTCATCAAATCTGACGAGACCGACTATCGGCTCGACAGCCGGGCAATTGCGGATCCGGTTTGAAGCGCCCCGAATCCGACGCGGCCCCTCTATGCGCTACATAATATACGATCTGGCAATCGACATCGACCGCGCAACTGAATCAGGCGTAAGGGAGGTTTGCTGGAGGGAATGGGCGGTACGGGCAGGGTTTGCCCCACGGCGGTTGCCACTTCGTGAGACCTCGTGTACCGCGAGCACCGGCCACATCAGCCGGATTCTTTGCGGACCAAGGGGATCGTCATGGCATAGGATCTCGTCCGGCCCTCTCGCTCGATGCTCACCACCGGCATCTCGGAACGGAGTGTCGACGGGCTGCGACAACTCCTCGCGTAGCCGCGACCAATCCTGAGGGAGCTCATAAGCGCCAGGCAATCATATATTCTTTCGGCTATCATTTCCGGGAACGTCTCGCTGGGATGACCCCTTGAGCACACAGCATGACAGCGTGGAAACGATGGATTCTGGTTCGGTATCGCGGCGATCGCATGCGATCCCACTGGTGGAGAACTCGCCGACCACGGTCCAGGGTGACCTATCGCCGGGTTCCGATCGCGTGTACTAGTGCTTACTCAACGGCGTCCTCGTGCGAGCCGTCGACGGCGACCACCCCCCGCGACCGGAGTGGGGGCGCTGCGCTCAACTCCATATCTGCTCTTGGCCGTCCCGGTGATTTTCCTGTTGATCTTCTTTCTCATCCCGCTGGGCATCGCGCTTGTCTTCAGTTTCTTCACGAATGAGCCGTCAGCGGGGATGAGGGCCGACCTGACGTTCGATAACTACGCGAAGGTCTTCACAACACCGGTGTACATGACCCTGCTGGTGAGGACGCTGCGCCTATCGATGCTAACGATGCTGGCAACACTTCCCATTGCCTATGTCCTTGCCTATTGGCTCGTGCGTCTCGACCCTCGATGGCGGGTCTACGCCATGTTCGGGATCGTGGTAGCGCTGTGGAGCAGCGTTGTCGTGAGGGCTTTCGCGTGGATGATCCTGCTCAGTGACAGTGGGGTCGTCAACAGCTCGCTCGAGGCTTTGGGCATACCAACGCTCAGGCTCATGTACAACCAGACAGGGACGATCGTGGGCCTCGTCCACGTCATGGTGCCCATCATGTTCTTCCCGATCTACGCCTCGCTGAAGGCGATCGACCCGTCACTCGAGCATGCCGCCGAAGGCCTTGGGGCCTCGCCGCTCCGCCGATTCTGGCGTGTCACGCTCCCGCTCAGCACGCCAGGCATCGTCAGTGGATCGTTGTTGGTCTTCATTATCGTCAGCGGGTTCTTTCTCATCCCGGTCCTTCTCGGAGGTGGCCGGGTGCTGGTCATCGCCAGCGTGGTTGTTCAGCAGGTTGGGCTCCTCAACTACCCCTTCGCGGGTGCGTTGTCGATCATCCTGCTGTTGGTAGTCCTCCTCGTTGCATTTGTTGTCAGCCGAATCGTGGCGCGCGGTCGCATAGAGGGGGGGATCTTTGGAGCCTGAGATCGACTGGAGTCCCCCCGGCACCATGAGGACGGATTCCGCCAGTAACAGCCGCGGGAGTGGTCGGCACCTATTTCGGCATGCTCACGGACGCCGGCGAACCAGTCGCTGGCTCAATGTGGTGGTGGCGATCCTCTACGTGTTTCTTCTCGCACCCCTGGTAATCGTCATTGTGGTGTCGTTTACGTCTTCGAACTACCTCGATTTCCCGCCGCCTGAGCTGTCGCTCCGCTGGTACAGAGAGCTGGTCAGTGACTCCAGGTTCCTGACGAGTGCACTACTGAGTCTCCGTATTGGCCTGGTCGCAATGACACTCTCTGTCGTCCTGGGCGTGCTGATCTCACTCGCTCTCGCACGAACACATCTCAGATTCCGCTGGGGATTCAGACTCCTTGCCCTCGGGCCGTTGATTGTTCCGTATGTCATCCTCGGTCTGGGCCTGTTCTATGTATTCCTTCGACTCGGCCTCCGCGGATCGGCGTTGTCGGTGATGCTCGCCCATACCGTCGTAACCACCCCATTCGTCGTGGTGCTTGTCAGTTCGTCACTCCACGACATCCCGCGCAACCTGCGCGAGGCCGCGGCAAGCCTTGGTGGGGGACCGTTCGTCGTTTTCCGGCGCGTGACGCTGCCACTTATCGCCCCGGCTCTTGCCGGCAGCGCGCTCATCGCGTTCATCATTTCGTGGGATGAATTCATCCTTGCGTTTCTGCTGTCGACACCGCAATCCCAGACGCTTCCCGTGTTGATCTTCTCCCTGCTGCGAGATCGGATGGAACCCACGATTGCTCCCATCTCGACCCTGCTGATCGGGGTCACGGTGGTGTTTGTCTGGGGCTTTGAGACGCTCCGGCGCAAGGCACAGAAGATGCGAAGTGGCATGAAAACCGAGCTATCAAGCGACGAAGAGGCTGCCCTCCCGGCACGAAGGGAGTCGGTAGCCGAGGCCGTGTAATAGGGAAAAAGAAAGGACGTGCACGAATGAAAGTACGACGAGTTCGCTACCAGACCATGGTTGGAGGTGCCCTAGTCGTTCTCGCTCTTCTCGTTGCCGGGTGCGCTGGCGACGGGGACACAGCGGATGCGCCAGACACAACGGCTGCGACGGTCAGCTCGACTGAGGCGGCCCTTCCGTTTGCTGGACAGGAGCTGCGTGTTCAAGTCTGGCCCGGGTCGTACGAGGACGTATACGTCGAGTATGTTTTTTCCAAGTTCAGTGAGCTAACCGGCGCCACGGTCGTGCCTTCGACCACATACGAGTTCATCGCCGTGCCACAGATCCAACAGGAGGTCGACAGCGGAGACCCTCAGGTCGATGTCAGTGTGCTTCTGCCGAGCGATGTGGTCCGGGCTGGAGAACTTGGTCTTCTTGAGCCGTTGACCGAGGAAAACGTTCCGAATCTTGCAACGTTACGGCCCCAGGCGAGGGAGCTTCTGCCGGCCGGTGCCGGATATCTCGTCTACACATACGGGTTCGGTGTTCGAACAGACATCGAAGAGCGTGTTGGGTTCAAGCCTGAATGCTGGTCGGACCTTTTCGACCCTCGGCTCGAAGGGCGGATCGCGACTGGGTTGACGGTTCCGACGTACACCATCCAGCAGATGAACCTCGCTCTCTATGGTGAGCTCACCCCGATTCAGGAGGGTTCCTGGGAGAAGCTCGACGAGTTGCTTCCGAATATCCAAGCCCTGTATCCGTCGCCGGCTGGAATGGAGGATGCCCTGGTTCGCGGCGAAGCGGACGTTGCGATCGTTTTTGACGGGCGCATTTGGGCCATGGCCGATGCGGGTGTGCCGGTCGAGTTCATCAGTCCTTGCGAGGGCGCGTACGCCAACCAGGACTTCTTCGGGATCGTGAAGGGAACGAAGAACCTGGATCTTGCGTACGAGTTCGTCAATTTCGCGCTGGGAGCACAGGCGCAGCGCGACGTGGCATTGAATCTCGCCTACGGTCCGACATCACTGGAGGCCCAGTTTGATGACTCCGAGCTCGGGCGGTTCGTCTATGGAGACGAAGCGTGGGACACGCTCGCCTTCGAGGACTTCCTCTACGTGGCCGAAGTAGCTGGCGATTGGACCGACCGGTGGAACGAATGGGCCGCCAAGCTGGGAGGGTGAAGCCATCGGTCGTGCGGTTGCATCGAACTACAGGAGACAGACAAAGGTCGCTGCGGTCATCGAGAGCGTGGGTAGCCTTGGCGACACCATCTACGTGGACAACGGTGTGTCAGGTACAACGCTGAGGAAGTGGCGCTTTGGCGACGACTCCAGACACTGACACGTACGCTGCGCAGGCCGGTGAGGGGCCGATAGCCCTCACCGGCCTGCGGCTCGAGTCGGTGGAGAAACGCTATGGCGATGTGATCGCCGTTGACTCCGTCGACCTCTCCATCGATGAGGGGGAGTTTGTCAGTTTGCTGGGGCCAAGCGGCTGCGGCAAGACCACCACATTGCGCGTTATCGCTGGATTCGAGTGGGCCGATAGGGGCCGCATCGTCCTCGAGGGAATGGACGTAACGGATGTGCCGCCGCACAAGAGGGATATAGGAATGGTCTTTCAGGACTACTCCCTCTTTCCGCACATGACCGTTTGGCAGAACGTCGCCTTTGGGCTGGAAATGCGCCGGAGGCGCAAGGATCGCATCAAGGAGGAAGTACGAGATGCACTGGCGGCTGTTCAGCTCGAGGGCCTCGAGGGACGCCGTCCAAGCCAACTCAGCGGAGGACAACAGCAGCGCGTGGCACTCGCTCGCGCTCTGGTGATTCGCCCCAAATTGCTCTTGCTCGACGAGCCGCTCAGCAATCTCGACGCGAAGCTGCGTATCGAGACACGACGCGAACTTCGTCAAATCCAGCAGGCGGTAGGGATCATGACGCTCTTTGTCACACACGATCAGGAGGAAGCGCTTGCTTTGTCGGACCGTGTGGTAGTGATGAATGAGGGCAAGAAGGTCCAGGAGGGAACGCCGGCAGAAGTGTACGAAAGGCCTGCGAACGAGTTCGTTGCCAGTTTCCTCGGACAGGAGAATGCCTTCGAAGGAACCGTCGTCGAGGTGCTGGACGAGACCCTCGTGGGGGTAAGAACACGAGAGGGGCTCACGTTATGGGCTGAGACCCTCGCGTCGGTGTCCGAAGGAGATGAGGTCGTCCTCGTTGGCAAGAGAGAGCGCATGGCGTTGAGCGCGACGCTGCCAGTCGAGGGCTCCGACCCGTATTTGAATTCGATCGAGGCGGATGTCGAGTACATGCACTACCTAGGCGGACGATTGGAGTACGTATGCCGCGTCGGCATGCGCCGTTTGCTCGTGAGTGTCGTCAACGAGCGCTCCGTGGCGCCCGCCAGGCCGGGGGACAGCACCTACATTGTCTTCCGACCGCAGGCGCTCGTGGTTCTCCCTCGCGTATCGAAGGAAAACAAATAGGCGACCAGGTCGATTGCCTTGCCCTCAAGGGAGATCGACGCCTGGCCCCATCAACGAGGTTTGCGCCGGGTCAGAGCGAATACTGCTGCCGGATATATCTGGCGCCTCGATGCCGGTTTTCCCTTGTTTTACGAGATGGCATGCCACGCGCCGGTCGGGCGCTACCTGTCGCATTTCAGGCATCTGCGTCGCGCAGATCTCTTGGGCCACGGGGCAACGCGTTTGAAATGGGCATCCGGGAGGAGGCGCGGACACACTGGGAATCTCCCCATGGAGAATGACTCGCTGTCGCCTACTTTCCAAGTCTGGATCAGGGATTGGGGCGGCTGAGACCAGTGCCTGCGTGTAAGGATGTGCCGGGCTGTTGATCACACCGCGAACGCCGCCGAGTTCCATGATCTGGCCCAGGTACATGACGGCAATTTGATCGCATACGTCGGGGACCGCCGCCAGATCGTGGGAGATCATGAGATAGGTCAATCCTCCGTTTGCGCGAAGCTCGTTGAGAAGCCCGACAATCCGCGCTTGTACCGACACGTCCAGCGCCGAGAGTGGTTCATCGAGGACCAGAATCTGCGGTTCCAGGGCTAACGCCCTGGCGATGGCAACTCTCTGTCGCTGGCCTCCGCTCAGTTCTCGCGGGTACATGCCCGCAACACGCCTCGGTAGATGCACCGCCGACAGCGCATTCCTCACCAGCGATTCCAGCTCGGCTCCGCTCGCCAAACCATGGATCACAAGTCCCTCGCCAACGATCTTGCCTACTTTCATCCTTGGGTCGAGGCTGTCATACGGATTCTGAAACACCATCTGGACGCGACGGCGAAACGACCGAAGTTCACCCTTGGGCAGGGTCGAAATATCCGTCCCGGCGAGCAGCACCGCCCCAGCGGTCGGTTCAATCAGGCGAAGAACGACTCGGGCGAGGCTCGTTTTGCCGGAGCCGCTCTCTCCGACGAGCGCCAGTGAATCCCCGGCTTCGAGCGAGAACGAGACTCCCCGCACCGCGAACACGGTGGCTTGCTGACGGTGCAACAAGCTGCCGCCTGCGACCCGGTACCCAGCGTGGACGTCCAGTAGTTCCAAAAGCGGCATGGTCACGTGAGATCCAGGACGGGCTTCACCCAGCACGCAACTTCGTGACCGTCGCCGCATGGCTCGAGGGGTGGATCCTTTTCCGAGCATTGTGCCTCAGCAAACTGGCATCGGGATGCGTACCGACAGCCGGCCGACGCCCTGTCTGCATCTTCGGACCCGCCGGCTGCTTGGATTCCACGTGAAGAACCAAGTCGGTCCAACCTCGGGGTGGAGCGAAGCAGCTCCGCGGTATACGGATGACGCGGCGTATAGAACACGTCTCTCGTCGGGCCCATCTCAACGACCTTGCCGGCGAACATCACGACAGTCTTGCTTGTGTAACCGGCAATGACAGCCAGGTCGTGTGTGATCAGCATCATTGCTGCGTCGGTCGCGTCTGCCGTCTCCGCAAGCAACTCGAGGATCTGGGCCTGAACCGTGACGTCAAGGGCTGTCGTGGGCTCGTCTGCAAGCATCAAGTCGGGCTGGCAACTCACCGCGATGGCAACCATGACCCGTTGCTTCATTCCACCACTCAATTCGTGGGGATAGGACTTGATGATGCGCTCCGGGTCCGATATATGGACTTGGCGGAGCAGATCGACAGCTTGGTTGAACGCCTCACGTTTTCCCACGTCGAAATGGGTGCGAAGTCCTTCGGTAATGAGCACCCCGACACTCAACATCGGGTTGAGAGCGGTCTGGGGATCCTGGAAGATCATGCCGATGCGACGTCCCCGGATCTTGCGCATCGTCGGTTCGGAGCAACTCACCAAATCGATCCCGTCGAAGTAGGCGCTTCCCCCAACGATTCGTCCTGGGCGGGGAACGAGGCGCAAAAGGGACAGGGCGGTGACGCTCTTTCCCGAGCCGCTCTCGCCGACCAACCCGACGACTTGGCCTCGGTCGATGGTGAAGCTCACGCCGTCGACTGCGCGGAATTCATCGCGACCGATTGCAAACGACGTCTGAAGGTTCGTGACGGCCAACAAGGTGGTGTCCCCCTCTTCGGACCCACTCCCTGTGGTATTGACCGCCGGGCCTGGATCGGCGGGCTTCGCAATCGTCACGACATGGCGCCTGGTCCCGCGGGAACGCTGGATGATCGCAGCGAAGGGCCCAGGGATCCGCTATCGGCGCCACGGCGATTGCAAGCGACCCGGCTACGGCCTTCGCCGGACCATCCCGCCGGGCCAAACGTCACGTTGTTCCGTTGTGGCAGGTCAATGAGTGCACATCCCGGTTCGTCCGTCGCGGGGGACAGGAAGTATATATTATCTGAGCATGGCTTCGAGTGACGCCGTCGGAAATGTCTGCGGCACAACCATGGTTGGCGGGCGCCTTGTGGGAGGTCGGGAAAGCAAGGCCTGGCGAAAGCAGGCCCAACGTAGCTATTGCGGCTCAACGGCGATCGCGCCTCCCGGCAGGGTCGACGAAATCCTATGGGCCGAGACCCCAACCTGGAACGGAGAGACACCATGCTGAGAAATATTGGAACTCCAGAGCTGCTCGTGATCCTGGCCGTGGTCTTGCTCCTGTTCGGAGCGAAACGGTTGCCCAAGCTGGCGAAGTCGGTCGGCGAATCGCTTCGGGAGTTCCGCGAGAGCATCGACGAGGGAGCCGCTGATGAGGAGGAGCCAAAAGACGACACGGCTACCGAATCTGGCGAGGCGGCCACGTGAGTACGTTTGGAGTAATCGGCCGAGGAGGCATGTGTGGCTAACCGCGGAGTTGTGTATTTGGGAACGGGCGAGGTGGCGACGCAAGAGATCGCCGATCCCGTTTTGCACTTGGAGTACAAGGGTCGGGTGCGTGACTGTGACCATGGGGTAATCCTCAAGGTCGTATCGACGAACATCTGTGGCTCCGACCAGCATATGGTGCGCGGGAGGACGACGGCGCCGCCGGGTCTGGTGCTCGGACACGAAATCACCGGCGAGGTGGTTGAGGCCGGCAGGGATGTCGAGTTTGTCTCCGTGGGCGACATCGTATCCGTGCCGTTCAATGTCGCGTGCGGTCGCTGTCGCAGCTGTAAGACGGGCAATACGGGCGTGTGTCTCAACGTGAATCCGGATCGGCCGGGGGCGGCGTACGGCTACGTCGATATGGGTGGTTGGATCGGGGGGCAGGCCGAGTCCGTGATGGTGCCCTATGCCGATTGGAATCTCTTGAGGTTCCCGGATCGTGACCAAGCGCTCGAGAAGATCATGGATCTGACGATGCTCTCTGACATTTTTCCGACCGGATATCACGGTGCCTATACCGCAGGGGTGACGAGCGGGAGCACCGTATACGTCGCCGGTGCCGGACCGGTCGGGTTGGCTTGCGCAGCCTCGAGCTGGTTGCTCGGGGCTGCGACGGTCATCGTGGGTGACTTGATCGACGAACGGCTGGCGCAAGCTCGGAGTTTCGGGTGCGCGACGATAGATCTGAAGGACGAGGCGCCCCTTCCCGAGCAGATCGCGGAGATCGTCGGCGTGCCTGAGGTGGATTGTGCCGTCGACTGTGTCGGATTCGAGGCGCGAGGCCACGGAGCCGATGCGTCGGTCGAGCGCCCAGCAACGGTCTTGAACCAGGTCATGGATGTGACTGCAGCGGGAGGTGGAGTCGGCATTCCTGGCCTCTACGTGACCGAAGATCCAGGCGGTGTCGACGAGGCGGCCAAGTTTGGGAATCTCTCGATTCGGATCGGACTTGGTTGGGCGAAGAGCCTGCACTTTACGACCGGGCAATGCCCGGTGATGCGATACCACCGCGGGTTGATGATGGCGATCCTCAATGACAGAGTCGACATCGCCGGCGCGGTCAACGCCACCGTGATCACGCTCGATGATGCGGCGACGGGATATCGTGAATTCGATAGCGGTGCAGCTAAAAAGTTCGTCATCGATCCCAACGCCATGATTTCCGCGTAACCAACGCCGGCGATGGGTGCAGCGGTCTGTTTTCGCTGACGGTCAGGAGCCGTACACGGGGTCCCCGGTGTTGAAGGCGGCCCAGGCAAACCAGAAGTCGTTGCGGTGCACCACCGTGTCCAGTTCTTCCCCGGCGAGCGGCCCGTCGGTCGCCGACCCCAGCAGATCCCACGTCGATCCGGTTTGTGCATCGGTGAAGGTGTCGTCGCCGTTTGCGGTGAAGGTGAGCACCTCATTGCCGACCCGCCGATCGAATGCGATGCCGGTGCCGATCGCCTTGCCTTCTGCGATGTTTTCGGTGTCGAGTGCGTCTGCGGTGTCTCCGCCCCAGAAGATCGCCACCGGCACGCCACCGACGATGTCGTTGACGACCCGGGGACCGGAGATCACGCTGAAGGGGTAGGCCTTGTCGGCGTCACCGACGGTGACTCCGACAACCCGCTCCAGGGCGGGGAACCGGTCGTCGATTTCACCATCGAAGAGGAAGGGCCGGCTGCTCGACGAGTATCCGACGTATGGGTTCCTCCCGTAGTTGCGCGCAAATCCGGTTTGGCGGCTGAGGACCCGGCCTTCGGGGAACGAGGTTCGGAACTCGTCCCATCCGATGACGGCGGAGGGCAGCAAATCCAACTGGGTGCCTGCCAACTCGCCGACGATTGCCTCGCCGGTGATCTGCTGCCACAACGTCTCGGTGGTCGAGTCCCACATCACGAGATCGCTGAAGCGAAGCAGACCCGACACGCCGAGTCGAAGCACCTCTCCGTTGACGGTGGGGTCGAAGACCACCGCGGTGTTGCACAGGGGACAGAACGTGACCACGACGGGGCGACCGTCGATGGTGTCGTTGACGATCTCATGGAGGGTCATGATCCGCAGCGGGAAGAAACGAACGACGTCACCGATCTCGAGCAGTACCCCTGGTTCCCGTCCATCGAGCCATTCGGAGGCGGCGGCCACGCTTTCGTATTCGGGGAAGTCGAGCGGCGGGATGACATCCCTGGGATCCGAACTCGGGATTCCGGCGATCAGTTCGTCGAGGTCGACGGTGCGCCGACTCCAATCGGTCGCCCACCCCTGGAGTCGGGCCAGCGCCCTTGGCAGGTCGGATACAGGGTCGACAACCACGTCGGGGGTAACAACAGGGACATCGGCCTCGGCTTCGCCGGGCCCGGTGGTCGCGGCGGGGCCGGAAGTGGTCGGCCCCTGGGAACCCACGGCCAGCAGCTCGGTGATCTTGTCGGCGAGTTGACCTTCGGTCAACGGGCCGTTGTGGGTCTCGATGAGCGATCCATCTGCGGCGATGAATGCGGTGAATGGCATCCCGATGGCGTCGAAACTCCGGTACAACGTGCCGTCGGGGTCCTCGACCAGGTCGAAGGTGACTCCGGTCTCCTCGATCAGCGCCACGGCACTATCCCGATCGTCCTGGAGGTTGACCCCGATGAACCCGACTTCGTCTCCGAAACGAGCCTCGGCGGGCACGATCGCCGCCGACATCTCGGCTACACACGATGGGCACCACGACGCCCAGAAGTTGACCACCAGAGGTGTGCCGAGGTAATCGGCGAAGGAGGCTGTGGCGCCATCGAAACGGATGAAGGTGTCCGTCGGGGCCGGTTCACCCGCAGCGGCGATCTCGGCCGCCCGGGGCTCTTCGGCGGACGCCGTCGCCATCGAGCCATCGGAGGATCCACCGGCGAGAAAGAAGACACCGGCCGCAACCGCCAGTACGACGAACAACGCTGCTCCTCTCATCAGCAGCCGCCGCGGTGAGGCCGGACCGTCGCCATCGGTCGAATCGTCATCGGAATCTCCGCCTGTGGTCCGGTCCTTGAGGAAGGCGTAACCGGCCACGGCGACGATGAAGCCGCCAAGGGCGAGTCCCCAGAAGACGGGATTCTCACCGAACGACGCGGTGGCTCGCTGGGAGAGTGTCTCGAAGAATCGGAACGTCCCGGAGTTGTTGAGGGCACCCGCCCCCGAAAACAGGGCCGTAGCCCAGAACCAGATGATGTAGCCGCCTGCGAGCACCAGCACCGCACCCGAGACCCGGTTGATGTAACGAGCCGACGTGCGGAGCCGACGAACGATCGTCTGCTTGCCCAGTGCCATCACCACGGTGATGCCCATGAGCATCATGGACATGCCGAGCCCGTAGACGATGAAGGTGGCGACTCCCGTCGCCAGGCTGGAGGCGGTCAGCTGGGTGGCGACCACCGAGAGGAACACGGGCAGGGTGCACGACAGCGAAGCCAGGGCGTAGGAGATGCCGAAGCCGAACACCGAACGGAGCCCCTTGCCGGTGCCGGCCTGTTTTGCCTTGGGCAATCCCAGGGTGAGCTCGTAGCCGAAGAGCATCGAGATACCGAGAATCAGGACGAGGCCACCGACGCCGAGGGCGATCCACGGGATCCAATCGATGACGGCGCGGAACCCGAAGGTGATGGCAAGGCCGGTCACCCCGAACACGAGCAAGAAGGCGAGGGACATCACCCCGCCGACCACGAGTGCCCGTTGCAGCGAGGCGGTGCGCGACATCTCCTCGTCCTGCTGGGTGCCCATGAAATAGGAGAGGTAGGCGGGCAACATGGCAAAACCGCACGGGTTCAACGTGGAGACCAGACCGGCTCCAAAGGCAATGGCGAAGGGAACTTCGATCATCGCTCGCCTCCGATGCGACCCGCACTCCTGCGCGGCAAGGCGCAGGTACCCAGCGGGCCGTCGTGACAGGTTGTGCGATGTTTCACGACACAGGGAACCCGTCCGACTCGCGAGACGATTCACTGATTGGCGGAGACCCGACAGTCAGCGTCCCCGCAGGGCTCGCTCGGGGTTGCACCGGCTACCACGCAATCTATCGGATACCCAATGCGCACCGTACAACCCCGACGCAGACTGCTGACCGTCATGTCGATCGCGGTGGTGGCCGTGCTCCTGGCCAATATCTTCTTCAGCAGCAGGGACCCGGCGAGTGCTCCAGCCGACGTGACCCTGGACCAACTGGAGACCCTGGTAGCCGAGGACCGTCTGCTCGACGCAGAGATCAGGGTCGACGCCGACGTCGTCGTCGGCACGTTCGCCCCCGAAGCCGGCGTTGGTGACCCGGTGCCCTTCGAAACGCCCTATCCCGACGGGTTCGAAGGTGAGCTGACCACGCTGCTTCTGGGATCGTCGGCGAGCACGACCGTCGAGCGCACAGGAACGAACCCGCTCAGCGTGATTCTCGGATTCCTTCCTATTCTCTTGCTCGTTGGGCTGGCGGTGTTCTTCTTCACTCGCATGTCGCGCTCCGGCGGCGGCCTGATGGGCGTCGGGCGGGCCAAAGCCAAACGATTCTCCGCCGACCAGCCACACGTCACCTTTGCCGATGTCGCCGGCCTCGATGAAGCAGTGGAGGAGCTTGACGAGATCAGGGACTTCCTCGAGTCGCCGGACAAGTACACCGCCATGGGAGCCAGGGTCCCGAAGGGCGTGCTGCTCGCCGGTCCGCCCGGCACGGGCAAGACCCTGCTCGCCCGCGCCGTCGCCGGTGAGGCGGGGGTGCCGTTCTTCTCCATCTCCGGCTCGGACTTCGTCGAGATGTTCGTCGGAGTCGGCGCCAGCAGGGTGCGCGACCTGTTCGCTCAAGCGAAGGCGGCGGGACCGGCCATCGTGTTCATCGACGAGATCGACGCCGTCGGCCGCCATCGCGGGGTCGGCCTCGGTGGTGGCAACGACGAACGCGAGCAAACGTTGAACCAGCTCCTCGTCGAGATGGACGGTTTCGACAGCGAGACCGGGGTCGTATTGATCGCGGCTACGAACCGACCCGATGTGCTCGACCCCGCGCTGCTCAGGCCGGGACGTTTCGACCGCCAGGTGATCGTGGGGCTGCCCGACCTTGGCAGCCGGGAGAAGATTCTGCGGGTCCACGCCAAGGGGAAGCCGCTCGCTCTGGAGGTCGACCTCGACGTCGTCGCCCGCCGCACGCCAGGGTTCACCGGTGCAGACCTCGCCAACCTCCTCAACGAGGGGGCACTGCTGGCTACTCGCCGCGGCAGCACGACGGTGAACAATCTCGACCTGGAGGAGGCCGTCGACAAGGTGATGGCAGGTCCGGAGCGACGTAGCGCCGTGCTCAGCAAGGGCGAACAGCGATTGATCGCATATCACGAGGCCGGACACGCCCTCGTCGGGTGGTCCCTTCCGTGTGGGGACCCGATCCACAAGGTGACGATCATCCCCAGGGGCCAGGCCCTCGGTTTCACCCAGGCACTACCCGCAGAGGACCGTCATATCGTGCACCGCAGCCACCTGTGGAACCAGCTGGCGATGCTGTCGGGCGGTCGCGCCGCCGAGGAGCTGGTCTTCGGAGATCCGACGACCGGGGCCGCAAACGACCTGGAGAAGGCCACCGAGATCGCTCGCCAGATGGTGGAGCGGTATGGGATGAGCGAGCGGATCGGTTTCGTCGGCCTCACCCGCAACGACCCTGCGTTCCTTGGTCAGGGATTCGGATACCCACCCGCGCATTCGGACGAGACGTCGACCGCAATCGACCAGGAGATCCGGGATATCATCTCAGCCGCCCAACGCGAGGCAGCGACCATCCTCGCCGCTCACCGCCCTGCCCTCGACGCCATGGCAGCCGAGCTGCTGGACAAGGAGACCCTGAACGCAGCCGAGATCGCCGAAGTGCTCTCCGACGTTCCGAAATGGCGCAGGCTTCGTGGAGAGGTCGGAGCCATCGAGCCGGCGCCGGAGGACACCTCGTCGCCCGCCGCTGCATAGCGGTCCGCCGGTCGCCCAGCCGGGCCTGTTGAGCCGGACGTTCGTCGTTATACCGTAGAGTGTGTCCTTCGGGAGTAGGCCGTCGCCCTTCGGAGGCGCGGTCCCAAAAGGAAGGAAGTGGGCAAGGATGCCATTGTTTGATTTGTTCTGGTCGATGTTGTGGATTTTTCTCTTCTTCGTCTGGATCTGGCTGCTGATCTCGGTTTTCATCGACATCTTCCGCACCGACCTGTCGGGGTTGACCAAAGCGCTGTGGGTGGTCTTTGTGATCGTCCTGCCGTTCTTGGGCGTGTTGGTATACATCATCGTCCACGGCGACGACATGCAGGACCGGGCGATGCAGCGGGCCGCAGGCCAGCAGACGGCACAACGCGAGTACATCCAGGACATGGCAGGGTCGGGCAGCGCGGCCGATGAGCTGGCGAAGCTGAAGGGCCTGCACGACCAGGGCGTGCTCACCGACGACGAGTTCGCCGCCCAGAAACAGAAGGTGCTGGCGACCTAACCGTTGCTCGCCACGCCAAGTTCAGGCGTCTGGTCTGCTCCGGCAGACCAGACGCCTGAACTATTGGGTATCAGCTTTCGAATACGTTGACCCTGATGCTGTGCCAGCCCGTGGCTCCGTCCGGTGGCGGTGGGCGGACTTCCTCGGTCTGGGTCTCTCCGGTTCCGTCGGTAGCCCGGACCCGCAACTGATGCCGTCCCGGCTCTGCATCCCACAGGTACACCCACTGCCGCCAGGCATGTTCCGACACGCGTTCACCGAGACTTGCCTCCGCCCAGGGACCGTCGTCGATCTGGACTTCCACCCTGACGATATCTCGGGTGGG
>BTQG01000045.1:0-19173 GCA_036985755.1 Acidimicrobiia bacterium | reverse complement strand
AGTCGCAAGTCGCAAGTCGCAAGTCCCAAGTCGCAAACAGCCAATGTTGCTCGGGTCTCGCGACTTGCGACTCGTGACTTGTTCAGTTCTGTGGCCGATCCAACCCGAGCCGGATGGCCTCGACGACGGCTTGGGCTCGATCCGAGATCCCGAGCTTCTCGTAGATGCTCGCCAAGTGGTTCTTCACGGTCTTTTGTGAGATGAACATCTCCTCGGCAAGCTCATCGGTTCCGGAGATCCCCCCGGCGAGCAGTGCCAGCAGCTCGCGCTCCCTTGCAGTGAGTGACTCGGCGCCCGGGGACAAGCGGGCCTCTCGATACGGCTCCAGAGCCGCCCCGAGGTCATCGACATCCAGCAGAACCACCCCATCGTTGGCTGCTCTCACCGCTGCCGCCAGGTCGGGAAGGGGTGTGGCCTTGGACAGGAACCCAACGGCGCCCGCGGCGGCAGCCCGCTCCCTGTACTCATCCTCGGTATGCATGGTGACAACCAGGGCAGGTGGAGGATCTTCCAGGTCGCGCAGCACGGTCAGGCCGGTGCGGCCCGGCATCTCGATATCGACGAGTATCACGTCCGGTTCGATTCTTTCGAGAACGGCCGCCAGCTCGTCACCGGTCGTGGCGACGGCAATGACCTGTATGTCGGGAAGCGCATCGAGCGCCTGTCGCAGCCCATCGAGTACGAGAACGTGATCATCGGCAATGACGACGCGGATCGGCTGGCTCATCGCAGGTCCCAGGCCACGGTCACGACGGTTCCGACGCCATCGGTTGAGTCGACGGTGAGATCGGCGCCGATCTCCCTGGCGCGTTCCCGCATACCGATCAGGCCGTATCGGCCGGCAGGTTCAGGTTCGGGGTCGAAGCCATCGCCGTCATCGGTGATGCGCAGCAGGACACGGTCGCGATCTACCTTTCCTTCGATCCGCACCACCTTGGCCCCTGCGTGTTCGAGGGCATTGCGCACGGCCTCGGTCATGATGGCGGCCAGCTGGGCGATCTCACGTTCGCCCAGAGCCCCCTCCTCCTCGATGTCGACGATGATCGACGGGCCGTGCGAATCGACATCGGCAGCCAGATTATGGGCGTGCTCGGTTACGGTGGTTGGCTGGGTGGAGCGCAGCATGGTTACCGTCCGTCTCACGTCGTCGACGAGCTTCCCTACGTTTTCCCGCAGCCCCGCCAGGTGGGCAGCCGTCTCTTCTCCGATCCCATCGCTTTGGATGGCAACGTCGAGACCGAGGCCCACGGAGACCAGCAACGGCCCTATCTCGTCGTGTAACTCCCTGGCCACGCGTATGCGCTCTTCGCGAACGGACCGATGCGCAATGGTCTGGAGCAGCAAGACGTTGTCGAAAGCCAGCGCCACCGGTCGCAGAGACCGTTCGATCTGTTTTCGGTGAAGTTCGAGGTCGGCACCCGCCATCGGCCACAGGGTCAGCGTACCGAGCCGCCGGCCGTCGAGGTCGATTGGGTAGCCGCTTCCGGCCGACCCGGCAGGCGCTTGACCACGAGTCGCAACCGCGGTCTCGCCACCGGATTCGACAATGGAAACGGAACCCGAGGCGTAGGGGACGGTTGCGGCAACATCTCGTAGCGCCCCCCGTCCGATGGTGATCGGGCTGAGGTCGTCGGTGGTGGCGAGGTCGGCGAGTTCTGCGAGCAGCCGGTGTGCTTCTTCCAGCCGGGCGACCTGTTCGGCCGACGACGCCTCGGGACGCCCCGCCTCGGGCTCTTCGATGAGAATCCGGTAGGCCTGGGCGAAGGTGATGCCGACCAGGGCGTAGAACGCCACCATCTGCAGGAACCGCGGATCCATCAAGTCTTCTCCGGCGTTGCGAGCGACCAGGGCCAGCCCAAGGATTGCGGCCAGCGCAGTGATCGCTCCGAGCACGACGCCCTGGGTGGTTGCGGCGAAGAAGATTGGGACGGCGAGGTAGAGGAGGAACGGGCTGCTCGTGCCACCGGTGAGCGATACGGCGAATAGCGATATGGCGACGCCGAGTGCGGCGAGAAAGGCTCCAACGAATGGAAGTTGCTTTCTGCTGGTCGGCAGGATCTGCATCAGGACCGTGTATGCGGCGACCACAACAGATGCCGTGATGGTGGCTGCCGATATTTCCCCGGTCAGATTGGCGTCGCCGAGCACCGCAAGGCCGACACCGAGAACGAGAGCGGTCCACTGCAGGATCGACTCGATCCATTCGAACCTGGTCTCCCACGAAGTGCGCACGTGTCAAGGGTACAGTCGCGACGTCGTGAAACCGAGTGTTCAAAAAGGCGCCCTGCGCATCATTCTCGGCGGTGGCATCGGATCGGGGAAAAGTCTGGTCGCCGAGCTGCTGGATGCGGCGGGCGCCGCCGTGATCAGCGCCGACGGGGTAGGGCATGGCGTTCTCGAGCCGGGTGGCCCGGCCTTTGCAGACGTGGCGACACGGTGGCCGTCGGTTGTCGTCGGAGGGTCTATCGACCGGTCGCGACTTGCCGACATCGTATTCGACGATCCCGATGAGCTTGCCGCGCTGGAGGCCTTGACTCACCCGGCGATCATCGAAACGATCCTCGATCGGGTAGCTGCGATCGATCGACCGGTCGTCGTTGAGGTTCCGCTCATCCTCGGTCTTGGCGATGGCTGGTGCAGGGTGTTCGTGGATGCAGGCGAGAAACTGCGGATCGAGCGCGCCGTCGCCCGTGGAGGCGAAGAGGCCGACATACGGCGTCGGGTCGCGGTTCAGCCGGAGCGGGAGGCCTGGCTCGGGTGGGCCGATGAGGTGATGGTGAATGAGGGAACGGTGGAGGAGTTGTCTGCGCGGGTCAACGCGTTGTGGGACCGGCTGGGAGATGAGCACGAAGTACCAAATGCGAAGTACCCAGAACGACGAGCTCCTTGACACCCAGCCAAACTTGGCACCGGCCCTCGCTAGTTTGCACCTGTGGCAATCGAGACCCGACCTTTTCGTGTCCACTCCGATTTTGCGCCCGCCGGCGATCAGCCGCAGGCCGTCGCCAAGCTGAGCGAAGGGATCCGCCGCGGCGACCGATTCCAGACGTTGCTCGGAATCACCGGCTCCGGTAAGTCGGCGACGGTGGCATGGGCCATCGAGCAGGTGCAGAAGCCGACGCTGATACTGGCTCCGAACAAGGCGCTGGGTGCTCAACTGGCTAACGAGTACCGCCAGTTCTTCCCGGAGAACCGTGTCGAATACTTCGTGTCGTACTACGACTACTACCAGCCGGAGGCCTACATCGCGCAAACCGACACCTATATAGAGAAGGAGTCGACGGTCAACGACGAAATCGACCGGCTCCGCCACTCGGCGACCGCAGCATTGCTCACCAGGAGAGATGTGATCATCGTGGCCTCGGTCTCTGCCATCTATGGGTTGGGTTCACCCGAGCAATACGAGGGCCAGCTGCTGCGGTTGGTCACGGGCGTCGAATATCCTCTTCACGCGGCCATCGAGCGCCTCGTCGACATCCAGTACGAGCGGAACGAGGTGAACCTCACCCGCGGCAAGTTCCGGGTCAAGGGCGACACGCTCGAGGTTTTTCCCACGTACGAGGAGATGATCTACAGGGTCGAGTACTGGGGGGACGAGGTCGAGCGCATTCTCCGTATGAACCCGGTGACCGGCGAGGTCATCGATGAGCTCGGCGAGCTGTGGGTGTACCCGGCCAGTCACTATGTGACGTCGCGAGCGCGGATGGAGAGGGCCCTGGTCGGGATCGAAGACGAACTTGCCGAACAGCTCGCTTCGCTGGAGGGCCAGAGCAAGCATCTCGAGGCTCAGCGGCTTCGCATGCGCACCGCCTACGACCTGGAGATGATGCGCGAGGTCGGTTTTTGCTCGGGAATCGAGAACTATTCGCGGTACCTCGACGGCAGGGAGCCTGGTGAGGCTCCATACACGCTGCTCGACTACTTTCCGAGTGACTACCTCACCATCATCGACGAGAGCCACGTGACCATCCCGCAGATCCACGGCCAGTACGCCGGGGATCGAAGCAGGAAAGACGTGCTGGTTGCCCACGGCTTCCGTCTTCCCTCGGCAATGGACAACCGTCCTCTGACCTTCGAGGAGTGGTACGAAAAGACGGACCAAGCGATTCTGCTGTCGGCAACCCCGAGTGACTGGGAACGACGTGAGTCCGCAGCAATCGTGGAGCAGATCATCCGCCCTACCGGCCTGGTCGACCCTCAGGTCATCGTCCGGCCCACCAAGGGCCAGATCGATGACCTCGTCGCCGAGGTGCGGGAGCGAGCCATCGCCGATCAAAGGGTTCTGGTGACAACGCTCACCAAGAAGATGGCAGAAGACCTGGCTGACTACCTGCTGGAGATGGGACTCAAGGCACGATACCTGCACAGCGACATCGACACCCTGGAGCGAGTGCAGATCCTCAGAGACCTTCGTCTCGGGGAGTACGACGTGCTGATCGGGGTCAACCTGCTGCGCGAGGGCCTCGACCTTCCTGAAGTGTCCCTGGTGGCGATACTCGATGCGGACAAAGAGGGATTCCTCCGCTCCGAAACGAGCCTGGTGCAGACGATCGGGCGGGCATCGAGGAACGTCGACGGGGCGGTGGTCATGTACGCCGACGAGGTGACCAAGTCGATGCAACGGGCACTCCATGAAACCAACAGGCGGCGAGCGCGCCAGCTTGCCTACAACGAAGAACACGGCATCGATCCTCAGACGATCAGGAAGAAGGTGTCGGACATTCTGGAGCTGATTCAGTCCGGCGAGGCCCCGGCGGGGGATCGGCGGGCGCAGGAGCTGAGGAGGAGAGAACCACTCGATCTCACAGAGCCCGATCTGCGGCGGCTGATCCAGAGCCTCGAGGAGGAGATGCACGAGGCCGCCGCCGATCTTCGCTTCGAGTACGCGGCGCGGCTGAGGGACGAGGTGAACGACCTCAAACGCGAGCTGAGCGAGCTCGCAGACGCAGCGCACTGACCCGGAGAAGCCGTGCGGGTACCGTGGCCTCGATGTCACGAGCTGAGCCGACGCCACGGGCGTCTTTCGCGTTGAGGGCGTATCCGCGAGCGTTCGTTGGCGCGGTGCTGGTGGTTCTCGTCGCAGGCACCATCTTCGGCAGTGGCGCCGGAACCGCGACCGGGCGCCTTGGCGGCGACTTTCCCTCGTTCTACGGTGCCGGCTCGATCGTCGCAGAAGGCGAAGGGGATCGGCTCTACGATCCCGCGTTGCAAACGCAGGTCCAGGCGGAACTGTTCGGCGAGGACACCGGTTTTCTCTATTTCGCCTACCCGCCGTACTACGCCTACCCATACGCCGCCCTGTCCCTGCTTCCGTTCAGAGTGGCGTTTCTCGTCCATGCGCTTTTCTTGATGCTGGCGCTCTGGTTGGCGGTCAGGCTCGCCGCCCCGCTGCTCCCGCGATTGCTCGGCAGTAGAGATCGCAGGATGGCGGCCCTTGCCGTCCTCCTGGCCAGCTATCCGATGTTGCGCTCGGTGCTGGGAGGGCAGAACACGCCGTTTACCGTGTTGTTGATCGTCGCCGTTTGGCGCTTCGCCGAAGACGAACGGGACCTGGCGGCAGGACTGGCGCTGTCCGTCCTGCTGTACAAACCACAGTTCGGATTGCCACTGCTGGCGTTGGTGGTCGTCGCCCGCCGCTGGCGGATCGTCACCTGGTGGGCGTTGGGTGCCGCAGGCCTGTACCTGGCGGGAGCCGCCATGCTGGGCCCGGGCTGGGTGCAGGACTGGTTGGAGCAGGTTGCGCCCTTCAACGACCTCAATCTCGCCGCCAACGGCGACCTGATGGTGTCGGCGGCGGGTTGGTGGCAGAATTTGCTCGAACAGCCACAAGCGCTCGTGCTCGCCGGATTGAGCATCGTGGTCGCCGCTGCCGTGGCCGCTGCTGTTTGGTGGCGCCGCGGGCTGAGCTCCATCGCCGTGGCGCTGGCGGCTCCGGTCATTGTCATCGTCGCTCCATCGGCGCTCTACTACGACGCGGCCATTGGCATGGTGGCATTCGGGGCTGCCATCGAGCTCAGGGCCGCCGCCGCCTGGTACGCGCTCGCCGCCTTCGTCGCCTTGTCGTACACGCAGCTGGCGGCCTCCACACTGGGCTGGAGCCCGTTGTTCCCGTTGCTCGCGGCGACGTTGCTGTGGGCCATCGTCGCCTATTCCACGAGCCGGGAGCCTTCGGGCGTTACACGCGTGTGATTCGTCACAGGCGCTCGGTACACTCGCTCGACGATGGGGCGCGGGGCCCCGGATGCGAACAAGGCGGTAGCGGTGGCAGCGGACACGATCCTCATCAGTGGTGCGCGCGAACACAACTTGAGAGATCTCCACCTCGAGCTTCCCAGGGGAGAGCTGATCGTCTTCACCGGTCTCTCCGGCTCGGGCAAGTCGTCGTTGGCCTTCGACACCATCTACGCCGAGGGCCAGCGTCGTTACGTGGAGAGCCTCTCCGCCTACGCCCGTCAGTTCCTCGGCCAGATGGACAAGCCGGACGTGGACTTCATCGAGGGTCTGTCTCCAGCCATTTCGATCGATCAGAAGACCGCAAGCAAGAACCCGCGGTCGACGGTGGGAACCGTCACCGAGATCCACGACTATTTGCGGCTGCTCTTCGCCAGGATCGGCATACCGCATTGTCCCAACGACGGCACGCCGGTGACCCGCCAGACATCGCAGCAGATCGTCGATAAGGTGCTCGAGCTCGAGGAGGGGACCCGATTCGAGGTGCTCGCTCCCGTCATCCGCGGCAGGAAAGGCGAATACGAGTCGTTGTTGTCAGATCTGGCAAAGGAGGGGTTCAGCAGGGCGAGAATCGACGGGGAGGTACGGGACCTCACCGAAACCATCAAGCTCGACCGATATTTCCAGCACACCATCGAGGTGGTGGTGGATCGCCTGGTCCGCAAGCAGGGCATCGAACGTCGTCTCACCGAATCACTGGAAACCGCATTGCGCCTTGCCGACGGGATTGCCCATGTCGACATCGTCGATGGCCCCACCCTCTCGTTCAGTCAACACTTCGCTTGCCCGGTGTGCGGTTTGTCGTTCGAAGAGCTGCAACCGAGGAACTTCTCGTTCAACAGCCCGTACGGCGCATGCCAGGATTGCTCAGGGATCGGCACCCGCTATCAGGTCGATGCCGACCTCGTCGTGCCACAGCCGGAGCGCTCGCTGGCCGAAGGAGCCATCGCCCCGTGGCGCGGCCGGCACCGGATGACCTACTACCAGCGCCTGATCGGCTCCGTCGCCGAGGAGGAGGGCATCGACGTCGACCGTCCGTGGGGCCGGCTGTCGAAGCGGCACCGTACGCTGTTGCTCACCGGGACCGGGGATCGACCGTTCACCGTCACCTACGAGAACCGGTTCGGCAGGACCCGCCGTTACCAGACCACGTATGAGGGAGTGCTCCCCTGGTTGGGCCGCCGGTACGCCGACGCCGAGACCGACAGCGCAAGGGACAACTACGAGCAGTTCATGCGCCAGGTTCCCTGCGAGACCTGCAACGGCGGCCGCCTCAACGCCGTGTCGCTGGCCGTCACCGTCGGGGGGTGGTCGATCTTCGAGCTGTCGGCGCTGTCGCTTCGGGACTGCTTCTCCGCTATCGAGTCGCTCAGCGTGTCCGAGCGCGACCGGCAGATCGCCGGTCGCGTCATCAAAGAGATCATGGCCAGGATGAATTTCCTCCTCGACGTAGGTCTCGACTATCTGACGTTGATGCGATCGGCGGCGACCCTTGCCGGGGGAGAGGCGCAGCGCATCCGGCTCGCCACCCAGATCGGCTCCGGCCTGGTTGGAGTGTTGTACATCCTGGATGAGCCGTCGGTCGGGCTGCACCAGCGCGACAACCAGCGGCTCATCGAGACGCTGGTCCGGTTGCGCAACCTCGGCAATACGCTGATCGTTGTCGAACATGACCTGGAGACGATCCGTACCGCAGACCACATCGTCGACATAGGCCCCGGCGCTGGAGAGCATGGCGGGAGGATCGTTGCCGAGGGGACCATCGCCGACCTGATCGCCGAGCCCAGCTCGTTGACCGGGGACTATCTCGCGGGAAGGAGGGAGATCGAGATCCCGGCGACTCGTCGCATGGGCGACGGTCCCTCCCTCATCGTGCGCGGAGCCCAGGAGCACAACCTGCAAGATATCGACGTCGCCTTCCCGCTTGGGAAGCTGATCGCGGTAACGGGAGTGTCCGGCAGCGGAAAGTCGACCCTCGTCGAGGAGACGCTGTCCAAGGCGCTGCACAGCGAGCTGCACGGGTCACGGCCGCTGCCCGGCCGGCACCGCTCGCTCGAAGGCGTCGAGCGGATCGACAAGATCATCAATATCGACCAGTCCCCGATCGGCCGTACCCCGCGGTCCAACGCGGTCACCTATACCAAGGCGTTCGATGCCATCCGCCAGCTGTTCGCCAGCACTCCGGACGCCAAACAGCGGGGGTACCAACCCGGCCGGTTCTCCTTCAACGTCGCAGGGGGACGTTGCGAGGTGTGTAAGGGCGACGGGACGCTCAAGATCGAAATGCACTTTCTTCCCGACGTGTACATTCCGTGTGAGACCTGTGAGGGCCGGCGCTACAACCGGGACACCCTCGAGGTCACCTTCAAGGGTCACTCGATCGCCGACGTGCTCGACATGTCGATCGAGGAGGCGTTGCACTTCTTCGAGAACCAGCCGCGCATTGCCAGGATCCTCGGCACGTTGTACGACGTCGGCCTCGGTTACATCCGGCTCGGTCAGCCGGCGCCGACGCTCTCGGGGGGCGAGGCGCAGCGGGTGAAGCTGGCCGCTGAGCTCGCCAAGCGCTCTACGGGGAGCACGTTCTACATCCTGGACGAGCCGACGACCGGATTGCACTTCGAGGACATCAGAAAGCTGCTTCAGGTACTCGACCGCCTCGTCGAGGCGGGGAACACGGTGGTGGTGATCGAGCACAACCTCGATGTGGTCAAGACTGCGGACTGGATCATCGATCTCGGTCCAGAGGGAGGTGATGGCGGTGGCAGGATCGTCGCCGAGGGGACACCGGAACAGGTGGTTGGGATCCCGGAGTCCTATACCGGCAAGTTCCTCCGCGAAGTGCTCGCTTCGTAGTCGCCGGCGACCCGGTGGGCATCGGCCACGGTGTAGATCGCAGCCGCCACCAGCACGACGTTCCTGATCAGCCACCCGGTGTGCCACCACAGCCTGCCGGGAAACCAGATTCCGGTCAGGGCCACCGATATCGCGGCGGCGGCGGTGAGCAGCCACCGTCCCTGTCGCGACCCGGTGAGGGCGACGAACGGGATGGGCCACAGGAGGAACTGGGTCGAGAGCAGCGGTGAGGCGAGCAGCACCGCGTAGGTGAGGGCGCCGGTAACGGCCACCCCACCCTGCCAGCTGAACGACCGGCGCAGCACGGTGAGAGCCGCCACCGCGATCGCCGCACCCACCACCAGATTGAGGGCCAGCGCCCACGCCCCCGTCTCCACATACACGGCCCCTGCAGAGTCGACGATCCCCGGATTGGTCCCGAGCAGAAGCCGCCAGACGATGACGATTGTGCCGCTCAACGTCTCCTCGTGGACCCCGACAAAGGAACGGCCGGCGCGGAAACCCGGCAAAAGCAGCAACAGCACTCCCACGGCAACGGTGATGCCGACCAGGCCGAAGGCGTGGCGCCGTTTTCCCCGCCACCAATCTGCAGCGGCGAGCACCACCGGCCAGCCCTTGGACAGCACCGCTCCGATGGCTGAGCCAAACGACGCCACCTCCATCCGGCGAACGGCGAAGAAGATCGCGGCAACGGCCAGCATCACCGAAAGCGCATCGACCCGGTGCGGAATGATCACCAGCATGGGGGCCACCATCACCATCCAGCGCAGGCCGACATCGCCAAGACCGAGGTCTTCACCGATTCGAACCACCAGGACGCCGATGACGAACACCATTCCCAGCATGATGAGCATGAACGGATAAGCGAACGAAACCCCGGTGATGGAAGCGATGATGTGCGCCAGTGCCATCGGAGCGATGGCAAGAGGAAGGTGCTCGAAGCCGAAATCCAAATACGGGATCTGGCCACCGAACAAACGATCCATCGCCTCCGCATACAACTGCGGATCGGCGGTGTATACCGTCGGATAACCGAGGGCGGCAGGGAGGAAACCGATGACGAGCGCGACGAACGAAGCGATCAAGAACCAGAAGGGCCAGCGTCGCCCCTGTGCAGCGTGTGCTTGCATGGGAGGGTCCACGCTACAGGTTTCGGAGCGAACGTCACGTGGCTGAAGCGGTTGACAACTGGGATGAGCTTGCACCCTGGTGGCGCGAGGAGGCGGCCACCGACCTCGTGTACCGTGAGGACATCGGGCCGATGCTTCGGCGCCTCACGCCGGATGACGCCGCTGCGGTGATCGACCTCGGCTGTGGGGAGGGCCAGTGGCTCCGCTGGCTGTCGACGAGGGGGTTGCAGGCCTTCGGCTGTGACCGGTCGCTGCAACTGCTCACCGATGCCGCAGGCTCGGCACCTGTGGTGTGCGCCGAGCTGCCCGACCTCTCCTGGCTGCGCAGCGGATCGGTCGACACTGCTCTATCGGTTTTTGTGCTCGACCTGATTGCGGATGTCGACGAGTTCTTCGCCGAGACGATGCGAGTGGTGAGGCCAGGGGGCTCGCTGGTGGTGGTCATCAACCACCCCGGTTTCACCGCCCCGGGCTCTGGTCCACTGATCGATCTCGACGGTGAAGTTCTGTGGCGCTGGGGCAGCTATCTGGAGGACGGCTCGTCGTCGCAGCCGGCGGGGGACCGGTCGGTGGTTTTCCATCATCGATCGATTGCGAGGCTGCTCACCGCGGCGGGCGCCGCCGGATGGGCTCTGCAGGCTGTCGAGGAGCAACCGCTGGGCGCGGCCGCCATCGACAGAGAGCCTACGTACGCCGGCCAGGAGGGCATACCCCGGTTTTTCGGCGCCAGATGGGAGAGGTAGTCGTCAGCCTTCAGTAAGACAATTCGGAAGTCGCTCCTATGACACCCTCTGGCTGAGGACTGACGACTGAGGACTGATGACTCTCTGTCCTAGAACCTGCCTGACCTCCGTACCATCAAAAGCATGGTTCGCCGCCCGCCACCTTCCGAGATCCCCGATACGCCGGGTGTGTATCTGTTTCGCGACGAACACGGCGAGATCCTCTACGTGGGCAAGGCGCGATCGTTGCGAAAGCGGATCGCTAACTACTTCGCGCCCGATCTGCCCCTCAAAACGGCGGCGATGACGGCGGCGGCCGACTCTCTGGAATGGATCGTCACCCCGAGCGACGTCGCCGCCATCATGCTCGAGTACTCAATGGTCCAGGAACATCAGCCGCGTTTCAACATCCGGCTGCGCGACGACAAGAGTTTTCCGTATCTGGCGATCACCGCCGACGAGCAGTGGCCGCGGGCGATGGTGATGCGCGGGAAACGACGCAAGGGAGTCGTCTACTTCGGTCCGTACGCCCACGCCTACTCGATTCGGCAAACGCTCGACCTCTTGCTCAGGACGTTTCCCATACGCACGTGCTCCGACGCCAAGTATCGGCGGCATGAAGCCGCCGGCAGGCCGTGCCTGCTCGCCCACATCGAGAAGTGCTCGGCGCCGTGTGTCGGTGCGGTCGATGCCGCCACCTACGCCGGGCATGTGGAGGGTCTTGCTGGCTTCCTCGCCGGTGACATATCGGCGGTGACCGAACGCCTGGATACAGATATGGAACGTGCCTCGCAGATGCAGGACTACGAGCAGGCGGCGAGGTTGCGGGATCGGCTGGTGGCGGTGCGCAAGGCGATGGAGCGCCAGGAGCTCGTCACCGATCGGCCGGAGAACTTCGATATCGTCGGTCTGGCGTTGGATGAGCTCGAGGCGGTTCTCGTCGTGCTCAACGTGCGCCGCGGCCGTGTCACCGGGCGCAAGACGACCGTTATCGATCGAGTCGAAGAGGTGAGCACCGCCGGGCTGGTCGGCATCTTGCTCGGGCGTCTATACGGCTCGGAACGACCACCGCCGACGGTGCTCGTCCAGGAGCTTCCGGAGGACGATGACCTGTGGCAGGCCTGGCTGACCGATCGCAGGGGCTCGACGGTCTCGTTGCGCGTGCCACAGCGGGGTGCCAAGCGCCGAATCATGCAAACCGCGATCGACAATGCCCACGAGGAGTTCCGACGTCACCGGCTGCGACGCCTCTCGGACCACAACGCGAGAGCCAGGGCTCTCAACGACCTGCAGGAGGTGCTGGCACTCGACAAACCGCCGCTTCGGATCGAGTGTTACGACGTGTCGACGATCCAGGGCAGGGACACGGTTGCTTCGATGGTCGTCTTTGAAGACGGCTTGCCGCGGAAGTCGGACTACCGGAGATTCAAGATTCGGACGGTCGCCGGCCAGGACGACTTTGCCGCCATGGAGGAGACGCTGCGACGTCGCTTCACCGCCTACCTCGTCGATCGGGAGCTGCCGGTGGAGGAGCGGGGCAAGTTCGCCTATCCGCCGTCGCTGGTCGTTGTCGACGGTGGCGCCGGTCAGCTGGGCAGGGCGGTTGCCGTGCTCGCCGAGCTCGAGATCGATATCCCCGCCGTCGGCCTGGCCAAACGGCTCGAAGAGGTCTACGTGCCGGGGGGCGGCGAACCGATCACGATCGCCAAAGGTCGCGAGTCGCTGTACCTGCTGCAGCGGGTTCGCGACGAGGCGCATCGGTTCGCCGTCACCTATCACAGAAAGCTCAGGACGAAGCGCATGATCGACTCGATTCTCGATGACGTCGATGGCGTTGGGCCGGCCCGCAAGTCTGCCCTGGTGAAAGAATTTGGCTCGCTCAAGGGAATCAGGGCGGCGTCGAAAGAAGAGCTCGCCGGGGTGGTTCCCGATAGGGTGGCAGCAGCCCTGTGGGAGACACTGCATGAGTGAGTCGCAAGTCGCAAGAAGCAAGTCGCAAGTCGCAAGTCGCAAGTCGCAAGTCACCTGCTCGTGTCCTCACCTTTTTAGGGGATGTGGCAGCGGCGTCGGCCGCCTTCTGGCGTTTCTCCCCCCGATTGGGGGAGAAACGCTCGTTTGGCCAGCCGCTCCCAGCCATCAGGATTCTGCTCATGGATGACCTGGTAGACGAGCTCGTAGACCCCGCCGAACCGCAGGAGCCGCATGTTGTTGTCGTGACCGGGATGTCGGGTGCGGGTCGTTCTGCGGCGGCCAAGGTGCTCGAAGACCTCGGCTATTTCGTTATCGACAACCTTCCCGCCGGGCTCATCGTCGATGTGGTTCGCGGATCCGGAGTGGGAGATGGCGACCGAGATCGTTTTGCGGTCGTGGTCGATACCAGAGGTGGAATCACTGCCGACGAGCTGGCCGAGGCGGTGACGGTGCTACGGGGCATGGGCTTGCGTACGACCGTGCTCTACCTGGACGCCGACGACGGGGTGCTGATTCGCCGCTACGAGGAGAACCGCAGGCCTCATCCCCTGCCCGGTGCGACCCTCGGCGAATCGATCGCTGCCGAGCGAAGCGCCCTTGTCGAGGTCAGGGCGCTCGGCGACGTGATCGCCGACACCACCAACCTCAACGTTCATGAGCTGGGGAGTCGCCTCAGGAATGCCTTCGCCCGTGGGCTGCCAGAGGGGAGGCTGCAGGTCGATGTGACCTCGTTCGGATTCAAGGCCGGCGTGCCCAGAGTCCTCGACCTCCTGTTCGACGTGCGCTTTCTGCCCAACCCGCACTGGGTTCCCGAGCTTCGCGAGCAGACAGGGAGAGATGCTGCAGTTCGTGACTATGTGTTCTCCCACGACGAGGCCCGGGTGTTCGTCGAGAAGGTGTCCGAGCTGCTCGACTTTCTCATCCCGGAGTACGAAGGGGAGGGCAAGTCGTACCTGACCATCGGAGTGGGTTGCACCGGTGGCCGACACCGGTCGGTCGCAATCGCCGACGAGATCGCCGAGCGTCTGCGTCGCTCGGGCGTCGAGACCACCCTCCACCATCGCGACGCCGGGCTTGGTCCAGACGATGCGCACCGGCACTGAGGCAGAGCCCCTCGTTGACGCCGTGGATATGGGCGGGGGCGGCCCGAGGGTGGTGGCCATCGGCGGCGGAACCGGGCTGGCCCAGGCGTTGCGCGCGATCCGGAGCTACGCAGGCAATATCGACGCCATCGTGACCGTGGCAGACGACGGAGGCTCGTCCGGCCGCCTGGCCCAGGAGCTGGACATCCCACCCCCTGGAGACATACGGAAGTGTCTCATCGCACTGACTCCGGAAGAGTCGGTGTGGCGCCGCCTCTTCGAATACCGCTTTACCGGCGCCGACGTCGAGGGCCATTCGCTCGGGAACCTGCTGATCGCCGCCCTCGCCGACATCGAAGGATCGTTCGAGCTCGCGCTCCGCTCATCCGAGCACCTACTCGGAACGCTTGGATCCGTGCTCCCGGCCTCGCCGATGCACCTGGGGCTCGAGGCGGTCATCGACGGCACGACGATCGTCGGTCAGGTGAACATTGCGCGAGCCAGGGGAACCATCGAGCGCATCGGCGTGTCACCTGCTGATGCGCCGGCCTCGGAGTCGGCGATTCGCGCCATCGATGCCGCCGACCAGATCGTGCTCGGGCCCGGCAGCCTGTACACCTCTCTGATCGCGACCCTCGCCGTCTCCGGCATCACCGAAGCGGTCAACCGTACCAAGGCCAGCCTTGTCTACATCACCAACCTCGTGACCCAGGATGGAGAGACGCTTGGCCTGGACGCAGCCGACCACCTCGACGCCCTTCTCCACCTGACGGGGCTGCGTCCCCCCGGTGCTATCGTCGCCAACGATTCCCCGGTGCTGGTCGACCCCCCGCAGGAGCAGCTGGTGGTCGACGGTGAGGCAATCGCCACCTATGGCGCAGACCTGATCACAGCGGACCTGCTCGACCGCGAGGCCGAGCGGCCGGTCCACGATCCTTCCCCGCTGGGGGAGGTGCTCCGCGGGCTCAGCACAGAGTAATCCCAGAATGTAATCCCAGGAAAAGGCTTGTCATGCGCGTAGCAATCAACGGATTCGGTCGGATCGGTCGCAACTTCCTCAGGGCGGCGAAAGGAGGTGACCTGTACGCCGACCTGAAAAGTGCGGTGGCGGACTCCAACATCACGGACGCTGCGGGAATCGCCGATGTCTGGACCAGGCTCAAACAGGCCACGGTTGGGATCGACGTGGTGGCGATCAACGATCTTTCCGACCCGGGGACCCTGGCCTATCTGTTCAAACACGACTCCGTCCACGGGCTCTACCAGGGCACGGTCGAGCTCGCTGGAAACGAGCTCGTCATCGACGGTGACCGGCTCGAGGTGCTGTCGGAGCGGGACCCGTCGGCCCTTCCCTGGGGCGATCTCGGGGTCGATGTCGTCATCGAGTCGACCGGGCTCTTTCGCACCCACGAATCTGCTTCCAAGCACCTCGCAGCAGGTGCCAGGTGGGTGATCGTGTCTGCCCCGATGCGGGACCCGGACTATTCGATCGTCTTCGGGGTAAACGACGGCGGTCTCGACCCCGAGCAACACCGGGTCATCTCGAACGCGTCCTGCACCACCAACTGCGTGGCACCCATGATCAAGATCCTCCACGACGCGTTCGGGGTGCGACGCGGCATGTTCACGACCGTTCACGCCTACACCAACGATCAACGCATGCTCGACCTGGTTCACAAGGACCTGCGTCGCGCCAGGGCGGCTGCCATCAACGTCATCCCGACGTCGACGGGGGCAGCCACCGCCGTGGGCAAGGTGATGCCGGAGATGGAAGGCAAGTTCGAGGCCAAGGCGCTGCGGGTGCCGGTTGCCGACGGATCGATCACCGACCTCGTGGTCTCGATCGACGCCGCCGGGGTAAGCACGGATGCGGTAAATGGCGCATTCCGCGACGCTGCACAGGGGCCGTTCAAGGGCATCGTCAAATACAGCGAAGAAGCCCTGGTGTCATCGGACATCATCGGGGACCCGCACTCGGTGATTTTCGACGCGGGCTCGACGATGGTCAACGATGACCTGGTCAAGGTGTTCGGCTGGTACGACAACGAGATGGGCTACGCCAGCCGGCTTGTCGATCTCGTCCGCAAGTTTGCCTGAAATGTCGCTCCCGTCGCTCGACGCTCTCGACGTCGACGGCGAGCGCGTTCTGGTGCGGGCCGATCTCAACGTGCCACTCGTCGAAGGCACGGTGGGCGACGACTTCCGCATCGAGTCGAGTTTGCCGACGATCCAGGAGCTGAGGAAGCGGGGAGCGTCGGTCATTGTCGCTACCCACCTTGGACGACCCGACGGCTTCGACGCCGCACTGAGCACGAAGCCGATAGCCGAGCGGCTTGGTGAGCTCGGTGGTTTCCCCGTGGCGCACGCACCGGGAGTCATCGGAGAACCCGTTGAAGCGACGATCGATGCGGCGGGGCCCGACACCGTCGTAGTGCTCGAGAACACCCGTTTCGAGGCAGGGGAGAGCACCAACGATCCCCTCGTCGCCGACGGTCTGGCCGCCCTGGCGACGTACTTCGTCAACGATGCCTTCGGGACCGCTCACCGCACCCAGGCGTCCACCGTTGGAGTGGCATTGCGTCTTCGTTCCGCAGCCGGATTGCTGCTTGCAGCTGAGCTGACCGCCTTCGACCGATTGCTCTCCGACCCGTCGCGCCCGTATGTCGTGGTACTGGGTGGTGCAAAGATCTCAGACAAACTCGGCGTGATGCAAGCGCTGCTGCCCGAGGTGGACCTGATGCTGATAGGCGGGGGGATGTGTTTCACGCTGCTTGCTGCCGGCGGTTACGAGGTTGGGGATTCCCTCGTGGACAGGACAATGATTCCTGAGGCGCGAACCATCCTCGACGGGATCCACGGGTCGAAGGTCGTGCTCCCTGAGGACGTCGTCGTTGCAGACTCGTTCGCCGCCGACGCTCCCCACCGGGTCGTTTCGGCAACCGCGATCCCGGATGGGACGGTGGGGCTTGATATCGGGCCCGCTGCGATCAAGGCCTTCGCCCCGGTCATCGAAGAAGCCGAGCGGGTTTTCTGGAACGGACCGATGGGAGTCTTCGAGTGGGATTCGTTCCGAAATGGAACTCGAGGCGTAGCCGCGGCGGCGGCTGCCTCTGACGGTTATACCGTGGTGGGTGGCGGTGAATCGGTGGCGGCGCTGCGGCTTATCGACCGGGCTCAAGACGTCGATCATCTGTCGACCGGCGGCGGCGCCGGTCTGGCAATGTTGGAGGGAACGGCGCTGCCTGGCATTGTGGCGTTGGAGAGGTGGAGCTGACATGCGGAAGAACCTGATCGTCGGCAACTGGAAAATGCATGCCACCCATCTCGAGACCATCCAGATGGTGCAGAAGCTGAGCTACCGGCTCGACCCCTCAGACTACGAGCGGGTCGAGGTCGTGGTCTGCCCTCCGTTCACTGCGCTTCGCTCGGCGCAGACCGTTATCGAGGTCGACCATCTCCGGATCGGGCTCGGCGCTCAAAACGTGTTCTGGGAGGAGCAAGGGGCGTACACGGGTGAGGTCGCTCCGGGGATGCTCGCCAAGCTGGCTGTGGCCTACGTGCTCGTCGGCCACTCGGAGCGGCGCCAGCTGTTCGGTGAGTCCGATACCGACGCCAACCGGAAGGTCGGCGCCGTGCTCGAGCATGAAATGACCCCGATCCTGTGTGTCGGGGAGACCGAAGCCGAGCGGGAGGCCGGATCCACTGAAGAGAAGGTAGACACCCAGGTTCGGGTCGGCCTCGGCGGTCTGCAAGCCGGCGCTGTGGAAAGGGTCGTGATCGCCTACGAGCCTATTTGGGCGATCGGGACCGGCCGCACCGCCACCACCGATGATGCGGGGGCCGTGGCCACGTTCATCAGGGAACTGATTGCCGAGCAGTGGGGCCCGGCAGCCGAAACCGTCCGCATCCTCTACGGAGGCTCCGTCAACCCCGGCAACATCGCCGGCATGATGGCCAAACCCGACATCGATGGGGCGCTTGTCGGAGGGGCGAGCCTCGACCCCGACGGTTTCGCTTCGATCGTCCGCTACTGGCTGTGACCGCCCCTCTCATCCGCGTCCGGGGTGACTTTGCGGTAGCTCGACCCATCCCGTGGGATGAGCGGGACACCCTGCGTGACCATGTCGACCGGGTTGTCGATGCCCTCATGCTGGTGGCAAGCGTGGTCGAGGTGGAGACCGAAGCCACACTCGACGAAGGCAGGGTGACGCTGGCCGTCGTGCTGGCGGCTGTCGATGCTCAGGGCGCTGATGTGATCGGCAGGGAGACGTTTGCCGCCTCGATACGGGAATGCGAAGGCCGCCACTATCAGCTGCTTTCGACGGAGCAGGAGGCAAACCAGTCGCCGAACCTGCCATCACACAGCGGGTTGCTCACGCCGTTGTGGCGCCTGCGCACGCTGTCCGTCGAACCGGTTTTGGATACCGATGGCTAGCCCGGTGGAGTACACCCTCGTGCTGCTCCGCCACGGCCAGAGTGTGTGGAACCTGGAGAACGTGTTCACCGGATGGACCGACGTCGAGCTCTCCGAACGGGGAGTTGTGGAGGCAACACGAGCCGGTGCGACCATGGCCGAGGCGGGCATTGGCTTTGACGTGCTGCACACCTCGGTGCTGCGTCGTGCCATCGACACGGGCTCGCTTGCGCTGGGGGCTATGGAGCTCGGCTGGATCCCTGTCCACAAACATTGGCGCCTCAACGAGCGGCACTACGGCGCACTTCAGGGCGAGAACAAGAAGCGCATGGCCGAGGTGTATGGGGCCGACCAGGTCCAGGCGTGGCGACGGTCGTACGACGTTGCGCCCCCACCGCTCGAAATCGAGGACCCGCGGCACCCGTCTCATGACTCCCGCTACGCCGACATGGCCCCAGATTCCATCCCTTCAGCCGAGTGCCTGGCCGATGTCGTCGACCGGCTGCTGCCGTATTGGCACGATCAGATCGTCCCCGACATTCGGGTCAAACGCCGCGTGCTGGTGGCGGCGCACGGCAACAGTTTGCGGGCGCTGATCAAACACCTCGATGGCATCCCAGACGACCAGATCGCCACCCTCAATGTCCCGACGGGCATCCCTTTGCTGTACCGGCTCGATGCAGACCTGAAGCCAATCGAACGTGGCTATCTCGGAGATCCGGACGTTGCCGAGGCGGCGGCCGCCGCGGTGGCCACCGAAGCAGGGT
>BTQG01000044.1:0-19639 GCA_036985755.1 Acidimicrobiia bacterium | reverse complement strand
ACATCGGGCAAAGTCTCACCCATCGCCTCAGGGTTGCCGCGCGTGGCCACCGGTTTGGCGTCACCCCTTCCCGGTACCCTGGCGCCGTGGATGTATTCGATGGTTTCTCTGCCCCCACCAGGGCCTGGTTCTCGGCGACCTTCGCCGAACCGACCGCAGCACAATACGACGGCTGGCCGGCGATTGCCTCCGGCCGGCACACCCTGATCCACGCCCCGACCGGCTCGGGAAAGACACTGGCCGCCTTCCTGTGGGCATTGGATCGACTGGCCACCGCACCCATCCCCGCGGAACGGGAGCGGTGCCGGGTGCTCTACATCTCCCCCCTCAAAGCGCTTGCCCACGACGTCGACCGGAACCTGAGGGCCCCCCTCACCGGCATCCGCCTCGCCGCCACGCAGCTCGGCATCGACCCACCGCAGATCTCCACCGGTATGCGAACCGGCGACACGCCCCAGCGCGAACGACAGGCGATGCTTCGCCACCCGCCCGACATCCTGATCACCACCCCGGAGAGCCTGTACCTGATGCTCACCTCGCGAGCGAGAGAGATCCTGGAACCGGTGCGGTGGGTGATCATCGATGAGATCCATTCGATCGCCGGATCCAAACGAGGATCTCACCTTGCGCTGAGCCTGGAACGACTCACCGCCATCACCGAGCACGAACCGCAGCGGATCGGTCTCTCCGCCACCCAGCGCCCCCTCGAGGACATCGCAGCGTTCCTCGGGGGCGGAGAGCCCCACCAAGACGGATGGAGGCCTCGACCCGTCACCATCGTCGACGCCCCCCGGGACAAGGCACTCGAGATCGAGATCGTGGTCCCGGTGGCCGACATGACCCAGCCCGAGCTCACCGCGATCCCCGGCGCAGACGCGCTCGACGAACCGGTTCGAAAATCGATCTGGCCCGCCGTGTACCCCAAGCTGCTCGACTTGCTGCTCGATCACCAGTCGACGATTTTCTTCGTCAACTCGCGCGGCCTTGCCGAGCGGCTCGCCTCAGAGCTCAATCGCCTCGCCGGTGACGAAGTGGTTCGCTCTCATCACGGATCGGTTTCCCGAGAACAGCGCATCGACATCGAGGATCGGCTCAAGCGGGGAGAGTTACGCGGTGTGGTGGCCACCTCGACGCTCGAGCTCGGGATCGACATGGCCTCGGTCGATCTAGTCGTGCTCGTCGAGTCCCCGTCGTCGGTGGCCAGCGGTCTGCAACGCGTCGGTAGGGCGGGCCACCAGGTCGGCGCCCCCTCGGTGGCCAAGGTGTTCCCCAAGCACCGCGGCGATCTGCTGGAGACCGCCGTCGTCGTCGAGCGCATGTACGCGGGCGCCATCGAGGAAACCAACATCCCGCAGAACCCGCTCGACGTCCTGGCACAGCAGATCGTGGCCGTCGCCGCCGACCAGAGCATCGGCGTCGACGAGCTATTCGACCTGGTGCGACGGGCCATGCCGTACCGCGAACTGAGCAGGGGGGTCTTCGATTCCGTTCTGGACATGCTCGCCGGCCGGTACCCGTCTGATGAGTTCGCTGAGCTTCGTCCTCGCATCATCTGGGACCGTGTCGCCGGATCGATCGAAGGCCGCCGCAACGCCAGGCTGCTCGCCGTCACCAACCCCGGCACCATCCCCGACCGCGGCCTGTATCGCGTCGTGCTGCCCGACGGCGGCAGGGTCGGTGAGCTCGACGAGGAGATGGTGTACGAGTCGCGTACCGGAGACACCTTCGTGCTCGGGTCCTCGGCATGGCGCATCGACGAGATCACCCGCGACCGGGTGATTGTCTCTCCGGCACCGGCTCAGGCGACGGCGAGGCTCCCGTTCTGGCACGGTGACGCCCAGGGAAGGCCCCTCGAGCTGGGACGGGCAATCGGTGCGTTCACCAGGCGCATCGGAGCCCTGGACGGCGGCGCTGCGGTACAGACCCTGGAAAAGGAGTACCGCCTCGACCCGTGGGCGGCGCGCAACCTCGCCGCATTCATCGCCGAGGAACAAGAGGCGACCGGCACGCTTCCCACAGACAAGACGATCGTCGTCGAGCGCTTCCGTGATGAGATCGGAGATTGGCGGGTCGCGGTGCTCACCCCCTTCGGCGCCCGAATTCACGCCCCATGGGCCCTGGCCGCACGCCACCGCTACCGCGACACACACGGCAGCGACGTCGACCTCATCTGGGCCGACGACGGCATCTTGTTCCGGTTTCCCGACGTCGATGAGCCGCCCGACACCGCAGAGCTGCTCATCGAACCCGAAGAGATGGAAGAGATCCTGATTGCCGAGGTGGCCGATTCGGCGCTGTTCGCTTCTCGTTTTCGCGAGGCGGCTGCACGATCCCTGTTGCTGCCCAAGCGCCGTCCCGGCAGCAGAACTCCGCTGTGGCAGCAGCGAAGGAAAGCGGCCAGCCTCCTCGAGGCCGCCAGCAAACACGGCACCTTCCCCGTCATCCTCGAGACCTATCGCGAGGTCCTTCAGGACCACTTCGACCTGCCTGCGCTCATCGAGGTCCTGTCCGACATCGCAAAGCGCACGACGCGGGTGATCCAGGTCGACCTCGCCGGCCCCAGCCCGTTCGCCATGTCTCTCAGCTTCGATTTCGTCGCCGCCTTCATGTACGAATACGACGCACCGGTCGCCGAACGCAAAGCGATGGCGCTCACCCTGGATCGGTCCCTGCTCGCCGAGCTGCTGGGCGAACCAGCGTTCCGGGAACTGCTCGATGCCGACGTCATCGCCGCCGTCGAATCCGATCTGCAACACCACACACCGGATCGCAGGGTGGCGTCGGCCGATCAGGTGCACGACCTGTTGCGCGACATCGGGCCCCTCACTCACGAGGCGCTGGCCGAGCGCGTCACCGCCCCGGCCGACCTCGACGTCTGGCTGGAGGACCTCGCAGGGCGGGCCATGATCGTCGGCTTCGGCGGCGTTCCGCACCATGCAGCCGTCGAGGACGCGGCTCGCCTGCGCGATGCGATCGGGGTTGCCCTGCCTGCGGGTTTGGCGCAGACGTTCCTCGAGCCGGTCGTCGACGCCACCGGCGATGTCGTCTCGCGTTATGCCAGAACCCACGGCCCGTTCACCACGACCGACGCCGCCCTGTCCCTCGGCCTCCCCGCGGGAGTCGTCGGCGATGTGCTGCGCCGGCTCGAAGGCGAGGGACGGATTGCCGGGGGGGCGTACCGGCCCGGCGGCAAGGAGCACGAGTGGGTCGACATCGAGGTGCTGCGCCGCATCAGAAGGCGCAGCCTCGCCATCCTCCGCTCCGACGTCGAGGCCGTGGAACCGGATGCCCTCGGGCGCTTCCTGCCTGCGTGGCAGCAGGTCGGGGCAACGCGCACCGGACCAGACCACCTCAGCCAGATCATCCGCCAGCTGCGGGGAGCGGCTATTCCCGCCTCGATCCTCGAGTCGGACGTGCTGGCCGACCGCTCGGCGGCGGACGGAATCGACGCCCTGCTTGCCACCGGCGAACTGATCTGGCTCGGGCGGGAGCCGCTCGGCACCAGGGACGGGAAACTCTCCATCTATCCGAGGGACCAGGTGCCGTTGTTGCTGGGACCGACCACCGTCGACCCGCCGGACGGTGCCATCCACGACATGATTCGAGCCCGGCTCGCTGAGCACGGCGCATCCTTCTTCGCCGACCTGTACCAGGCGGCGGGAGGTGGCAACCCCGACGACGTGCTCGAGGCGCTGTGGGACCTGGTCTGGGCCGGGGAGGTCACCAACGACACCTTTGCCCCGGTGCGGGCCTTCGTATCCGGTCGTTCGGCGAAGCGAGGCGGCCGACGCCCACAGCTCAGATCGGGCTCTCCGCCTGCAGGGAAGGGGCGCTGGTATGCAACGGGTGACCTGCTCACTACGACACCCACAGACGAGGATCGAGGGACGGCTCTCGCCGAGATGTTGCTCGACCGCCACGGTGTGGTCACCAGAGACGCCGTACTCGCCGAGGGCATCCCCGGTGGATTCTCCGGCCTGTACCCGGTGTTCACCGCGATGGAAGATGCAGGGCGGGTCCGTCGCGGCTACTTCATCGAGGGCCTTGGCGGTGCCCAGTTCGGCCATACGGCGGCCGCCGACCGTCTTCGCACCGAGCCCGGAGCGGGTCTGCTGGTGCTGGCTGCCGCCGACCCCGCCAACCCGTACGGAGCAGCCGCTGCCTGGCCCGAACACGATGTCGCCAGGCCCGCACGGCGCGCCGGGGCCCACGTGGTGCTCAACGACGGCGCCCTCGTCGCTTTCGTCGAGCGCGGCGGCCGCAGCGCCCTTGCTTTCACCGATGACCCCGACGTCTTTGCCGCCGCGGTAGCGGTGGTTGCGCCACGCCACCGGCGAATGACACTGGAGCGAGTAGACGGCCACACCGTCGCCGGATCTCGATGGAACGATGTGCTCGTTACCGCCGGCTTTGTTCCCGGGTACAAGGGCCTGACCTTCGAAACTCGCCACCGAGCCTGATCTGATGGGTAGCCTGCACCTGTGAGCGACAACGGCAATCTTTCCGTGGACGAGGCGCTCGCCGAGATCACGGCGATCATCGAACGCCTCGACGCCATGGGACCCGGCGATCCGGGGCGCGCCGGCCTGGTGGCACGGCGCGACGAACTGAGAAAGTCGGCGAGGGACGCCTCGGTAGCGTCGCGCTCTGACGACATCCTGCGGTATGAACGGAACCAGGCCGTACGGCGGATCGCCGAACTCGATTCGAGGCCGGTGAAAAAGTCGTGGGTCGAGAAGCGCAACTTCCGCTGGATCAACGACCCGGGGGCGTATGCGAACCGCATCAACGAGATGATCGCCGAGCAGAACGCCACCGAGCGCGAACAGCTCCAGCGCCGGATCGTCGAGATCGACGCCCAGTTGGTCGGCACCGGGGATTCCGAAACCGCCTAGCTCCGCCATATCGGACAGCTACGCGATTAACCGATACCGGTCGTCCGAGCCCCGTTACATCCCGGCTACTGCGGTCGCCCCCAACGCTCCCCCGTCAACGGGAAGGATCACTCCCGTGATCCACGACGCTGCATCCGAGGCAAGAAAGGCGATGGCGCGGGCCACATCCTCCGGCTCGCCGATGCGTTGCAGGGGATGGGCGGCCGCGGTCTGATCCTCGAGTCCCTCCCACAACAGTGCCGACAGCCGGGTGCGGACGACCGACGGCGCCACCGCATTCACCCGCACCCCCGGGGCCATTTCGTAGGCCATTTGCTGCGTCAGGTAGATCAGCGCCGCCTTCGAAACGTTGTAGGCCCCGAGAGCCATCCCCGGGCGAATCCCACCCACCGATGCTACGTTCACGATCGAGCCGCCCTCGGCCTTCATCGTCTGGTTCCATGCCTCGCGAGACCAGACGAGAGGCCCCCGCTGGTTCACCGCCCAGGTCTTGTCCAACGCGCCGAGGTCGACATCGCCGATGGCGCCCACTGCCGGGTTCGTGCCCGCGTTGTTCACCAGCACATCGAGGCTACCGAACCGCGCCACGACCGCGGCGACTGCGCCGGCGGCAGCATCATCGTCGTCCGCTCTGGCCTCGAGCAACATCAGCCGGTCGCCGGCGTCGAGCCGCTCTGCCACCGCATCGAGGTTCTCCTGACGACGAGACGTGACCGCCACCCCCGTCGCCCCCGAGTCGAGCAACTCCCTTGCAGTGGCCTCTCCGATGCCGCGCGTTCCTCCGGTGACGAGCGCTACATTCCCGTCGAAGCGGATCTCCATGGCAACCCTCTCAATGATCGACCCCGACACTTCATCGTCTTGCATCCTGGCGAATCGCTGCTCGCCCCCAGCACCCTGTGCACCGAGCGGCGCCCATCACCACCTCCGGCCCGACATGGTACGCACCTGCTGCGGGACGGGCCCGGACGGAGGGTCTCGCCGTTAGCGCTGGCCAGCTCCCAGCGCAGGGTGCTGAGGAGTGACATGTGCCACGGGCCGCCAACCAGCTGATGGCTCACAGGAACCCATACCGTGTGCCGGCCGCAGGAGGACTTCTGGCCGCGCTCCTAAGATGTTCCCTATGCACGTGCTCATCGCGACCACCGGTGTGCTCAGCTCGGAACCGGTGGTCGAGTTCACGAGACAACTGCTCGGCCAGAACGGAAAGGTCACCGTGATGACCGTCATCGAAGTGCCCCGCCAGTTCCTCGATGACTTGCAAAGGACCACGGGTGGGACCAGAGGCGACACGTCGGACGCTGCCGCGGACAAGTACCTCCAGGAGCGGGGCCACCGGCTGGTGGAGTCGGTGGCGCAAGCCCTCGAGGGAGCGCGGATCCCATACGAGGTCATCTACGTCGACGGCGCCGATCCTGCCATCGCCATTTCTCAGACGGCGGGCGATCTCGACGCCGACGTGGTCGTGCTCGGCGCTACCCGCCCAATCTTCGACAGAGATGCGTGGGAAAGCGTCTCGGCGCGGGTCATGCTCGAATGCGGCAAACCGGTCCTCGTCGTCCCCAGCCCACCGGACAAGGTCGATGAGGACAAGGAGGATGATCCTGTATGAGCTGGGAAGCGCTGCGCACCCCTGAGGAACGCTTCGCACACATCGAGGGCTTTCCCTTCGAGCCGCACTACCACGAAATCGATGGTCTTCGAATCCACTACCTCGACGAGGGCGCAGGACCACCGATCGTGCTCTTCCACGGCGAACCGACCTGGAGCTACCTGTACCGCAAGATGATCCCGCCGCTGGTGGACGCCGGGTATCGCATCATCGCACCCGACTACCCCGGATTCGGCCGATCGGACAAACCGACCGACCCCGACTTCTACACCTACGACCGACACGTCGCCTTCATGGCCGAGTTGATCGAATGGCTCGACCTCACCGAGACCACCGCCGTCGTCCAGGATTGGGGTGGGCCGATCGGTCTGCGGCTCGCCGTAGAGCACCCGGCACGCTTCAACCGTCTAGTGATTCTCAACACCGCACTGTTCTCCGGGCAGGCACCGGTCGGCCCCGCTTTCATGAAATGGATCTCGTTTGTGGAGAAGACACCTGATCTGCCGGTCGGCTTCATCATGGCGCGCTCCGCGGTGTCCGAGTGGCCCGAGGAAGTTCTGGCCGCCTACGAGGCACCGTTCCCCGATGCGCGGTACAAGGTCGGTGCCCACCGGTTCCCGCTCATCGTCCCGCTGGATCCGGAGCAACCAGGTGCCGCAGACATGCTGGCGGTGCGCACGGCACTTGAGTCGTGGGCGGGCCCCGCCACGGTGATCTTCTCGACCGAAGACCCTGTGTTCCCTCCCGCGGTAGGCGAGCGGTGGGTGGAGCGCCTTCCCACTGCCGGTGCGCTGACCCTCATCGAGGGGGCGGGCCACTTCCTCCAGGAGGAGCGTGGCGAGGCCGTCGCCACCGCGATGATCTCCTTCCTCGACGGCTGATCCTCGGGGCTGTCGGCGGGCGGCGTCGGCATCGGTCTCGGCAGGGCTACAAGTCGCGCTTGTGCCCCAGAATCTCGGGTACGCCGCCCTCGGAGAGAACAACGGGGCGGTATCCGGCCTCTTCCACGAGCCCGGCAGCGATGGTGGCGCGCTGTCCAGATTCGCAGGCGATCCACATCTCGCGATCCCGGTCGAGGCCGAGGGGGCTGCCCGGGATGTAAGGCAGGTAGCGGTGTTTCGACCCCTCCACGTGTCCCGTTTCCCACTCCGCATGGGACCGCACATCGATCATCTGGAGCCCGCCGGCATCGAGGGCGTCGACAAACTCGCCGACATCGACCGTTCGGTAGGAGACCAGCTCCGTTTCCCCGAGGTCCGTGACCACACCGAGCACATCGTCGTAGCCGATGCGGGCAAGCTGGACGGAGATCTCCGTGGCATCCTGATTCGTACCCGCCACGAGGACGATGGGTGTGCCGAACGCAACGATCCAGCCCGTCCATACCCCGGTGTCGTCGCGGGTCGGAATGCCGATCGACCCGGCAAGGTGCCCGGAGGCGAACTCGGCTTTAGACCGTATGTCGATCACCGTCGCTTCCTCGGGAATGTCACCGACGGCCAACCGAGGGAGTGCATGGTCGGGCTCTGGCGGCGGACCGAGCAGATTCATCGTGCCCATGTGCGAGTAGTAACTGGGGTAGGGAGCAAGCCCACTCAGCAAACTGTCGGCGAACTCGTCGGCATTGTCGTGCTGGAGAACCGGATTTGTTCGTCGCTCGATGCCGATGGTCGACGCGCTGCGACCGGCAGCGGTCGAGGCGCAGAACGACCCTTCGCCGTGGGTCGGATACAGCTCGACTTCGTCACCAAGCCCGGCCAACCGGGTAACGGATTGGTACTGGAGCCTGGCGAGCTGTCTGGCGCGGTCGGCGCCAAGCAGGTCGGTGCGTCCTGCGGAGCCGACCAGCAGGCTGCCACCGCTGAACAGTGCAGCCTGGACACCGTCGACAAGGACGAGGTAGCTGGTGTGCTCAGGGGTGTGGCCCGGGGTGTGGATCGGCCGCACCGTCAACGCGCCGACGCTGAGATCTTCGTGGTGGAAGGCGGGCGTGTAGGCGAAAGCGGCGCCGCTGGCTGCGGGCAGCACGTAAGGAGCTGCGTGGTTTTTGGCCAGATACCGCCCACCGGAGAGGTAGTCGTTGTGGAGGTGGGTCTCGAGCACCAAGCCCAGCTCGGCTTCGACAGACTCCAGTTCGGTCTCAAAACGGTCGAGGTCGCGCTGCGGGTCGATCACCAGACCGACTCCTTCGTGCGCCACCACATAGCTCGTGTCGCCGAGGCCGGCGGTGCGGATGGAAGAGATGATCATGCCGGCGACCGTAGACGCTCTCTCTGGCGGTAACGCGGTTGAGTCCCCTTCTCGAGAACCGCCGCGTCGTAATCGGAAAAACGGCATCCGTCCCGGCTTGCGTCGACGTCGAGGAGCCATCAGATGCCAGTCAGCGGCGGGACCGCGGCCCAGCCGTGGTTTGCGTGCAGGAGCCGGTTCGCATCGTGTGACAGACCCTCACGTCACGTGTTCGACGGCACGATCGCCTCTTTGACCGCAGCAACGGTGGCGTCGTCGAGCTCGGTGAGCCCATGCGTCACTGCGGCATGTTCGGCGGCTTTGGTGAGAGTTTCCTCTGCGGTCTCCGCATAGACCTTGGCTTCGCAGCCCGGTATCACTTTGTCACACTCGAATTCGTATCCCATATCGCCTCCATTGTTGTCCTGCTCGCCGGCTGTCGGGTGCCGATGATGCATTATGGCGCCCTCGCGATCACCTGTAGCCACGATCGTGATACCCCGGCGAGACTGCTCACCTCGATCGTGAGTCACGGAACGTCGAGGAGGACTGTTTCTCCGCACATGCCAACTACCGAGTCGTTGGCGGCGACCTCGATCGTGCCAACACCTGCGGGGATCTCCAGCGTGATCGACCTGGTGAACGGCTGCTCGTCGACGTGAGGGTGGGCGAGCTCACGGACCCCGATCGTGTCACCTTCCGGGGTGCGGACCACAAAGGCATCTGCATATTTGTCCCATCCGGTTTCGGCGGAACGCACCGTGGCCGACACGGTGTATCTGGCCTCGCTCGGAGTGATGGTGGCCTCGATCACATCGGCGCAGCCCGCGGTATCGGGCGGGGGCGCGGCCCGGGTACAGGCCCCGAGCACCAGTGCCAACAGCAGGGTGACGGTGGCCAGTCGGCGAGGGAACCTTGTGCGGACACGAACGTTCGAAGCAGCGACGTTGCCGCGTGCCGACAACTGGTGACGAGGCTTCCTAAGCATCATCTCGGCAGTTCAGATCGGCAGCGACTTGCTCGGCGACGAGGCGCTCTTCGAGTCCGCGGCACGCGGCATCGACCCGATACTGGGCGTCGTTGAAGGCCGAGCCTCCCACCGCGGCCGCGATCGCCTCCAACGAAGCTGCCGAGGACAGGGCCTCGATCGTCGCCCCGATATCCCTGATCGATAGTCGCTGCGCGTCCACGAACTCGAGATGAGCAGCGAGCAACGAATCAGGGGCCTCCATGGCTTCGAGATCGTCGGCATAACGCTCGACCGCGTCTGCCAACGCAGCAAACAGCGATGCGCTCCGCCTCCCGGTTTCAGAGACCACGGCCTCCTCGAGCGCATCGGGCTCGAGATCTCGCACCAGGTCGGCTACCGCCTGGTCGAGCCGGAGCAGCTGAGTCGACCGCAGCTCCTCAGCCTCGGCAGCGTAGGCAGCCGATCGTCCGGCCGCCAGCTCGGAATAGTCGGCCTCGGTCAGGACCGAGGCTCCACACCCGGCAACCAGAAGACCGGCGGCGATGGTTGCGGCGAGCCGCACGTCAGAAGGCGAGCAGCGTGGACAGGGGAACGAACGAGTCGATGATCGCCTCGCACGCAGTCTCCGGAATCGAGGCCCGGCAGAACATCTCGTACCTCAGCCCGCCCTCAGTCCATCCGAGGTTCACACCATCGGGAACGACGATGGGGACGGTATCGCTGCGTGCCGTCCCGACATCCCCCGGCGCCTCTCCTACCCGGAGCACACCGAGCTGGCCGTCGGCAGCGGTGTACGGCTCCACCGACCAGAGGCCGAACGCCGCGGAAGTGTTGGCGTCGAGCTGACCGGTTGCCGGGTCGTACACCAGCTGGCTGGTGACCCATTGCACGCCCTCTGAAACGAGGCTGGGAAACCGGATGGTGGGGAGCGCGGTCGCGACCTCGCTGCGGCTCGCTTGCACGAAGCGGGTCCCGACCCGGCGATCCCACACTCCCTGGATGACCTGCAACGGATCGTCCAGCCCGGTCGTCCCTAGATCATCGTTCGCCCACAACAGGTCCGCCGTACCCACCAGACCCTCGTTCCCCACTTCGACAAGGACCCTGGCGCCTGTCGTGCTGGTAACGGCGGCACCCTCCTGGAGCCACTCGCTGGAGGCATCGCCAAGCCCGTCCAGCGGCCCTGCGGCACCACACGCGGAGAGCACGAGCAACAGGCCCGCACCGGCCAGGATTCTGGTCAACGTTCGCATCTCAGCACAAGTCTGGCATCGACGAGCCGATACCGATCTATTCAATACTGCGTCAGCCCAGCGGCGTCTCGTTGTACTGGCAATTTGCAATCACCCTCCCAGGAGCGCGCACCGATGGGTTCACCGGTCGTCTTGACACCACGAGAGCCATTTTCCCGTTCTTGGCTATGGGCCGCCGGTCGCTCGAGGGGTACCGGTGGCTTGATTTCTCTCGACTGCGACGGCCCGCTGGAGGACTCACCCCATCCCGCCAGGGACCATGTCCCCGGTTGTCACACCTAGGCTGCGTTTATGTCGGAGCGGACCATACGCCTCGTCCGTGAGGGCTTCCCCGAACGAATGGCCCTCGACACCGCGGTGTCGCGTGTGGCGCTGGCCCAGGCCGCCGCACCGCTGGGGCTCGAGACGCTTCGACTGTCGGTGCCGGGAAGGGCGGTGGCGTTTGGCAAGCACGATGGTGTATCGGCAGGTTTCGACCAGGCTGTTGTCGCAGCAAGGACGGCAGGATTTCAGGCGTTCATCAGGTTGGCCGGGGGGAGGGCCGCCGTTTTCCACGAGCAATCGGTGGCGATGTCGTGGACGATGCCGGCCGAACACCCGATCGAAGGCATTCGGACTCGTTTTGCGGCCGTCGCCGGTGTGCTGACCGACGCCATGGTGTCGCTGGGCATCCCGGCTGAAATCGGTGCCCTGCCCGGTGAGTACTGCCCCGGCGACTACAGCATCCACGTCGGCCCCGTCAAGGTCGCAGGGCTCGGACAGCGATTGGCGCGGTCCGCAGCCCATGTCGGAGGAGTGATCGTGGTCGGCAATGGTGCTGCGGTTGGCGAGGTGCTCGTGCCCGTCTACGGAGCCCTGGATCTCGACTGGGATCCGGGAACGGCAGGAGCGTTGACGGACACCATCCCCGGGATCGAGCCGGAGACGGTGATCGACGCCATCGTGGCCAAAATTGAGATGGTTGCGACCATCGAGCGCGTCCCGCTCGCTGCGGAGACGGTGGCAGAGGCCACCGCCCTCGCCCACGACTTCGAGCCGGGGTGACCGTTTGCGTCGCAAAGGCCAACAGCCGAGACTGAGCCGATGCGGATCAGCGTCATCAACGGCCCGAACCTCAACCTGCTCGGCAGCCGGCAGCCAGAGATCTACGGCGACTGGAGCCTCGCCGACATCGAGAATGCATGCCGGCTGTGGGCAGCCGCGGTAAACGCAAAGGCCGAGACGTATCAGTCGAACCACGAGGGCGACATCATCGACCGCCTGCACGCAGCTCGCGACGAGGTGGATGCCGTCGTCATCAATCCGGGAGCGTTCTCCCACTACTCCTATGCGATCCGCGACGCCATCGAGGCGATCGAGATCCCGACCGTCGAGGTGCATCTCAGCAACATCAAGGCCCGCGAGACGTGGCGCCGGCACTCGGTCGTCGCCGAGGTCTGCGAGTCGACGATCTATGGACGCGGCGTCGAGGGGTACCGCGACGCGATCTGGCATGTGGCGGCGCGAGCGCGGTGGCCCCTGCACACGATCCCATACGGCAGCGAAGCGTCCCAGGTCGGCGATCTTCGCCTGCCTGCCACCGACGGCCCGCATCCAGTGGCGCTCCTGCTCCATGGCGGGTTCTGGCGTGACACACACGGACGCGATGTGCTCGATGCGGCAGCGATAGCCCTCACCGAGCGGGGCTGGGCAACGTGGAACGTGACCTATCGTCGTGTCGGATCCGGCGGAGGGTGGGCACCGACCATGGCCGATGCGTCGGCTGCACTCGACGCCCTCAGCACCTTCGCCGCCGACCGCAACCTCGACCTCGACCGCGTCGTCGCTGTGGGTTACGAGGCTGGAGGCCAGCTGGCGATGAGCTTCGGCTCCGGCCTGACCGAGCCGAAGGTGCGGCAACGCCGCGTCCATCCTGCGGCCGTGGTCGGAATCGCACCGATCTCTGATCTCGAGGCCGCTTTTGCCGAGAACCTCGGTGACGGGGCGGTCGAGGCGTATCTGCAGGAGACCCCGCAGCACGCTCGGGATCGCTATCGGGGACTATCACCGATGGGACTCCTCCCGATCGGAGTGCCGGTCCTCGTCGTGCACGGTGATGCCGACGCGGTCGTTCCGGTAGCGATGAGTCGCGCCTTTGCCGGCAAAGCAGCAGATGCGGGCGACGAGGTCATCTACCACGAGCTGGAGGGCACGGACCACGAAGATCTCATCCGGCCGGGCACGATGGCATTTGAACGGGTCGCCGACGAGCTCGATCTGCTCAGCCGACGAATCGCTGCAGCCGGTTGAGCCCTTCTTCGAGCTCGTCATCGGCAATGGCAAAGGAGAAACGGGCGTAACCAGGAGCGCCAAACGCCTCCCCCGGCACAATGGCGATCTGGATGCGATCGAGCAGCAGGGCCGCCAGCTCCATCGATGAGCCCGCCGCGTGCCCTGACAGGTCGGCGCCGAAAAGCCCGGACACGTTGGGGAAGGTGTAGAAGGCACCCCCGGGGTTGGCGCACTCGATTCCTGGGACCTCGTTGAGCATTCTCACCATCGTGCCCCTTCGTTTGTCGAAGGCGGCTCGCATCGAGTCCGGGGCGTCGTCGGGGCCGGTGAGAGCGGCAACCGCCGCTCGCTGCGACACATTGGCGACATTCGACGAAACGTGACTCTGAAGGCGCGTCGCCGCCTCGGCAACCGCCGGCGGCCCGATGAGCCATCCGACTCGCCACCCGGTCATGGCGTAGGTCTTGGACACCCCGTTGACCACGATGGTGTGGTCGGCAAGCTCGGGGACGACGGCAGGGAGCGAGTAGAACGGAGTGTCCCCGTAGACCAGCCGGTGGTAGATCTCGTCTGTCACGACCCAGATATCGTGCTCCACGGCCCACCGACCAATCTCCGTCATACGGTCCCTGTCGTAGACGGCGCCGGTGGGATTCGATGGTGACACGAACAACAAGGCCTTGGTTCGACCCGTCCGTGCCTGCTCCAGCTGGTCGACGGTCACCTGGAACTCGGCGGCATCGTCGGTGTCGATGAAGACCGGGACTCCACCGGCGAGTGCGATCGACGTCGGGTACGTCACCCAATACGGTGCAGGCACCAGCACCTCATCGCCGGGGTCGAGCAGGACCTGGAAAGCGGTGAACACTGCCTGTTTGGCACCGTTGGTCACCACTACCTGACCGGCGTCTACGGCCGGTCCGTCGGCGAGGCGACTCGCCGAGATCGCCTCCCGGAGCTCGGGTAGGCCGGCCGCCGGGGTGTAACGGTGTGTCGATGGGTCCCTGGCCGCTATCGCCGCGGCTTCGACGATATAGTCGGGAGTGGGAAAGTCGGGCTCACCGGCGCCAAAGCCAATGACGGGCTCGCCCGCAGCGCGCAGGCGCTTCGCCTCGCTGCTGATCGCCAGAGTCGCAGACGCTTCGATCCGAGCCGCGCGCTTGCTGATTCCGTCGTCGTTTCCTCGGGCCGAGCTCATCCGGTTCCGGCTTCTTTGGGTCTTCTGTGCACCACTACCCTCCTGCGCAGACAACGATAGAGGCCTTTGTGAGCGATCTCGATTCCATCGTCATTCCCCCTGAGCTGATGCCCTCGGATGGGCGTTTCGGTTCCGGCCCTGCTCTGGTTCGCAGCGCCGGGGTCGACAGGCTGGCCGCCGTCGCCAACACCTATCTCGGCACGAGCCACCGCCGCGAGGGGGTGCGCCGGATCGTTCGGTCTATCCGATCCGGTCTCGCCGAGCTGTACGACCTGCCCGAGCGCTATGAGGTCGTTCTCGGGGTGGGCGGGGCGACCATGTTCTGGGAGGTCGCCGCCCACTCGCTGATCGCGCGGAAGAGCCAGCATGTCAGCATCGGCGAGTTCTCCGAGAAGTTCATCAAGGTGGTCGAGCTCATGCCGCAGCTCGATGAGCCCGCAGTGATTTCGGCCCCGCCTGGATCGGCGACGACACCGGTGGCGGACGACACGGTGGATGCCTATGCGCTGATCCACAACGAGACATCCACCGGCGTGCTCGCTCCGCTGGCACGGCCCGACGACGGCGACGCGGTCGTGCTGGTGGACGGAACCTCGGCGGCAGGCGCGGTGCGGATCGATCCAGGGATTTTCGACGTCTACTACTTCTCCCCGCAGAAGGCGTTCGGTTCTGAAGGAGGCCTGTGGATCGCGTTGTGCTCACCGGCGGCGGTGCACCGGATCGAGCGGATGGCGGCAGAGCGGTCGATACCCCCGATGTCGTCGATGCAGATTGCGTTGGAGAACTCGCGCCAGGACCAGACCTACAACACACCGTCGCTGGCCACGCTCTTCCTGCTCGCCGACCAGATCGACTGGCTCACCGCCCAGGGTGGCTTGGCCTGGGCCGAGCAGCGGACGCGGTCGTCTTCAGCGATCGTCTACGCCTGGGCCGAAGCGTCTTCCTACGCCACGCCGTTCGTGACCGACGCCGCGGTGCGAAGCCCGACCGTGACGACCGTGGACCTGGACGAGTCCATCGCCGCCGAGGATGTCGCAAGCGTGCTCGCCGCCAACGGGATCGTCGACGTGCTGGGCTACCGGAAACTCGGGCACAACCAGCTGCGCATCGCAACCTTCCCCAACATCGACCCCGGCGACGTCGAACGACTGACCGGCGCCGTCGACTACATCGTCTCCCTGCGATGACCCCGAACCGTGGCTGACTCGGTGGACGCCTTTACCGACTACGACGACTACGACGCCGTGGGCCTCGCCGGCCTGGTTGCTGCAGGAGAGGTGAAGCCCCGCCAGCTCGTCGATGCCGCCGCCCTTCGAATCCAGGCGGTCAACCCTGCCATCAACGCCGTGATCTGGCAGTGTCTCGACCAGGCTCGGGACGAGGCTGCTCAGCAAACCGACGGACCGTTCGGCGGCGTTCCTATTCTGATCAAAGACCTGGTCAGCGACGAGGGAACGCCGGTTACGTTTGGCTCGGTGTTCTTTCGGGACTATGTAGGAGAGGTGACCAGCGAGTTCCGGCGTCGTGTCCGCGCCGCAGGGTTCATCGAGCTGGGGAGGACCAATACCCCAGAATTCGGTTTGTTGCCTACGACGGAACCCGTGCTGCACGGCCCTACCAGGAACCCGTGGGACCTCAGCCGATCGTCCGGCGGTTCCAGTGGAGGTGCCGCGGCCGCGGTTGCTGCGGGCATCGTCCCCTTGGCCCAGGGAAGCGACGGCGGCGGATCGATCAGGATCCCGGCATCGGCTTGCGGGGTGTTCGGCCTCAAGCCGTCACGGGGAAGAAACCCGCGAAGGCCGCCGGTTTCGAGTGATTCGCTGTCGGTCGACGGTGCGCTCACCAGGACCGTCCGCGACTCAGCGGCGTTCCTCGACGCCATTCATGGCCCGATGCAGGGTGACGAGTACTGGGCTCCTCCGCCTTCTGGAAGCTTCTCCGATGCGGTGTCCACCGACCCCGGTCGGCTGCGCATCGCCTACTCGGTGCGCGACTTCCGCGGGATCCGCGTCCATCCCGACTGTGAGGCGGCCGTTGTGGAGACCGCAGAGCTGCTCGCCACCCTCGGTCACGACGTGGTCGAGGCGGCGCCCGAACTCGACGGCAATGCCATGGGGCAGGCGTTTCTGGAGCTATGGGCCTCCCTTGCCGAGCATGGATTCCGCAACATCCTCGTCGGAGCCGAGGAGGTCGAGCCTCGAGTCCGCCACCTGCGGCGTTTCACCGGTGACCTGCGCACCATGAAGATTCTCAGCCGCATCACGCAGAGGGAAACCAACAAGCCGGCGTTTGAGCCCTTCACCTTCACTCTCGCCGGTCGCTCGGCGAGACGCTCCCCGGCCGATCTGTTGACCGCACAGGTCACCCTGCAGGAGGTCTCCCGCGATGCCGGTCGTTTCCTGGAGGAGCATGACGTGTTCCTCACCCCGGTTCTTGGATCCCCGCCGGTGCCTCTTGATGCCATCGATCAGACGCAGTCGTGGGATGAGTTCACCGAGATGACCGCGCGTTACGTCGCCTTCACTCCACTCGCCAACTTCTCCGGGCTCCCGGCTATGTCGGTTCCGCTGTACTGGACCGACGACGGCCTGCCGGTCGGCTCGCACTTCCTCGGCCGCTTCGGCGACGAGGAGACGCTATTGAGCATCGCAGGCCAGCTGGAGCGGGCGCGCCCGTGGGCCGATCGGCGGCCGCCCGTGTTCGCAGACGTGTGAGTTTCCAGTTCCCAATCGGATTCCGGACTGGGAACTGGAAACGAGCGCAGCGAGCGAACTGACAACTGGTAACTTTCCCCTCATGCACCGCCTGATCCTGTTCCGTCACGGCAAGTCCGATTGGGATGCCTCATATGCCGGTGACCGGCAGCGTCCGCTGAACAGACGCGGGGAACGTGCGGCGGGCTCGATGGGGATTGCGCTCCGTCGGATGGGGGAGGAACCGGACCGCATCGTGTCATCGACGGCGGTGCGCGCTGAGTCCACAGCCGAGATCGCCCGGCTCGCCGGTGGCTGGTCGGGACCACTCGAGCTCACCGACGACCTCTACGGCGCCTCGCCCGATGAGGTGCTTGCGGTGGCGGCACGCCACGGTAGGAGCGCAGAGCGCTTGATGCTCGTCGGCCACGAGCCAACCTGGTCGATGGTGACGATGTCGCTCACCGGTGGACACGTTGCCGTCCGCACCGGGTCGGTCGTGGGCATCGATCTCGATATCGACGATTGGTCGCAAGCAGCCTCCGCCTCGGGGACCGTCGCCTATGCGCTGCATCCGAGGATGTTCAAGGGCTGGGATCTGTGATCGACCTTCGATCCGACACCGTGACCCGACCGACCGACGCTATGCGTACGGCGATGGCGATCGCCGATGTCGGCGACGACGTCTTCGGCGACGATCCAACCGTCAATGAACTCGAGCGCACGGTCGCCGAGTTGCTGGGCAAGGAGGACGCGGTATATGTGCCGTCGGGTGTGATGGCGAACCAGATTGCTCTGCGGTCGCATACCACACCCGGTGACCTCGTGGTGACGGAGGCCGGAGCTCACATCAGAGGTCACGAGAGCGGCGGACCCGCCGCCCTCTCCGGGGTCACCATCATGCCGGTTCCTGGTCGTTTCGGTGTGTTCACCGCCGAACAGTTCCTGGCGGCCGCACCACCACCGCCGGAGAATCTGCCCTCAGCGCTGCACGATCCGGTGGCGCTGGTGACCGTGGAAAACACCCACATGGAGGCCGGGGGCACGATCTGGCCTCTCGAAGCCGCACAGGCCATCGTCGAGGTTGCCCGCGAGCGAGGGATCGCGACCCACCTCGATGGGGCGCGACTGTGGAATGCGACGGCAGCCACCGGGATCCCCGAGGCCACCTACGCCGAAGGGTTCGACACCGTCAGTGTCTGCTTCTCGAAAGGCCTCGGCGCACCGATCGGATCGGCGGTCGCCGGCTCGGCCGACACCATCGACCGCGCTCGTCGTTACAAGAAAATGTACGGCGGAGGGTTTCGCCAGGCCGGCATCATTGCTGCCGGTGCGCTCTACGGCATCGAACATCATCGCCGGCGGTTGGTCGCCGACCATGACAATGCCCGCCGCTTCGGCGACGCCGTCGTCGAAATTCCGGATGTCGAAATCGACCTCGCCGCGATCCATACCAACATCGTTTACTTCTCCGCCGCCGACGCGCAAGACGTGGTCGACCGATGCGCCACCGATGGAGTGGCGATGTTGGCGATGGCGCCGACGCGAGTCAGAGCGGTCTTCCATCTGGACGTGTCCGGTGACGACACGGACAGAGCGATCGAGGTGGTGACGAAAGTCATGAGCGGGCACGGGTAGTCAGATCTCGTGTGAGTTCCCAGATCCCGAGTCCCGAGCAGTGTCGATGCCGGTCGGCCACGAGTTGCTGAAGGCTGACGACTGACGACTGACGACTGGAAGCGCAGCACCCTCCTAAAGAATCGCTACCACTACGGCGATCAGGGCCAGGAACCCGACGAAGACGAAGAGCCCGACAATCAATCCTCTCGGGATGTCCTCGGTGCCGTTCTCCTCGAGGATCGAGTCGAGGACTGAGATGGCATCGCGAGCCCGCATCCCGAAACCGGAGGCGCCGAACGAGAAGCTCGGTCTGCCCGGCATCCGGGGTCGCCAGGCGAACAGCGCCGCGAACCGCGACCCTCTGCTGCTCGGCACCAGGTCCTCCCGATCCGCCGCAGGTGAGGTGAACTCGGGTGTCGGATCTGCGGCGCCGGAGTCGTGTGGAGCCGGGTCGTCATAGGACCAGGCTCGTTCCTCCTCGCCTTCATCGCCTGAGCCCTCGAACGCAGGGGGATACGCAGAAGGTTTCTCGTCATCCTCGGTGAACAGGCCCGATCCGTACCCGGCCACACGCGGGGCGCGGGCCGCTCCCTCGTCGCCCGCCTCCGCGGCTGGCTCGAGCAGGAATTCGGATCCGTCAGGGGCGACACCCTCGTCGCCGGCGACCTCCGATCCCATGGCTCCCGTGGCTTCGTCCTCTTGGGCGTAGAAGCCGTCCCAGAATTCGGTTGAGGGCGGCGGAGGGGCGGTAGGCGAGACTTCCTGACCGGAGCCAGTCTCGAGGCGGATGCCGGCGGGGGCTGGTGAAGCAGGCTGGCCCGACACAGTCGCCCTGGCTGCCGTTGCCGCGGCGGCACCAGCGGCGACGACGTCGACGGGCGGTTGCGCGGTGGGGGTA
>BTQG01000043.1:0-19662 GCA_036985755.1 Acidimicrobiia bacterium | reverse complement strand
CCGGTACCGGCGACGACCGGATTCTTACCAACCTGGTGCCATTCAACAACGGCGACGACGACGACAGCGACGACGACAGCGACGACGACAGCGACGACGACAGCGACGACGACAGCGACGACGACAGCGACGACGACAGCGACGACGACAGCGACGACGACAGCGACGAGCGCGAAGGTGAAGCGGAGTACACCTTCATCTTCGATGGCAACTCGCAAGTACTCGACAACTTCTTCGTCACGGACAATCTGAAGAAGTCGGCGAAATTCGACGTCGTGCACATGAACATCGAGTTCCCCCGCCGCAACGTCGACACGACGGCGAGCGACCACGATCCGCTCCTGGCCAGCTTCAAGATGAAGCTGCCGGAGGACTTCGTAAAGCTCCAGGTGCTCTCCATTTCGGACTGGCACGCTCAGCTCGATCCGCTGTTCGTGTTCGGTCAGGGCACCTTCGGAGGGGCCGCCGAGCTGTCGACCTACTTCGAACGAGAGCGTGACAACATCGAGAACACGCTGACGCTGACGGCGGGAGATGCCTACGGTGCGTCGCCGCCGCTGTCAGGCTTCTTCGACGAGGTGCCTGCCGTGCAGTCGATGCGGTTGATGGGGTTCGACGCCGACACGTTCGGCAACCACAACTTCGATCAGGGCATCGACCACCTGCAATCGATGATCGACATCGCCAACGCCGGCGGATCCGAGCCTGGCAACCCGTTCCAGTATCTCTCGGCCAACCTGAAGAACCGGGATGACAACCTTTCCGGTGTCGAGGACTACACGATATTCTCGATGGACGACGTCAAGGTGGCGGTGATCGGGGTCACCAACCCCGACGCTCCCACCCTGGTCTTCCCCGGATCGTTCGGAACCATCGAGGTCACCGACCCGATCACCGCGGCCAACGCCGCCAGGGCCGACGCCGAGGCCAAGGGTGCCGACGTATTCGTCCTGCTGGCGCACATGGGGGTGACCGGCGCCGGCCCTTCCGGTCCGCTGATCGACCTGGCCAACGGCGTCTCGGGGTTTGACCTCATCCTCGGCGATCACACCGGCACCGAGTTCTCCGGGGTCATCAACGGAGCGTCGGTCGTTCAGAACGAAAGCAGGGGCCGCACCTACGCCCGGATCCAGATGACGTACGACACGGAGAACGAGACCATGGTCTCGAGCACGGCGACATTCGTGGACCCGGTGAGTGCCAACGTGACGCCGGATCCGGCCATCGTTGGCCTGCTCGATCCGCTGCGGGCGCAGTTGGACGTCCTGTTGGGTGTCGTGGTCGGCACGTCGACTGTGGCCATTCCTCGGTCCGACGAATGTGGCCAGAGTTCCGGTCGGACGTGTGAGTCCCTGGTCGGCGATGTCGTGACCGATGCCATGCGCATCCGCTACGCAACGGATTTTGCCATCAACAACGCCGGCGGGCTGCGTGCCTCGCTGACGTGTCCTGACCCGGACGTCGCGGGCGACTTCTGCAACCCCGGCGACGAGGGCAAGATCACCGCCGGGCAGGTGCTGACCGTGCTCCCATTCGGGAACTCGGTGGTCACGCTCACCGTCACCGGCGCAGATCTCAAGGCCCACCTCGAGCGTGGGGTCTCGGCGATGCCGGGCGTGAGCGGGCGCTTCGCCCAGGTGTCCGGCCTGTGCGTCACCTATGACATCGAAGCCGCTTCCGGGTCGCGGGTGACGGGCGCCGTCTTCCAGGTACCCGAAGGCACCTGTAGCGGAGAGGCGGTTGACCTGACGGCCAGCAGCTCCTACACCTTGGCCGAGAACGACTTCATGGCGAGCGGAGGTGATGGCTACCCGACCGATATCGGCTCGGCCACGACGCGTGAGCTGCTCGACCAGGTGACTTCGGATTACGTTGCGGCGAACACGCCGATCTCCCCATCGATCGAGGGTCGCATCATCTGTGTCGATGCCAACCCGGGTTCGGGGGACGACTGTCCGACGCCACTTCCGTAGATGCGACGCCCGCGGGACCTCGTTCGCGCGAGGTCCCGCGGGAGACAGACGGGTCTCGGGCGCCGACCCGCTCACTGTATGCGTGGCGATTCGAGGGGTTGAGGAGTCTCGCCACCGTCGATTCGAACACCGACTACGGCACCTACGGACGGACACTCCCGGTCGCGCGAGTTCCTCGGCGTGGACATCAGATCCAACGAACCGGACCGGGCAGCCGCCAACCTCGACCTCACCGAGAATCCATTGAACGCGACAATGGGGCGCTCCTAGCATCAGCCCCGTGAACTGGTTTGTCGCACTCGTGATCCTGGTGGTCATCATGACCCTCGTCGGGTTTGGCATGAGTCGTGTATTGCGATGGGCGGGGGAGAGGGGTTGGGTCTACAACAAATACAATCCGAGACCGAGGGGCAGCGGGATACCTGGATTCGTCGACCAGATCTATCAGCCAAGCGTCGAGCACGTGATCGATGAGCAGACATCGGAGTCGACACGGGCCGACCAGGACGAATCCGGTGACAAACCCGACCCCGGTGCGACACCGGAGAACGGCTGACGGGATCGCCGCGGGCTATCGGGCAGCGAAAGTATGCTCCCCGTCGTTCCGACCCCGAGGAGTGAAGTGAACGTCGTTATCCAGACCGTTGGAACCCGGGGTGATGTCGAGCCGTTCGTGGCGCTCGGGCTTGGTCTGGTGGCGGCCGGTCACGAGGTCTCGGTGGCGACGGCACCCAGCTTTGAAGGATTCGTATCGGATCGCGGCCTGGCCTTCGCACCGATACGAGCCGACTATTACGAGCTTCTCGACACTCCGGAGGCACAGGCCGCCCTCAAGAACCCGTTGAAGATGCGCTCGATGATCAACGACACGATCAAGCCGTTGATGAGGCGAATGCTCGAGGACCAGGCGAGCACGTCGGAGGGCGCAGACCTCGTTGTGTTTCATCCCAAGGCCATGGGAGCGACCCACGTCGGCGAGTTACGCCGCATCCCCGTTGTGGCAGGGCTTCCCGTGCCTGCGATGCTGCCGACCGCCGACTTTCCGCTTCCTGGTTTCTCGGTCTCTCCTCCGGCTTTTCTGAACAAGGCCTCGTATCGACTGCTCGATCTGTCGACAGCTCCGTTCAACAAGATCATCACGCAGTGGCGTACCGGCGAGCTCGGCCTACCGGCACGAGCCAGGGGGGTCGGGAACTTCAAACTCGGTGACGGAGCGTGGCCACCAACCCTGCTGGCGGTGAGCCCATCGGTGGTGCCCAAGCCCGGCGACTGGCCGGCCGACTCGTCGGTTCCCGGGTACTGGTTTCTTGATCCGGACCCGGGATGGGAACCGCCGAGCGACCTTGTGGAGTTTCTCGCGGCCGGGCCGGCTCCGGTGGCCGTCGGCTTCGGAAGCATGGTGGTCGACGATCCGCAGCGCATCGGCTCCGAGATCCTTGCCGGGATCCGTGCCAGTGGACGTCGGGTGGTCATGGTTACGGGCCGCAGCACCTTCGCCCCAGAGCCCGCCGACGATCTCTCCCTCGTCGATGCCATCCCCAACCATTGGTTGTACCCGCAAATGGCCGCAGTGATTCACCACGGTGGTGCGGGCACGACCGCCGCCGGGCTGCGCGGCGGCACACCCAGCATCGTGACACCGGTGATGGGCGACCAGACATTCTGGGGCAAACGGGTGGCTGCGATCGGCGCCGGGCCGGAGCCGCTGCCTGCCAAGAAGATCTCGGCGGCGGGGATCGAGGCCAGGGTGCGGCAAGCGACCGGCGCCGGGTCCATCCCGGATCGGGCGGCGGCGGTTGGCGAGGCGATCAGGGCCGAGGACGGCATCGGAGCTGCGGTCGGCACCATCGAATCGATACGAGATCGCTACCGGGAGGTTTAGGAGCAGCGGTCCGGCGCATGCGGGCCCTCTCGCGGCCTGGCATTCCAAATCGAGACGCGGCCCGAGTTGATCGTCAAGCCCTGAGCCGGTCGAGCACTTTGTCGGTGAGCCCGGCAGGACGGCCCGGGTAGGCGGTGGCGAGCAGCATCCGGTCCCAGGCTTCCTCGGAGCCATCCACCTCGACTTCGCCGTTCGCCCGAGCCTCGTCCCAGGTGATGTCACCGGCCGCCCACCGTTCCAGGAAATCGGGTGGCGCGGTCACCACAACGACAGGATCATCAGCGGGGCCTGGCCGCTGGTGGAGGGTTTGCCCCTCGATCGTCAGCGCCACCACCGTGTCCCCGATCCGCCACTCGTACGACTCGGCGAGCCCGATCCCCTCTGGCACGACGTAGCTCATGTCGTGCTCGTAGATCTGGCGGACGGGGTCGTCGATCTGCATGGTCGCTCCCCAGCGCCGCAGCTCTCGGAAAACCGGGCGCAGGCCCTCGGCTCGCTCGGTGGTGGCGTAGTGGACGCCGTGACCGATCTCACCGAGGCGCCGCTCGATGAGCCCGACCGCCTCGAGGCGTTTCAAGCGATCGGATAGCACGTTGCTGCCGATGCCCGGTAGCTGCTTTTTCAGCTCGTTGTAGCGCAGAGGATCCGCCATCAATTCGTGGATCACGAGCATCGTCCAGCGGTCGCCGAGCACGTCGAGGCCGCGGGAGAGGGGACAAAAACGGTGGTAACCGTCCCAGGCGGTACCCGGCACCGCTCACACCTCGTGTATGGATCGGACTGCGCCGCCGACCGCGTGGGTCGTGAGCCGGTGACCGTCGGTGTGAGCCCGAAGCCGCAGACGTGCCCCGAGCCGGGGATGGCTGGTCACCATCAACCCTGTGGCATCAGGGCGCTGAATTGCGCGGTGTCGAACACCAGACGGGCTGATGTCAGCTTGCCGTGGCGCACGGTGTTCCATTCGCTCATCAGGACCGTGCCCGGAGTTGCCGGGGCGCCGAGCTCGAACTCGTAGAGAGAGACGACATCGTCTCCGTCCTCGAACTGGCGGAGCATCGTGTAGCCCTTTGCTATCGCCTGGGCGGCCTGGCTGCCCTCGACAAATGCCTGCTTGCCCTCCGACTGCACAATCGGGCCGGCGAAGGAGAAGTCGTCGGCGATCAGATCCATTGCCCCATCGATGTCGCCTGAGGTGAAGGCGTCCAGATAGGTCCTCACCACCGCCGCGTTGCTCATGGTTCTCTCTTTCTGGGTTCCTCGAAGTTCTCTCATAATAAGACGTTACTATCATAATGATAGTACGTCACCCCGCGCTAGGAGAAGTTGACCATGAAACGAGATGCGGACCACGACCGATTCTGGAACATCGCCGACGATTTCATCGCTACCGGCCAAGTCGAGGAGGGCACGATGATGGGACACCACTGTCTGAGAGCAACAGTTGGGAATGGACTCGTCGCTACGGTCGAGCGGTCGTCTGGCAACCTCGTCGTCAAACTCCCAAGGGATCGGGTAACAGACCTCGTCGGCTCGGGCGGCGGAGTGGCTTTCGCCCCGGCCGGCAAGGTGTTCAAAGAGTGGGTGGCGATCCCGGCATACGACCCCGATCGTTGGTCGGAGTTGATCACCGAGTCGATCTCGTTCGTCGGTCGGGCTTCCTAACCCGGGTCGGGCCTGTTCGCCTTCCTGGTCCGGCTGCCGTTTCGCGGGACACACTCCGTGCCTCACCTTGACCCTCCTGTCGAGCGGAAGGTATATGATGGCACCGGCCTGGTGCACACATCGGGCACTGAGTCGCGGTTGAGAAAGGAGGTAGTTGATGATGCAAACTGCCGCCACATCGGCTGCCGAGCACAACATGATGCACCCTGTCGGGCCTCGACGCCCTCCGATCTGGAGGGCGCGGTGAGCCCAGTGGCCTTGCTCGTCGGCATTGTATTCGTCACAGGTTTTCTCCTCATCCTCGGTGTCTTCGCCGTCGCCGCCGGACGCGGGCCCCGTGCGGAGCTTTTCTCGCCGTCGGACCTCATCCACCAGGCTCCCGCGAAGAAGCCGATCAGGCGGCGGGAAAAGGCTGAGATCGCACGAGCGGAACCACCGACCGACCTGTTGCCCGACCGCGAACCAGTGACCGACCTGTTGCTCGACCGCAGGCCGCCGACCGACCCGATGCTCGACCGCGAGGCGGTCACCGCCGACGAGTATGCGGTCACCCGCCGACGGTTTTTCAATCGTGCCCTGATTGCGGTTTTCGGGTTGTTCCTTGCCCAGTTCGCCCTGGCATCTGTTGCGTTCATATGGCCGAAGTTGAAAGGCGGATTCGGTTCAGCCGTCACCGTCGGCAAGGTCAGCGATCTCAAGGCGGAGATCATCCAGGGCGGCACCGTTGTGCCCAAGTTCTTCCCCACGGCTCGGGCGTGGGTGATCCCCTTCGAACTCGACCTCATCCCCGGATCGTCCTACGAAGGCCTCCCCGACGTCGTAACCGGTGGGGAGAACGACGGCATCGCTTTGACCGCACTGTGGATGAAGTGCCCGCATCTGGGATGTCGCGTCCCGGAGTGTGTGCCTTCTCAGGGGTTTGAGTGCCCATGCCACGGCTCGAAATTCAACATCCATGGCGAATACGCGGCGGGCCCTGCTCCCCGCAACATGGACAGATTCGCGGTATCGACCAACGAACAGGGTGAGTTGGTCATCGACACCTCCCAGATCTTCGAGACGTCCCGGTCGAAAACGTACACCGCCAAATACCCGCTTGGTCCGTTCTGCGTGTGAGCCGGCTCTTCGAACCATCGCCGAGTCTCGATGTGACCGCGGCGGGCGCAGCGTCTGAGGCGACCGATCGGTGTCGGATCAGTACGGGCAGGGAACGCCTTCGGGCCCACGGGCACGGTAGGTGTCGATGAACTCCTCGATTTCGGGATCCACGCTCTCGTAGGCCTTGAGGCGGTTCCATGCCGTGGCGACGATGGGTTGCGTGAGCTGTGCATTTGGCGACAGGATCACGCGATCGTCGAACCGGTTCACGATGTCGCGGACGCCGGAAACATCGTCCGCCGACAGCCCAGGCTGGTACCAGATCACGACGGTTCCGTGTTCGAGGGCGTGGACCGCGAACTCGGGCGGAATCTGCTGGCTGGAGATGCCGCAGCGAGCCGCGCTGGCGCTGTGGGTTCCGCTGGTCGGGGTCGGGGTTGCGTAGGTGGCTGTTTGTCCGGCGGCGAGGTGTGACCGACCTTCGTCGGTGGGCTTGCTCACACCGGGCAACTCTCCCGGCACCAGCTTCGGGTATACGGCAACGCCGATGGCGGCAACGACCAAAACCCCGACCAGAACTACCAGCGCGGTCCTCAGTTTGCGTCTTCGCGCTTCTTGTTGTTTCGCTTTGGCCTCGGCAAGCTTGCGCTCCTCACGCCGAGCCCGCTTCTCAGCCTGTTTCTGCTCATCAGCGGGCTTCTTGGCGGGTCGTCGTTTCTTGCCCATGCCTTTTCCTCTTCGAGGTATCGAGTGTTTCGACCCCGTGGGGATCTCGTTCTCCGGCACCGTAGTCGCCGCGGCGGGTTGTGAGTCGCCCGACGGGCAAAACCGGCCCGATGAGGCGCCGGGGTGGCTAGGGGTGGGTGTGGTCCTCGTGGCGGTGGGGCGAGGTGTGGAGGTGTCGTCCCTGAGAGCGCTTTCCTCCCGAGACGGCCTCGCTCGAGATCGTCTGGCAGCGGTTGGGGTCGGTGCAGTCCGCGGGGTCGAGTGCTCGCGCCCGTTCGGTGAGATCGGCGAGCTGACTGCGTGTCTCGTGAAGCGTTTCGATATGCAGGTCGAGGTCCTCGAGATGTTGTTCGAGCAGCTCGAGTACATGGTGGCAGGTTGTCTCCCCCTGGCCCCGGAGATCCAGGATCGAAGCGATCTCGGTCAGGGTGAGGCCGGTGGCCTGAGCGTCACGAACGAAGCGGAGCCGGCCGACGGCTTCACCGCCGTAGTCGCGGTACCCGTTGGGGGCGCGATCGGGAGGGGGTAGGACCCCGATCTCCTCGTAATAGCGGATGGTCTTGGTGTTGACACCGGTCTCGTTGGCAAGTTCTCCAATTTTCATAAATCCACTATACCCCTCTTGACATTACATTCGGATGGAAGGTGTACGTTTGTGACTCGAAGCACAAAGACCACTCATGGAGGCGGTACATGGATACGACGCGTTACGGGTTGAAAACCCTGAGCCCGCTGCCGATGGCGGCGGCCGAGAAGATGGTTCGAGAGGCGCTCGCCGCCGAGGGATTCGGGATACTCACCGAGATCGACGTCGCCGAGACGTTGCGCGTCAAGCTGGGCGTGGAACGGGGCCCCTATCTCATCCTCGGCGCATGCAACCCGCAGCTCGCCGCCCAGGCCCTCGAGACCGAAGCGGACGTTGGTCTGCTGCTGCCGTGCAACGTCGTGCTCTACGAGAGCGAAGAAGGCACGGTGGTCGCCGCTCTCGATCCTTCGACGATGGTCGAGCTGACCGGGAACCAGGGGTTGGAGTCGGTTGCCAAGCAAGCCAGGGCCAGCCTGGAGCGGGTAATCGAGGCGCTCGGCGCAACGGCCTGAAGGTTCCACCGAGACCCAGGGAACGATCGAAGGGAAGGAAGTGACATGCGAGATCCAGTGTGTGGAATGACGGTTGGTGACGGAGCCCTCACCGCGGAGGGGTACCCGGACTACGGGTTCTGCTCGGGGCACTGCCGGGACGCGTTCCTGGCGGATCCGGCCGAGTTCTCCGGCGATTCTCCCGGGCACGGGCACGAGGCGATGGGCGAGCAGGAACCCGACGAAGGGGATGACGAACCCGCCCCATCTACTGCCCCGGTCGCCGTCGCCGTGGCCGCCGGCGGGTCGCAGACGGTGCAGCTGGCCGTTGAGGGCATGACCTGTGCGTCCTGCGTGGCGACCATCGAGGGAGCCCTCGGCGATGTGCCGGGTGTGCTCGAGGCGCGGGTCAACTTCGCCACCGAAGAGGCCAGCGTGGACGTCGTCCCCGGCTCCGCCGGCATCTCCGACCTGGTGGCTGCAGTCGACGCCGCCGGGTACCACGCCCGGCCGATCGACGACTATTCCGACGGCGACGAGGAGCAGGCAAGTCGCGAGCGCCTGTATCGCACGCTGATGAAGAAGTTCTGGTTCGCCGCGGTGGTGGCGCTACCGGTGATGTACTTCTCGTATCCAGAGCTGTTTCCCGGCATCCCGGCCAAGGGCTCGACCGAGCTCAACCTCATCTGGGGCGCCATGGCGCTGCTGACACTGGCGGTGATGGCATGGTCGGGGTCGCAGTTCTTCACCGGGGCGTTGGCGGCGTTCAAACACCGCTCCGCAAACATGTACACCCTCATCGCCATCGGGATCTCGGCGGCCTGGCTGTATTCGACGGCGGCGCTGTTGTTCCCAGGGTTCTTTCCGGAAGAGCGGCTACGCGACGTCTTCTATGACGTCACCGCGGTGGTGACCGCTCTGGTTGTGCTCGGCGCTGCCCTGGAGATCAAGGCCAGGGCCCGGACGTCGGAGGCGCTGAAGAAGCTCATCGGGCTCCAGGCCAAGACGGCCAGGGTGATCCGCGACGACGGTGAGGTCGAGATAGCGTTCGACCAGGTCACGATCGATGACGTCGTCGTGGTCCGTCCCGGGGAAAAGATCCCGGTCGACGGGATCGTCGTCTCCGGCGCCTCGGCGGTGGACGAGTCGATGGTGACCGGCGAAGCGATCCCGATCGAAAAGACCGAGGGCTCCACGGTGATCGGGGCGACCATCAACAAGACCGGGTCGTTTCGTTTCCGCGCCACCCGGGTGGGCAAGGACACCATGCTCGCCCAGATCATCCAGATGGTGCGCGATGCCCAGGGCTCCAAGGCCCCGATCCAGCGAACCGTGGACAAGGTCGCCGGTTACTTCGTGCCTGGGGTCATGATCGGAGCGATCCTGACCTTCCTGGTGTGGTACACCTTCGGGCCATACCCGGCTCTCATATACGCGGTGATCACCGCGGTCACGGTGCTGGTGATCGCCTGCCCGTGCGCGCTCGGGCTCGCCACCCCAACCTCGCTGATGGTCGGGATCGGTAAGGGCGCCGAGCACGGCATCCTCATCAAGTCGGGCGATGCCCTCGAGACCGCCCACAAGATCGACACGGTGGTCTTGGACAAGACGGGCACGATCACCAGGGGTCAGCCGGCCCTCACCGACATCGTCGTCCTCGGGTCGTTTACGGAGGACGAGGTATTGCGGCTGGCGGCCTCGGCCGAGACCGGCTCCGAGCACCCCCTCGGGGAATCGATCGTCGCCGGTGCCCGCAGCCGGAGCATCGAGCCCGTCGAGCCGACCGCCTTCGAGGCCGTGCCCGGCCACGGGATCGCGGCCACGGTCGACGGGCTGAGGGTCGTGCTGGGGAACCTGAAGTTCATGGCCGACCGGGGAGTCGCCGGCGGAGCCGCCGAGGACATCCTCGAGGGCCTCTCCGACGAGGGCAAGACCGCCATGGTGGTCGGCGTCGACGGCGAGCTCGCCGGTCTGGTAGCGGTTGCGGACACCGTCAAGGAGGACTCGAAGGCAGCCATCGGTCGCATGCACGACCTCGGGCTCGAGGTCGTGATGATCACCGGCGACAACCGCCGCACCGCCGACGCCATTGCCCGTCAGGTGGGGGTCGATCGGGTGCTTGCCGAGGTGCTTCCCGAGGACAAGGCCAACCAGGTCAAGCTGCTCCAGGCGGAGGGCAAGATCGTGGCCATGGTGGGGGACGGCATCAACGATGCTCCCGCCCTCGCCCAGGCCGACGTGGGCATGGCGATGGGGACCGGCACCGACGTAGCAATGGAATCCGGTGATGTCACCCTCGTCAAGGGCAGCCTCACCGGGATCGTTACCGCCATCGAGCTGTCGAAAGCGACGATCCGCAACGTCCATCAGAACCTGGTCGGCGCCTTCGGTTACAACTCCCTCGGGATCCCGATCGCCGCCGGACTGCTCTACCCGTTCTTCGGCCTGCTGCTCAGCCCGCTGCTTGCAGGAGCGGCGATGGCCTTCTCGTCGGTGACCGTGGTGTCCAACGCCAACCGGCTCCGCAGATGGAAGGCCTCACCAATGGAGAAGCCCACGACCGAAGGAGTGAGCTGATGGACATACTCGTTGTCAATCTGGTCGGCGCCGGGCTGATCATGCTGATCGTCTGGTACTTCTGGATGTCGAAGCCGGAGGGTAAAACCGCTGCCGTGTTGGGCGGCGGGGTGCAGGAGGCCTTTGTGGTGGTGAAAGGCGGTTACTCGCCAGACACCATCCGCTTGGAGGCGGGACGGCCGACGAGGTTGGTGTTCAACCGCCAGGAGGCCGACCCCTGCTCAGAGAAGGTCGTCTTCGACGATTTCGGAATCTCGGCGGATCTGCCCGAGGGAGACAGCGTGACCGTTGAGTTCACTCCCTCGGAGCGTGGCGAGTACGAGTTTGCGTGTCAGATGGGGATGTTACGGGGAAAGCTCGTGGTGACGTGAGCCCCGGCGAGCGCTTGAGCGCCCACAGGGAGATGCCGTCTGCCATGGGTTCGCCGGAGGATTCGCCGCTGCTCGGTGGAGCCCCGGCCGAAGAGGAACAAACATCCCCAGAGGCGGTCGAGCAGGCGCGGGTCACCCGGCGCTACGACCGGATGGCCTGGCTCTACGACATCTATGACGCTCCAATGGAGTGGATGGGGACCCGCAAGCGACGGGACCGGGTGGTCTCGGCCGCCTCGGGTCGGGTGCTCGAGGTGGGGATCGGGACCGGCAAGAACCTCTCGCACTATCCAGCAGGATTGGATCTGACCGGTCTCGACATCTCTGCGGCGATGCTGAGCAGGGCCGGGCGCCGGGCCGACCGCCTGGGGCGGGTGGTGATATTGGAACGTGGGGATGCGACCAGCCTGCCCTATCCAGACGACTCGTTCGACACGACGGTGGCGACATCCGTCTTCTGCTCGGTGGCGGACCCGGTCGCCGGACTCGCCGAGCTGGGCAGGGTCACCAAACCCGAAGGACGGATCCTCTTGCTGGAGCACGTCCGGCCCCGCAACCGGATCCTGGGCTGGTTGGCGGACCTGGCTACGGCCTTCACCAGACGCGTGTTCGGGTTTCGAGCCAACCGTCGCACCGAGGAGAACCTGGCGACCGCAGGGCTCGAGGTTCTCGACATCCGGCGAGAAGGGATATGGCGCGAGGTGGTTGCCAACCCGCCGGTGCCGGACCCAGACACAGAAAGGAAAAACCCATGACGCACCTTGTCGACTCGACCGAAGCTCAGGCATCCGCCGCCAGCGCGTCGCTCGTTCTGGAGGCCTCGGGGATCGCAAAGAGCTACCGGCGGGGCTGGCGACGCGATCCGCTCCGGGTGTTGAGCGACGCCAACCTGAGCCTGTATGGCGGCGAGATCGTCGGTTTGGTCGGTGAGAACGGCTCTGGCAAGACGACGCTGATGAAAATCCTCGTAGGCTCGCTCGATCGTGATGGAGGCAGCCTGGTTCGCAACGGCACCTTTGGATACTGCCCGCAGGAGCCGATCCTGTACGAGCGGCTGACCTGTGACGAGCATTTCGAGCTGTTCGGCCGCGCCTACGGGCTCGATGCCGGGTTCGTCGAGCGCAGTCGCAGCGACATCTACGACATCCTCGGCTTCGTGGGCTACCGCGACGTCCGCGTCGAGGAGCTGTCGGGCGGAACCCGCGCCAAGCTCAACCTGGGGATGGCGCTGCTGCCCGACCCCGACATCCTGCTGTTGGACGAGCCGTATTCCGGCTTCGACTGGGAAACCTACATTCGATTCTGGGAACTCGCAGGCGACCGGCGCGGCGCCGGCCGCTCGGTGTTGATCATCAGCCATTTCGTTGCCGACGAGGAACGCTTCGATCGCATCGTGCACCTCAAAGACGGCAAGACGTCGGTATGAGCGCAACCGCCCTGCTCACCAGGCGCTTTCTCGGCGAGTACTCCCGGCGACCGATCAACCTCGTGCTGCTCGTCGTGGTGCCGCTGATCTTCGTCTTGCTCACAGCCGGCTTCATCGGCGACTTCGCCGAGCTCCTCGGGGGTGTCACCGACGCCAGTCTGCTGGCGGCTCCGACTGCCGGCTGGGCGGCGGCATTCATCGCAGGCGTCTCAGGGTTCTTCCACGTGCTGGGCTCCCGCGAGGCCGACCGTCGTCTTGCCGCCGCCGGGTTGGGCACCACCCCCATCGTGACCGGCCGAATCGTCTCCGGCCTCGCCTTGACACTCATTGCCGCCGGTGCCGCGCTCGCGGCACTCGCAATACGGACTGGCATCACCGATCCGCTCATGGTGATCACCGGAACGGTCATGTTCGCCGTGATCTACTTCGCCATCGGCGTCACGATCGGCGCCCTCACCAAGAGCGAGATCAACGGGTCGCTGATCGTCATCTACATCTGGATGCTCGACGTGTTCCTCGGCCCTGCAATGGGTGGCGGTGACATCTGGATCACCCGGCTGTTCCCAACCCACTTCGTCACCCTGGTGATGCTCGGCACCGCCTCGGACCATGCGGGAACACTCGGCGACGTCGGGTGGGCGCTGGTGTGGACGATTGGGGCGCTCGCCATCGCCGCCGCGGTGTTCGGCGCCACCACCTCCAACTTCCGAGCTCGACGATCGAACCGCAATCGCTGGGCGGGAGGGCGGCGGCTCCTCGCCGGGCTCAAGTACGGCCTCCGCGACTACCGGCGCAACATCGCCATGTGGGTGCTGCTGGTCCTGCTACCCGTCTTTTTCATCACCCTGAGCTTCTACATCACCCCGGACCAACCGGCACCCGTCGAGCTCGTCGAGGGTGGCGTCGCCTCGATCCAGATCTTGTCCATGGGCACACTCCACGGCGCGATCATGGTCCCGATAACCATCGGCTTCCTGGCAGGGCTGGCAGGGTTGTTCGTCGTCCAGGGCTCGCTCGAAGCCGATGCCCGCCTTGCTATCGCCGGGTTCAAGACTCGCGAGATCCTGGCTTCTCGTCTCGGCGTCATCGCGCTTGCCTCGCTCTTGGTCACAGCGGTCGCCCTGGCAGTGACCGCCTTCGATTTCACCGCCACCAACTGGCTGTGGTTCGGTATCGGCAACGTTCTCGTGGCGCTCACCTATGGCATGATCGGTGTCCTGGTGGGGGTCTTGTTCGGCCGCCTCGGCGGCCTCTACATCATGTTCCTCATCCCCTTCATCGACGTCGGCCTCGCTCAGAACATCATGTTCTCCGCGGCGCCGCCGAGCTGGGGTCTCGTTCTCCCCGGCCGGGGATCGGTCAAGGTGCTCGTCGACGCCGCTTTCACCCCCACCTTCGACCAGTTCGGCGCTCTCTTGCTCGCCGTGGCCTGGCTCGTAGGCCTCGTGGCCGTGGGCGCGGCGGTCTTTCGGCGCATCGCGGAGCCGAAAAGGGCGTGAATTGTGCGACCTCCATGGGGTTTTCTGCACCAACGAGGAGGGGCCATTGGTCCCTACTCGCCTGTGGCGTCTCCTGGAACACTGGGGGCATGACCGTTGAGGGAGCCGATGCTCGACCCTGACCGCTCCGAGGCGCGACTCGTTGAAGTCGTGCTGGTGACCGCACACCGTTGCCACTTCTGCGACGATGCCGGCAAGCTGCTCGACGACCTCGGCGGCCTGTACCCCCTTGCCGTGCGCGAGGTGGAGCTGGAGAGTGATGAGGGAACCGCCATCGCCATGCGGTTCCGGGTGCCGTTTCCTCCCGTGTTGCTGCTGAACGGCGCCTACTTCGGACACGGGCGGATCTCACGCCGCAAGCTCACCAAGGCCCTCGATGAAACCATCCGGGCGGGGGTGGCTCGATGAGCCATACCGCGGCTCCGGTATGGGGATGGTGCTGACGTGGAAGGCGTGTTCCTTGGTGGGTCGTTGCTGGCCGCGTTCCTCGCCGGGTCGGTAGCGCTGTTTGCGCCGTGTTGTGTGACGGTGTTGTTCCCTGCCTACCTGTCGGCGGCGGTTCGTAACAGCCGGTGGCGCCTGGTCCCGCTCACGCTGATCTTTGCCGCGGGGATCGCCGTGGTGCTCGTCCCGGTCACGCTCGGGCTCGGGATCCTCACCCGCACCCTGTTGCGCTACCACGGGGCGTTCTACGTGGCGGGCGGGGTGCTCATGCTGGTCCTCGCCGGGCTTGCGCTGTCCGGTAGGGGATGGGCCCTGCCCATCATGCGGGGATCCCCCAATGTGCAGCGCACCGACTCCGGCGGGGTCTTCGTGCTGGGGATCTTCTCGGGTGCCGCCTCCGCCTGTTGTGCCCCCGTGCTTGCCGGCGTCCTCACCCTGTCCGCGGTAGCCCCGAGCCTCATTCAGGGGGTGGGCATCGGGCTGGCCTACGTCCTCGGCATGGTCTTCCCACTCGTCGTGATGGCTCTGGCGTGGGACCGATTCGGGGCGGGTGCCAGGGACAGGCTACGAGGCAGGGAGCGCCACCTCCGCCTGGCAGGCCGCACCCTGACCGTTACCACGCTCGACCTCGTCTCGACCGCCTTGTTCGGGCTGATGGGTATCGCCCTGATCGGCCTCGGAGTCACGGGGGCAACGCTCGCCCCCACCGCCCAGGCTTCGGTTGGGACCTGGCTCCAGGACCGTCTCGCCCCGTTCGTGCAATGGCTCGAACCGATTCCCGATGTGCTCATCGGCCTCGTGCTGGTCGCCGTGGCGGTTGCTGCGGTTGCCTTCTCCGGCCGGCGTCGGGAACCCACATCAGAAAACGAATCCGAAACAGATGGGAGCTGCCATGAAACAGAAAAACAAACCGACGCGGCGTCCGGAAACGCCGACCATCACCGTGGCTAACGAGAAACGACGGGCGCCGTGGTGGAGCTGGCTGGCCGTCGGGCTTCCTATCGCCGGTCTGGTGGCGGTGGTGGCGCTCGGCGGAGGTGGCGGCTCGAGCGGCGACGCAGCTGTCGGGACCAAGGCGCCCGACTTCGACCTGCCCGCCACCGACGGCAGCCGCCAAACGCTCGACGGCGCCCTTGCCGAGGGAGACGCCCTGCTCTATTTCTCGATGGGCCCGGGCTGTGACGGCTGCTTCGCTCAGATCCCGGAGGTCGAGGATGCCCTTGCCGAGCGCGGCATAAACCTGGTTCCGGTCATGGTCCTGCCTGCTCCGATGGTCGCCGCCGAAGCGCAACGGTTCGGGATCACCAGCCCGATCCTCATCGACGCCGACCGGTCGGTCTCAGAGGCCTACGGGATGATCGGCATCTACGGGCACCGGGATCGACCCAGCCACAGTTTCGCCCTCGTCGACCAGGGGGGCGAGATCAAATGGATCAGCCATTACGCCGAAATGTTCCTCACTACCGAGCGCCTGCTGAGCGATCTCGATGCCCGAGCTTGAGGGTGTGGTCGAGCCTCGCAACACCATGTATCTCCGTACTCCTTGACATTCCGGTCGACTGGAAGGCTTACGATGATCGGACAAACAGAACCAGGAAAGGAGAGATTCTGCATGAAGCGCTTCATCGTGCCACGCGTGGCCCACTGTTCCGACGGCCATAGAGCCGGGTCCTGAGCAGGACGTAAAACCGCTCGAAGAACCGATAGCCGCCTCCTCCGGGAGGTGGCCGTCGCGACCGGGCCCGACTCCTCCCGATCCCGGCGCCGACACCTACCGCCGCCTTGCGTCCCGCCTTTCAATGCTGTTCTCTGTCTCGATCCGGTGCGTTGAAGTCGCGGAAGTCGCGCCGCGTGCACCGGCGACCTGGAACGGAACACGGGTCGGAGTCTCGGGGCTTCAGACCTGCGGCGCCGACCCGATCGCTATCTCCGGTTCGTGGTCCGCCGGCGCCCCACAGTGCTCGTCACAGGGCTGACCCTTGCGCCGTCGTGAAAGGACATAGATCGAGGTCAAGGCTGCCAGTTGATAGCCCTGCAGCGCGATGAACACCGGATCTCGCACGGTGATGGCGTAGACGAGCAGGAACGACGCCGACACGCTCCACACCAGGTACGCCGACGAGCTCACTCCGGCCGTGCAGCGTGCCTTCAGGAGATGGATTACTTGGGGCACGTATGCCACGGCGACGAGGCCCATGCCGGCGAAGCCGAGCCATTGGATGGATCCGGTCACCTAGCGCCGTCGCTCATCTGTCCAGCAGTTGTTCTATCGCGACCGTTGTCTCGCATGCCTGGCCTTTCTCACGGGTATCACCAGGGTACGCCTTCCATCCGACTGGAAGGTCAAGGGGATTGAGGGCCCGTGGCCGCGTCCCCGCCGGGATGATCCCCGGCGCGGAAGGCAGGCCGGGTGGCGGGCGAGGACGAAACTCAAACGGACAGGTCGACCCGACGCAGGAGCTGAGCGTTGACCGCAACGACGATGGTGCTGAGCGACATGAAGACCGCCCCCACCGCAGGCGCCATCACGAATCCAAAGGGTGCCAGGATTCCCATGGCGAGTGGGATCATGACGATGTTGTAGCCCGCCCCCCACCACACGTTCTGAAGTTGCTTTCGATAGCTCGCAGAGCTGAGCTTGATGATCTTCACGACGTCGAGTGGGTTGCTCTTGACCAGGACCAAGTCGGCGGACTGCACCGCCACATCGGTTCCGCTGCCGATGGCGATTCCGATGTCTGCCCTGGTCAATGCCGGGGCGTCGTTCACCCCGTCACCGACCATGCCCACCCTTCGCCCACCAGCCTGGAGCTCCGCCACGTGTTTGTCCTTGTCCGCGGGCAGTACCTCGGCGAAATAGGTTTCGATGCCGATGTCGCCCGCCACTGCGGCGGCAACGTCTTTGCTGTCACCGGTCAGCATCGCAACCTCCACATCCATGGTGCGGAGGGCGTCGACCGCGACCCGGCTCTCGGGACGTACCACGTCGGAGAGAGCGATACCGGCGACGACGGTGCCATCGCTGACCACGTAGACCACGGATTCGCCCCGAGCTCCGGCCCGGAATGCGAATGTGGCCAAAACCTCTGGGGGAACGGCTTCGACGAACTCGATGAGGCGCGGCCCTCCAACGTAGACCGTGCTGCCACCGACCACGCCCTTCACTCCCCGCCCCTTGAGGACCTCGAAATCAGACACCTCGGGCACGGCGACGGACCGTTCGGCGGCAGCCTGCAAGATGGCCCTGGCCACCGGATGTTCCGAATCACCCTCGACGGCGGCCGCCATCCCCAGCGCCTCGCCGTCCGACATCCCGTCACCGACGGCGATCTCGACGACCCCGATCCTGCCTTCGGTCAGGGTCCCGGTCTTGTCGAACATGATGATGTCGAGATCCTTGGCCGTGTCGATGGCCTCCCGATTCCTGATCAGCGTCCCGTTCTTGGCCGCGATCTCGGTGGTGTTGGCCACCACAAGGGGGATGGCCAGACCCAGAGCGTGGGGGCAGGCAATGACGAGCACGGTGACCACCACGGCGACGGTGCGAGCATCAAACCCGCCGAAGAAGATGGTCCAGCCCACCGCAGCGATGCCCGCCGCGGCCAGCGCGGTATAGAACAGAAACGAGGCCGCCCGGTCCGCAAGCAACTGGGTCTTGGACTTGCTGGCCTGCGCCTCGGCTACCAGTGCCATGATGCCGGACAAGGCGGTGTCATCGCCCACCGCGGAGACCTCGACTCTCAAGCTGCCGCTGCCACTGTTCACCGTGCCGCCGATGACCGGATCGCCTTCGGCCCTCTTCACCGGTTTCGACTCGCCGGTGATCATGGCCTCGTCGAGATCGGATGAACCGTCGACCACGACGCCATCGGCCGGGGCGCTGGCTCCGGGACGGATGAGGACCACGTCCCCCACCACCAACGATTCGGGCGACCGCTCTTCGATGCTTCCATCGGGGAGGACCACTTCTGCGGTATCGGGCATGAGCTGGGCCAGGGCGTCGAGCGCGCCCGAAGCCTGGCGGACGGCTCGCATCTCCATCCAGTGACCAAGCAACATGATGTCCACCAGCGTGACCAGCTCCCAGAAGAAGTCCTCTCCGAGATCGAATACGAGCGTCGCCATGGAGAAGAAATAGGCGACGGAGATGGCGACCGCGATCAGGGTCATCATCGCCGGCGTACGGTCTCGTAGCTCCCACCCCGACATCTTGATGAACGGCCAGCCCCCGTAGAAGAACACGACAGTGGACAGGACGGGAACGATGAGCCAGCTTCCGGTGAACTCGGGCGCGGTATATCCGAACCAGCCCTGGACCGCCACACTCCAGTAGAGGACGGGAACCGTCAGGACCAGATTGACCCAGAACCGCTGGCGGAACATCGCCTCGTGGTCCGTATGGTCGTGATGCCCACCCTTGGCCTTGATGTCGGCGTGATCGGCGTGCTCGCCGTCGTGACCGGCGTGTTCGTCGTGTGCCATCTCGGCGGTTGCCCCATCCATGCCCGCGTCGTGATCGGCGTGTTCGTCGTGTGTCATATCGGCGGTTGCAACAGCCATGCCCGCGTCGTGACCGGCGTGTTCGTCGTGTGTCATATCGGCGGTTGCAACAGCCATGCCCGCGTCGTGACCGGCGTGTTCGTCGTGTGTCATCTCGGCGGTTGCCACACCCGTGCTCGCGTCGTGGCCGGCGTGTTCGTCGTGCGCAGTCTCGAGGGTGCACAGTCGGCAGCATGTGCAATGCACCAGGGAGGGGGCGGGCGAGCTGTGCCTATCGCGGCCGACCGCGCTCATTCTGTGCCTACTCATCGACCGGCTCCTTCAGGTGAGTTCGGCATTCAACCACACCATGGAAACGTGGGTCGAGGTGATGTTCGTGGGAGCCCCGGCGTCTTTGTTACCAGGGAACTCATGTCGATCATCGTTT
>BTQG01000042.1:0-19823 GCA_036985755.1 Acidimicrobiia bacterium | reverse complement strand
TCGCGATTCAAGAACGTGCCCACCGAGTTCACCGCGGCGATGGCGGCGTTGATGTAGACAACGATGCCTACCAACGTCACGACGCCCGGGCGCGATGGAGCAATTGCTCGTTCCGTCATATCCCTCCCTCTCGTTCTAGCCATACGCTGCAAAATGTCACAGCGACGGTTGGACCTCAGCGGTCGGCCACTGGTTACGGTCCATCCCGGCAGGTCCAAATGACCAGCCCCCTGCGGTTCGCCCGATCCCTCGTCGAGGGATGGATGTCGCAGTGAGAGAACGAACCACCCAGGCCATGCCGGTGCAGCGTTCCGCCCAACGGGACTGGGTAGCATCGGCCGGCGGCCGAAAAGGAGTGAGATGGCGACGTATGACCTCATCATCAAGGGCAGCAACGTGGTACGCCCCAACTTCACCACCAATGAGCGGCTCGATATAGGGATCACGGACGGCAAGATCGCCGCCATCGCGACAGACCTCGATCCCGGCGATGCCCACGCCGTCGTCGAGGCGACGGGGCTGTTCGCCTTCCCCGGAGCGGTCGACGCCCACTGCCATTGGGGTATATACAACCCGCTGGCCGAGGATGCGGTCACCGAGAGCCGCGCCGCCGCCCAGGGCGGCGTGACCACCGCTATCACCTACTTCCGCACCGGCCAGTACTACCTGAACAAGGGCGGCCCCTACGCGGACTTCTTCCCCGAGGTGCTCGAGACCACCGCGGGCAAGGCTCATGTCGACTACGCCTTCCACCTCGCTCCGATGCAGCGCGGCCACATCGACGAGATCCCGCTGCTCATCGAGCGCTTCGGGGTGACGTCGTTCAAGGTGTTCATGTTCTATGGAGGACATGGTCTCCACGGCAAGTCCGACGACCAGGCAGCGTTTCTCATGACGCCCCCCGGCGAGCGCTACGACTACGCCCACTTCGAGTTCGTGATGCGGGGCATCCAGGAAGCACGGGAAAAGTTCCCCGAGATCGCCGACTACATCTCGCTGAGCATGCATTGCGAGACCGCCGAGATCATGACCGCCTACACCGAGATGATCGAAGCGGATCCCGACCTCGACGGCCTGGCGGCCTACTCGGCTGCGCGGCCGCCCCATTCGGAGGGGCTGGCCATCGCCATCGCCGCCTACCTGGCGCACGCCACCGGGTTGCGCAATGTCAACCTGCTCCATCTGTCGTCGGCCAAGGCCGTGGAGTCGGCACGGCTGATGGCGCAGACCTATCCACACATCGACTTCAGAAGAGAGGTGACGATCGGTCACCTGCTCACCGACCACGACTCGGCCAACGGCCTGTACGGCAAGGTCAATCCGCCGCTTCGACCCAGGCAGGACGTCGAGGCACTGTGGGATGCTGTGCTCGCCGGTGAGATCGACTGGGTGGTCTCGGATCATGCCTGTTGCAAACCCGAAACCAAGCTAGGCAGCGATCCGAACGACGTTTGGCAGGCCAAATCGGGGTTCGGAGGCACGGAATACCTGCTTGCCGGCGTCTTCAGCGAGGGAACCCGGCGCGGGCTGTCGCCGAATCGAATCGCCGAGCTGATTTCCTGGAACCCGTCGCGGCGCTACGGCCTGCTCGGCAAGGGCGACATCGCACCCGGCTTCGACGCCGACATCGCCCTCGTCGATCCCCATCATCAATGGGTAGTTCGGGCCGAGGAATCAGAATCTTCACAGGGCTACTCGCCGATGGAGGGGACCGAACTCACCGGCAGGGTCAAGCACACGTTCCTTCGCGGCACACAGATCCTCAACGACGGCAGAGTCATGGGTGATCCAACGGGCCGCTACGTGAAGCGGCCCTCCGGCTGATCCCTATGGGCCTTCCCAGCCCAATCTGCGGGACAGTCGCGTGGTGGCAGCGAGGAGCACGGGAGCGATCTCGTCGACCTCGTCACGGAACCGTTCCACCGGACCGCACACGCTGATCACCGCAACCGGCCCATTCTCGTGGTCAAAGACGGGAGCTGCGATCGAGCCAGCCCCCTCCATGCGCTCCCCGAACGAGGAGGCGTAGCCCCGTTTGCGAATGACGGCGAGCTCCTCCCGAAGCCGGGCCGGATCCGTGATGGTGTTCTTGCCGAGTGCTTCCAACGGGCCACTGAGGTATTCGTCGACCCTGGTGTCGGGCAGGTACGCCAGAAACGCCTTGGAGGATCCACCGGCGTGGAGTGGATATGGATGTCCGAGCTGCACGGTCATCTTCACCTCCCGCGGTGGCGTCACCTGATCAACGTACATGCGCACGTCGCCGCGGCGGACCGACAGCGTGGCGGTTTCGTTGGTTCGGTCGGAGAGATCGCGCAACACCGATCTCGCCGCATCCCGAACGTCGATCTGCTGCAGATAGGTGAGCCCGAGGGCAAGGGATGCGGGTCCCAGGGAGTAGCGCCGGGTGCTCTCGTCGACATCGACGAAACCCTTGACGCGCAGAGAGGCGAGTATCCGATGCACGACGGCCTTGGACAATCCAAGTTGTGACGACAGTTCGGTGACCCCGGCGGTGGCGCCGTCCAGTTCGGTGAAGACGTTGAGCACGTCGGCGGCTCGCTCCACGGCGGCGATCGTTTGCGGCTTTGATTCTGGTGCCATGATTCAATCTTCCATTCTACGCAACACCGTTCCGCTCAGTGGAACTCACTACCCTGATCGGTCCTGCATCGATCGAGGAGCACCACGTGGCAACATCAGGGGTCAAGGCGATCCTCGGCTACGACATCGAGGAAGGGATGTCCGTCGCCGAGTACGAACGGTGGCTGTGGGACGTCCACTATCCCGACCTGCTGGCGAACCCGCACCTCGATCGCATCGTGCTCAACACCGTGGTCCGCCCGGTCACTACGACGAGCGCCGGTACACCGACGGCGAGCGACACCGCAACCTTCGAGCGGATCGCCGAGCTGCATTTTGCCGATCACGGTGCCTACGAAAACTACCTGGCATGGTTCGAGGCACATCCGATCCCCGTCGAACGGAGCCCCGTTGGGCGATCCACCTTCCACTTCTACGTCCTGTGTGACGCCGTGGAGGCCAGTCGCCGAGAAGAGTAACGACGAGCTCCTAACCAGACGGGAGCTCGATCAACCCCCCGTTGTCGGTATCGAGCGACCCAAGGCCGCGCGCTCGGACGACGGCGACGAGCAGCTCCCCACCCGGTCCGCCGGCGGTCAACTCGTCGACCCTGGCGATGATGGCCGCATTGAAACCCTCCTCGGTGCAGTGGACTTCTTGGGCACGCAGCATCATCCCCCGCACCTCGCGGTCGAATTCGGGAAGGGCCGCGGCGAGCTCCGGAGGCTCGGCTCGACCGGCTACGTCCAGGGCGCGTTGGAGGAAGACGATCGCTGAGCCGGCTCCGGCGGAGCAGCCAGAAAATCCCTGGAACGCGGTAGTGCTGGTGACACTGGATCCACATGCAGCAACCAGCACGGCGACGGCCATAGTCCCTGCGACGATTCCTGCTTTACCCAAAACCTGCCATCCCTCAGGGTCTCTTGGACGCCGCGTCTTTGATCGACCGCTCCCACTGGTCGGCCTCGCCGAGACCAACGACGCGATTCAGCTCATCGAAGGTCGCCATGTCCTCCAGGCGACCCGTCGTCGTTCCGGTCGCGCGTAACTCGCTGAGGGTTTTCCTGGCGGCCTGGGTGACGGTGCGAGTGACGCTGCCGGGGTACAGGATGAGTGAGAACCCGAGCTCACCGAGAGCCTCCACCGGCAGCAGCGGCGTTTTCCCGTACTCGACCATGTTGGCTACCAGAGGCCAATCGCCGAGCTCACTCCCGACCTTTGCCAGCTCGTCGCGACTTTCCGGGGCCTCCACGAAAAGGACGTCGGCACCGGCCTCGCCGTAGATGCGCGCCCTGGCGATAGCGTTGTCGATGCCCTCGACCGCTGCGGCGTCGGTCCTGGCGATGATCATGATCCCACCGTCTCCGGATCGGGCGCGACGCGCTGCAACAACCCTCTCCACCATCTCGTCGGTGGCGACGACCTCCTTGCCATCGAAGTGGCCGCAGCGTTTCGGGAATCGCTGGTCCTCGAGCTGGATCGCAGCCACACCCGCTCGTTCGTATGCCGACACGGTTCGAGCAACGTTGTGCACCCCTCCGTAGCCGGTGTCGCCGTCTGCGATGACCGGGAGGTCAACCACCTCACAGATCCGTCCGGCAACCATGGCCATCTCGCTCATGGTCACCAACCCCAGGTCGGGACGCCCGAGCAGCGCGTTGGCCACCCCCGCCCCTGACAGGTAAACCGCTGCAAAACCAGCCTCCTGGATCAGCCGGGCAAACAGTGCGTTGAACGCTCCTGGAGCCACCACGGGGGAGCCGGCTTCGAGCAGATTGCGCAACGCGGCTGGGTTGGCACTCATCTCTGCTCCCTCCCGAGATATTCGACCAGGCCGCCCGCTTCGAGGATTCCTGCGATCTCGTCCGGCAGCGGCACCGCTTCGAGCACGGCGCCGGTATCGATGACGGTGACTTCGCCACCCGCCAGGTCGACACGAACCTGCTGGCCCTCCTCGATCTTGCCGGCCTCCGCACATTCGATGGGCGCCAGACCAGCGTTGATGCAGTTCCTGAAAAAGATGCGAGCGAATGACTTGGCGACGATCGCCTGAATGCCCGCCGCCTGGAGAGCTTTCACTGCAGGATCTCTGCTCGAGCCGGTTCCGAAATTCTCACCACCCACGATGATGTCGCCCGGCTCAACGAGGCCGGCGAACTCGGGGCGGATTCCCTCCATGATGTGTCCGGCGATCTCGGACGCTTCATAGATCAGGTACTTCCCCGGCACGATCGCGTCGGTATCGATGTCGTCCCCGAACTTCCACACCCGGCCCTCGATCGGCGTCATGCCGTCACCCCGATCAGCTCCCTCGGGTCGGTGATCTTCCCGGTTATGGCGGCAGCCGCCACCGAGTAGGCCGAGGCGAGATACACCTCCGAGTCCAGGCTTCCCATACGACCTCGTGCGTTGCGACTGGTGGTCGAGATACACACCTCTCCCGGCCCGAGCACGCCGCTGCCGATCCCGGGACAGGCGCCACAGCCGGTTGACAGGATGTGAGCACCGGCCTCGACGAGGGTGGCGACGGTTCCATCAGCGAGTGCCTCCGCCAGCGCGGCCCGCGACGCCGGAGCGACCTGGAGGAGCACGCCGGGAGCGACACTTCGCCCACGCAGCACCTCGGCCGCCATGGCCAGGTCCGTGTACTTCGCCCCGGTACAGGCACCGATATAGGCCCGTGTCACCCTGGCATCGACCTCTCCCGCCGGCACGACATCGTCGTGTCGATGCGGCCGGGCAACGACGGGCTCGAGCTCGGAGGCGTCGTACCGCCAGGTGGCGAGATAGTCGCAATCAGCGTCCGAAGCCGGTCCGATCTCGGCTTCGACGCCACGCTCTTCCAGATAGGCAACCGTCACCGCGTCGGACGGGACGATGCCGGTCTTGGCGCCGATCTCTACGCACATGTTGGTGAGCACGCTGCGCTCTTCGACACTCATCGCAGCGATGGCGGATCCACCGAACTCGAGGACCCGGTACAGCCCGCCTGCCATGCCCCGGTCCCCGATGATGGTCAAGATCAGGTCCTTGGCGGTGACACCGGCCGGAACCTCGCCATCGATCTCGACACGAATCGTGTGCGGAACCCGGAGCCAGGTACGCCCGGTCGCCACGACACCGAACAGGTCCGTGCTGCCCATCCCGAGCGCCAAGCAGCCGAGCACGCCGCCGGTGCACGTGTGCGAGTCTCCGCCCACGTAGAGCATCCCGGGGCGCAGGTATGCCTTCTCCACCATCAAGGTATGGGCTATGCCCTGGGCTTCGTGGAACCGCTCGATGCCGAACTCGACGGCGAAAGCCCGTGTTGTCTCCAAGATCTGGGCGGCACCCACGTTCTGAGCAGGCACGTAGTGGTCGGCGACGAGAACAAGACGGTCGGGGGCGAAAACCCCGACACCGAGCTCGGTGAGCATCGGCCATATGCGGCGCGGGCCGCCCGAGTCGTGGATCATGGCAAGGTCGACGTCGACCCAGAGCACCTCGTCGGGCACCACCTCTTCGCGACCGCCGGCGCGGGCAATGATCTTTTGTGAAACAGTCTGACCCATGGCTTCAGCCTCCAGCCGGTGCTGCCGTGTGGCGCGGAAGGTAGCGTCCCCGTCCGGACTCTCCCGTGAGCTTGCCTTCGGCGGCAACGACTTCGCCACGTGACAGGGTCATCACCGGACGACCCCGAAACTTCATCCCATCGAATATGGAGAAGTCGGAGTGCTGGGCGGTGGCCTCTTCGCCAACAGTGTGTTCGGCTTCGAGGTCGACGATGACGAGATCGGCATCCGAACCGGGGGCAATGGTGCCCTTTGCCGGGTACAGACCGAAGATCCGGGCAGGGTTCTCCGCCATGATCTGCGCTATTCGCCCGAGCGGCATGCCGCGGCGGTGATAGCCACCCTCGAGCAGCGTTGGCACGATGAAGCCCACCCCGTCGAAACCGGGTTTCACGGACCAGAACTCGCCGTCCCCCATCTTCGTGTCGTACAGGATCGGGTTGGAATCGCTGCCCACGGTTTCGAGACGATGGTCGGCGAGCGCTTCCCACAACGCGTCCTGGTCGCGTTGGGTACGCACTGGGGGGCTCACCGTCGCCTTCAACCCGGCATCGGAGTCGACGGTATGCATCAGGTAGTGCGGACACGTTTCTCCGATGAGGTTCGGGGTGTCCGCCCAGTCGAGTGCCAGAGCCTCCATGGTGAGGGCTGCGCTCAGATGCACGAGATACGTCGTGACACCGGTCATCCTGGCAAGGAGCATCATGGAGAGCACGCTGTCGGTCTCGACAAAGTCGGGGGCAAGCCGCTCGTAGAACCGCAGCGACGGATCCTGTTCCTGGCTGATGCGGAGCCTGGCCTCATTCTTGAGCTCCTGGTTTTCGCAGTGCACGTTGAGCACCATGTGCTCGGGATCGATGTCCCGCATTGCCTCCATCACCGACCACACCCAGCCGTTGTCGATGGGACGATCGCTATCGAAGACCGCCTTCTCCCGACCCTTCCATGCCAGGTTGATCTTGTACGACGTGATCCCGAATCGGCGCGTGGTCTCGACCAGCTCCTCGAGATGCGGTTCTGTGAGGAGCTGAAGATGGAACGCCGCGTCGATATAGGCACCGGCCTCGTAGGTCTCGATGTACTTCGGTACCAGGTCGAGGTAGGAGCCCGTGGCCTTGAAGTAGTTGATCAGCGTGGTGACACCGCCGAGGGCGGCAAGCCCGGTACCGGGCTCAGTGTCCACGCTCAGATCTTGATATCCGCCGAGATGGATGTGCGGGTCGATGGCTCCGGGAAACACATGGAGACCGGAGGCATCGATGTGCTCGTCGGCCGTCACCGTGACGCCGGCAGGATGAATGGCGCTCACCTTTCCTGCGTCGATGGCCAGCTCGGCGAGCCGGGGTTCCTCGCCGGGGACGACAACCGTTCCATTGACGACGGCCAGGTCAACCATGCGCGCTCGACGATCCGGCCGACGCGAGGTATTCCCCGGCTTCCACCGAGTCGACAACATCGGTGTACTTCATCCACAGATCGAGCAACGCCACCTGGTGAGAGACAACAATGCGATCGGCGACGGCATCGGCAACGACTGCGACCTTGTAGCCCCGGGTCACCGCGTCGACGGCGCTGGCACGAACGCAGCCACTCGTCGATACGCCGGTGATCACCAGGGTGTCGGCGCCAAGACCCACCAGGTAGGTGAGCAGCGGCGTCCCGTAGAAGGCGCTCGCATAACTCTTGTCGAGCACGAGGTCACTCTCGAGCGGGGCGATTTCATCGACGATGCGGGTACCTTCCGATCCGTCCAGCGTCGCCCGCTTGTCCCATGTCGATTTTCCGGCGAAGGAATCGAATCGCACAGTCTGTTTCTGAACGTTGCGGGTGTAGAGGACCGGCACATCCGCTGCCCGAGCGGCATCGAGCAACGTGCCAATGGTGCGGATCGCGGCCCAGGCTCCCTCGCCTCCCCCGGCGGGCCAGCGGTCCTGCTGCTGGTCGACCGGCTCGTCGGCCCCGATGTAGTTGTACTGGCAGTCGATCACCACCAGGAGCGGCGATTCCCCGAGTCCGCGGGCCTTGCCATAGCCGGCATTGGCGATCACGCGACGATCCCGGTCGGTGAGCACATCGCTCCACGTCGTGGTGACGTCGGGGGAGGTTTGACCCGGGTCAACCATCAGCCGGCTCGGCTTTCGGGTCGGCTGCCGCTTGGTCGGTGAACAGATCCGAGCTACCGAAACCCGACTCCTCGCCGACCCCAGCGGCGGATCCGCCGTCTTCGGTCATGGGAGCCCGGTCGAGCACCGCATGGAGGAAGGCTCGTGTCCGCGGGTTCTGCGGGTCGGTCAGCACGTCGCGAGCAGGACCCTGCTCGACGATGACGCCGTGGTCGATGAACAAGACCCGGTCGGCGACCTCGGCGGCGAAGCTCATCTCGTGGGTGACGACCAGCATCGTCATCCCTTGTTGGGCCAACCGCTTCATCACCAGCAGGATCTCACCGGCGAGCTCTGGATCCACCGCAGAGGTCACCTCGTCAAACAGCATGACCGCAGGCTCCATCGCCAGCGCCCTGGCGATGGCGACCCGCTGCTGCTGTCCTCCGGAGAGTTGGAGGGGGTAGGCGTCGGCCTTGTGCCCGAGTCCGACCGACTCGAGCAGTCCCGTGGCGAGGGCATCGGCGTCGGCCTTGCTCAAGCCCCTCACCGACCTCGGGGCCTCAGTGATGTTGTCCAGCGCCGTCATGTGGGGAAAGAGGTTGAAGCGTTGGAACACCATGCCGACCTGCTCACGGATCTCGCGCACGTCACCCTTCTCGGCAAACTTCATCGTCCCGTCATCCAACTCATCGCACAGGACTCGGCCGTCCACCTCGACCCGGCCCCCCGTCGGGCGCTCCAGCAGATTGATACACCGCAACATGGTCGTCTTACCAGAGCCCGACGGGCCGATGATCGCCACCACCTCGCCCCTTTCAACGTCGAAGTCGACGCCTTTCAGCACCTCGAGGTCGCCGAAGGACTTTCTCAAGCCGGTCACCTGCACGAGTGAGTTCATCGTCACACCTTGAGACTCACGGCGTGCTCAACGGCCACTGACAGGATCAGGAGCACCGACGTCATAGCTAGGTAGATCATGGCGAGCACGAAGATCGGCTCGATGAACTTGAAGTTGTTGCTGAAGATCCGTTGGGTCAGCAGCGTCATCTCCGGGACTGTTACCAGCGTGGCCAGCGAGGTCTGCTTGAGCAACGTGATGGCGTTGCCGGTGTACGGAGGAACCATGATCCGCAGCCCTTGAGGAAGGACTATCCGGCGCATGTAATGCCACTTCGTCATGCCAAGCGCCTCGGAGGCCTCCGACTGGCCGGGAGGGACGGCGATGATCCCGGATCGGATGACCTCGGCTTGATACGCAGCCGTCCACAGGCTGAACCCCACGATGGCGGCGAGGAACGGGCTGAATAGGATCCCGATCTCTGGCAGGGCGAAGAAGGCGAAGAAGAGGAGGATGAGCAGCGGGATGCCGCGGAACAACCAGCCGAACCCGATGGCAAACCACTGCAAAGCCTTCGAAGCCGACAGCCGCATCAGCGCCAGAGCCAGCGCCCCTGCGGTTCCGATGACCAGGGCCCAGGCGAACATGGAAACGGTGGCTCCGGCGCCCTTCCATATCAGGGGCACCGACTCGAAAACCACCTCCCAATCCACGTCTCAACTCCTCTCAGGTCTTCAGGGCGAATCGGCGTTCCAGTACCTCCTGGAGCACCACGAGCACCGTGGTGAGGAACACGTAGATCCCGGCGGCGGCGGTGAACAGCTCGATCGGGCGGGTCGTCGAGTTCGAGAGCTGTCTGGTGATACCGGTGAGTTCGACGATCCCAATTGCGACGGCAACCGAGGTGACCTTGAGCACAAGGATCGAGTTAGACATGTAGGTCGGGATGATCACCCGGATGCTCTGCGGGATGATGACCCTGCGCATGTAGTGCCGCTTGCTCATTGCCAGCGCCTCGGACGCCTCAGCCTGACCGGGGTCGACCGACAGGATCCCGGCCCGGATGATCTCGGCCTTGTACGCGGCCGCGCTGAAACCAAGTCCGAGGATGCCGGCTTGGACCGGGGTCAGTCCCAGCCGACGGCCAACGACGAAAAAGGAGAAAAAGAGGATCACGAGCACGGGGATACCACGAAACACCCATATGTAGCCAAGGGAAAGCCAGCGCACCGCTCGAAACTGCGACATTCGCATCAGGGCAAGGATCAGACCCAGCGCAGTCCCCAGCAGCAGCGAGAGGAAGAACAATACCAACGTGACCCAGGTGCCCTGCATGAGCAGGTCCCATGACCTGACGACGACGCCCCAATCCAATTCCATCGCCTAGCACCTCACTTGGTCAACCGTACCCGACGGGGAGGAGGAATCTCCCACAGGAGACCCTCCCCCCGGTCTGGTGTTCCGGTGCTCAGCAGTCGCCGCCGGGCATGGTGGTGTAAGGCTCCACCTGGTTGATGTCGTCGGGGACCGGTATGCAGCGATCGAACCACTTGGTCTGCAGCTCGGCAACTGCGCCGTCTGCGATCATCTCGTTGATGACCACATCGATGGCATCACGTTTGGCCTCGTTGCCGTTCTGATAGGTGAACGACAGCGGATGCGCCAAAATCGTCGGCCCGGCGACGCTCAGATCATCGTTCTGTACCGCCACGAACCCGGCAACCAGCGTGTCCTGAACCAGCAGGTCGACCCTGCCCTGACGCAAACCGGTCAGCGCCTCAGCCGCACCCTGGAAACCAAGATATTCGTCGTACCCGAGCTCGGCCTCGTTATCGAGAACGAACTTCTCCTGGCTGCTTCCCTGGATACCACCGATCTTGAGCCCCGTCACGTTGGCGAAACCGGCAGAACCCTCATTCTCAGTGAGGACCTGGGCAACGATCCCCGTCGAAGTCATCGGACGCGAGAATACGAACCCGGCCTCCTGACGAGCCGCATTCGGCCAGATCCCCGAGTCCGCAATGTCGTACAGACCCGACGCCAGACCCTCCAACTCGGCAACAAAGTCAACCGTCGGGAGCTCCAGCTCGAGACCCAGGCGCTTCGCTACCTCGCGAGCGAGATCGATGGTATACCCCTCGTTTTCGCCGCTGTCTTCGTTGATCAACGTAAACGGCGGGAAGTTCCCCGTCGTCACCACGATCAACTTGCCATCATCAACAAGACCAGGCACCGCAGCCGGGCCGGCCGAGATGTCGCCGCCGGCCTCCGGACAATCGCCGCCGGGCAGCGTTGTGTATGGCTCGACCGAATCGATATTGTCGGGGATGGGTATGCAACGCCCGAACCACTTCCTCTGGGCCTGCGCAACTGCGCCGTCTGCGATCATCTCGTTGATGACCACATCGATGGCATCACGTTTGGCCTCGTTGCCGTTCTGATAGGTGAACGACAGCGGATGCGCCAAAATCGTCGGCCCGGCGACGCTCAGATCATCGTTCTGTACCGCCACGAACCCGGCAACCAGCGTGTCCTGAACCAGCAGGTCGACCCTGCCCTGACGCAAACCGGTCAGCGCCTCAGCCGCACCCTGGAAACCAAGATATTCGTCGTACCCGAGCTCGGCCTCGTTATCGAGAACGAACTTCTCCTGGCTGCTTCCCTGGATACCACCGATCTTGAGCCCCGTCACGTTGGCGAAACCGGCAGAACCCTCATTCTCAGTGAGGACCTGGGCAACGATCCCCGTCGAAGTCATCGGACGCGAGAATACGAACCCGGCCTCCTGACGAGCCGCATTCGGCCAGATCCCCGAGTCCGCAATGTCGTACAGACCCGACGCCAGACCCTCCAACTCGGCAACAAAGTCAACCGTCGGGAGCTCCAGCTCGAGACCCAGGCGCTTCGCTACCTCGCGAGCGAGATCGATGGTATACCCCTCGTTTTCGCCGCTGTCTTCGTTGATCAACGTAAACGGCGGGAAGTTCCCCGTCGTCACCACGATCAACTTGCCATCATCAACAAGACCAGGCACCGCAGTGGCGCCTGCGGTCGTGGTGGTTTCTCCTGCGGTCGTCGTGGTGGTGTCGTCGGTGGTACTACAGGCGGCTGCCAGCAGCGCCAGCGCCGCCAGCATCGCGGCGAGCCGCGGCCAGTGGTTGCCCTTCATCGGTGCCCTCCATTTTCAGTCTTGTCCGATTAGCGTTCCGTTGTGCGGAACGCCGTCCCGATCCAGCATAACAAGGCGCCACCGGCGCAATCGGGAGACGGGTTCAGGGGACGGCGGTGCGTTGGCCGGCATCCAGCAGCAGCGTCCCGCCCGCCAACGCCCGCGCCTCGGGATCGAGCAGTGTCATCACCGCCCAGGCAACTTCGTCGACAGTGACGATATGGCCGATCGGGGATCGAGCCCTGAACTCTTCCATGACCGCGGCTTCAGAGACGCCCCGTGCCGCGGCGGCGTCGGCCAGCAGCGTCCGGAGGCGGGCGGTCCAGACCGGTCCCGGCGCAACGACGTGGCAGGTGACGCGTCGTTTGCCGAGCGACTGACTCAGCTGACGGATCAGGTTGGCGAGAGCAGCGTTGCCGACACCGGCGGTTGCCGCTTCCGGGATGGGGTCATACGCCAAGTTGCCACCGAGAACGATGATCCTGGAGTCGTCGATGAGTTCGCCGTCGACGGCGCGGAGCAAGCGAAGCGTGCCGTTGACCTTGACGTCGACGGCGCCGAGCACGGCCTCCGCGCTCACCTCGTCGACGTGCCCCCCCATAGGGGCGGCGGCGGCATTGATGGCAGCGCGACACGGCCCCGGCATGGCATCGCGGATCAGCGGCACGCTGTCATCATCGGCAATGTCGGCGACACAGACCGCGAAACGGTCCAGTCCTTCTCCGACCGCCTCGAGCGCCTGGCGGGTACGCCCAACGGCGAGCACACCAAGGCCGCGCTCGGCGAGGCGCTCCACGATGCGCGAGCCGATGGCGCCACTCGCCCCGACCACCACCGCCCACTCCTCTGGTTTCGGGCTCATCTTCGTCCTCCTCACCCATCGTGCCCGGCATCGGCGCCGAGGTCGTTCCACACCTGATGTGTGGCGATCAGGCCATGCACGAGCTCGAATCGATCAATGAACCGCACCGAGGTGAAGCGCTCTCCGGCCAGGTTTTCGCCCTCGAGGTCGCCGAAGACATAAACGATGACCACCCCATCCTCCTCGAGCACGTCGAAACCATCGAACACCTTGCGAACCTTGCGATACCGGCTGTTGGCGGCGTCGACCTGCTCGTTGAGATCGGCGAAGCGGCGCCCTCCGGGAAAGGTGATCTCCACACTCGGGGCCAGGTACCGGGAGGCGTCATCCAGGCGTCGCTGCTCGACAAGACGCAGAAAGCTGGTGACGATCTCGATCGCGCCTCGGGCCGGATCCGCAGAGCTCGCATTCACGAGCCGGTGGCTCCCGCTTCGAGCATGGCGTGGATCATCGCCACCTTGGGCACCAGAGGTCGGGGGTACGCCGGCCGACTCTGCGACAACCCGGCAGCGAGCAACAGCTCCACCAGTTTGTACGACAGCGGCCCCGGGTTGATGACCGGTACCGGGAGCCGCTCGACCAGATATCCGTGGGCCTCGTGCATCGTCGTCGATCCGAGACAGATCACGTCGGCACCGCGCTCGACCAGAGACAAACATGCAGTCTCCATCTTCGGGAGCACCACGGCGCGCTTGTCGCCGATCAGGCCGGCAAAGTCGGGTTCGGTACCGAAGTGCTCCACCCCGGCGCAGTACGCGCCGAGGCCCCACTCGTCGAGAGACCTGCGCAACCGGGCGAGGGCAGGCTCCCACTGGGCGAGCACACCAAACGATCGGCCGAGAGTGAGGGCGAACAACATCGATGCCCGCCCGGGGCCGACCACAGGGATATCGAGCATGGAGCGGAGGGCGTCGACACCCGAATCGCTGGCAGTGTCGACAACCACTGCGTCGTAACCGTCGGCTTCTGCATCGAGGCCGGCCTCGAGAATGGCGACATCGAGCAGCAGCCAGTCATGCGGGCTCTGGAAGCTCGTCGGGCCGGCGACGACCGGTCGAAAGTCGTAGGTCACGTTGGCACGGACGGCCGCCCCGCCAAGCTGGGCGCTTCGCCTGGCGAGACCCGCCTCGTCCAGGGCAAAGGGAACGAGCACCAGAACCCGGTTCACGGCGTGCTCTCGACATCGGCCGCCGCGGTGAGCATCGCCGAGATCATCTCCAGCTTTGGTTGGAGAGGGGCGGGATACGCCACAGGGCTATGGCTCAGGCCGAGCGCCAGCATGACATCGGCAGTCAAGTACGACACGGGGCCGGGATTGAGGACCGGGACGGGGAGCCGTTCCTGGAGATACCCGTGGGCCTGGTGCATCGTGGTGGAGCCGAGGCAGATGACGTCGGCGCCGTCCTCGTCGATGAGCTGGAGAGCCACCTCGTGGAGCCGAGGAAGAATCTCCTGCTCCTTTCCGTCCAGGAGGTCCCGGCTATCGGGATGGGTGTCGATGGAGCGGATCCCGGCACATCGATCCTCCATCCCCAATTCGCGCAGCGTTCGTTCGTAGAGCCCGAACCATCGCTGCCACATCGAGAGCACCCCGAAGCGTCGACCAAGCATGAGCGCCGTCATGAACATGGTTCTGCCGGGTGCGACCACCGGAATCGTGAGCAGCGAGCGCAAAGCGGCGACACCCGAGTCGCTCACCGTGTCGATGCACACCGCGTCGTACCCCTCCTCTTCGGCCTGCATGCCCGCCTCGAGCAGGGTGATGTCGGCCAGCACGTAGTCGTGAGCCGAGACATAACCGGACGGGGCGGCCCGCGTCGATCGGTAGTGCAGTTCGATCGTTGGGGGTAGCTGCACCTCTTCTTGCTGTGATGACCGCTTGGCGAGCTGGTCGGGTGTCATTGGGAACGGCACCAGGACCAGGATCTTGTACGGGCCGTCGGTCATCCGGCGACCCTAGTGAATAGGGTGGGGCCGTGCCTTCCCCAGATGTCGACGTAATCGTCGCCGGCGCCGGCGCCGCCGGTCTGGCCGCATCCATCGCGGCTGCCGACGGCGGGGCCTCAGTGCTGCTGCTCGAGGCCAAGGAGACGTTCCGCGAGGGCAGCAACACCGCAATGAGTACCTCCATGATCCCGGCCGGCGGCAGCCGATGGCAGGCCGAGGCAGGGATCGACGATTCGCCGGATCTCCTCTACGCCGACCTGATGTCGAAGACCAAGGGCAAGGCCGATCCTGTGGTAGCCCGTGCCCTCGCCGACGTCGCCCCCCGGCTCGTCGTTTGGCTCGCCGACACCTGCGACGTCCCGCTCGAACTGGTCACCGACATCTCCTACCCCGGGAACTCCCGACACCGACACCACTCCGTGCCGGAGCGGGCGGGCCGTGTTCTCCACGGCCACCTGCTTCGGGCAGCCGCCGCCCGATCCAACATCACCCTGGTCGTGCCCAGCCGGCTCGCCGGCATCGAGGCAACCAACACCGGCTGGCGCGCCGCCACGAAGCGCCCCGACGGCACCGAGGAATCCGTCGACACACGTGCCGTCGTCTTCGCCACCAACGGTTTCGGCGCCAACGAGGAGTTGGTGCGCCGCCACGTCCCGGAAATCGCCGACGGCTTGTATTTCGGTGGCGACGGAAGCACCGGAGACGCGTTGATGATCGGAGAGACCATCGGTGCAGACACCGGCTACCTCGGCGCCTATCAAGGCCACGGTTCGGTGGCGACCCCCCACGGCGTCCTGCTCACGTGGACGACGATGATGAACGGAGGAATCCTGGTCAACGCTGAGGCGCAGCGTTTCCAGAACGAGACCATCGGCTACTCGGAATCGGCGGTGAACGTGCTGGGCCAACCGGGACGAATCGCCTGGGCGGTCTACGACCAATTCGTCCACGACCGGGCGCTCCCCTTCAAGGACTATCGCGATCTCGTGGAGATGGAAGGTGTGCGCTGGGCCGATGACGTTGCCGGGGTGGCCGCCATCATCGGCTGCCGCCAGGATCATGCCAGCCGAACCCTCAGCGAAGCCGCCCGATACGCCGCGGGTGGTGACGACCCACTGGGGCGGACGGACTGGGCGCATACCCTCGAGCCGCCATTTGCGTTGGTGAAGGTCACCGGTGCGTTGTTCCACACCCAGGGTGGGCTGCAGGTAGACGAACGCGCCTCGGTACTTCGGGACGGGACGCCCATCGCCGGCGTCTTCGCCGCCGGCGGAGCCGCGGTCGGGGTCTCCGGTGACAGCGCCTACGGCTATGTCTCGGGGAATGGTTTGTTGAGCGCCCTCGGGCTCGGCTACCTCGCCGGCAACGCCGTGGCCGCCGACCTCACCGATTGAGCACCGCCGGCGCCAGCCGACGCAACGTCTCCACCTCGTCGACCGGCCCACCCGGGATCACCTGGAGCGACACGTTGTCGGCGCCGGCCGCGACGTGCTCTGCCACCCGGCGGGCCACTGCATCTTCGTCCCCCATCACGTAGAGGGCATCGAGAACTCGGTCGGTTCCGCCCTGCGCCAGGTCAGCCTCGGTGAATCCGATTCGGACCAGGTGCCGGCGATAGTTGGGCCAGTTCAGGAACCGCTCCAGATTCGCCCGCGCCGCTGCTCGACCGGTGTCGGGGTCCTCGGTGAGCACAACGCCCTGCTCAACGGCCACGAGCTTCTCCTGGCCGACCATTCCGCGGACCGTTGCGGTGTGCTCGGGAGTGGTGAGAAACGTGTGCACCCCGTCGGTCAACTCACCGGCCAGCGCCACCATGCGCGGTCCGAGTGCTGCAAGCACACGCGGGGCCGGGCGATCCGGTTGGTGTCCGTCGTAGGCGGCGATATCCATCTCCTCGAGGTAGGAACGCATCGCCTGCAAGGGCCTGGCGTAGTCGTGGCCACGGCGTGAAACACTGTCGCGATGAGCCACGCCCATCCCCAGTACGAACCTCCCGGGGTGGGCGTCGGAGAGAGTACGTCCGGCGTTCATCATGGCCGTCGGATCTCGGTTCCAAATGACCGCAATGGCGCTGGCGACGACGATCGCTCTGGTCCCGCCGAGCAACACAGCGCTGAAGGTCAACACGTTCTTCGCCGAGGCGGACTCCGAGACCCACACACTCCCGTATCCGAGCTCGCCCCACTGCTCGACCAACTCGAGCGCCTCCCCGGTTGGCCTGGTCTGAAGCCGGCCACTGAACACGCCCACAGTGCCAACGTCGGTATCCATCCGCTCACCCTCCGTCCGCTGCCGATCGCGCATCACCCTATCGGTACCGGCTCACACAATCTGATTCTGGCGAAGCTCTGCCACGGCCCCGGCGTCGTAGCCGAGCTCGCGCAATACCTCATCGGTGTGTTCACCAAGCGTCGGCGGATGCCTCGTGATCGCGGTCGGCGTATTCGACATCCGCATCACAAGACCGAGCGAGCGGAAGCTGCCGATCGTTGGATGGAGGATGTCGGTCACCATCTCCCTGGCGAGGGCGTGCGGGCTCGACAGGGCCTCCTCGACCGAGTTGACCGCTCCGTTGGGGATGCCAACGGCGGACATGGCTTCGATCCATTCCGCCCTGGTGCGCGTCATGATGCGCTCGGCGATCAGGGATTCGATCTCGCGACGGTGGCTCACTCGATCCTCGTTGCGGGCAAAACGGGGATCGGTGGCCCATTCGGGATGGCCCAGGATCTCGCACAAGGCGAGGAACTGGGCATCGTTGCCGACACCGACGGCGATCTCGTCATCGGCCGCGGTGAACGTGCGATAGGGGACGATATTGGGGTGGCCGTTGCCATAACGACGGGCAGGCTCACCGGAGATCAGATAGTTCGATGCGATCGCCGCCAGCATCTGCAAGCCGGTGTCATGGAGGTTCACCTCGGTTTGCTGGCCAAGGCCGGTGCGATGTCTGGCTTCGACAGCGGCCAGAATCGAGATAGCGGCGAACAAACCAACGCAGAAGTCGACGATGGCGACGCCCAACTTCATCGGCTTGCCTTCCTGCTCGCCGGTGATCGCCATCAGCCCGCTCTCGGCCTGGGCGATGAAATCGTAACCGAGTTCACCGGCGCGGGGCCCGCTGCTGCCGTATCCGCTGATCGTGCATCGCACCACGTGTGGCGCATGGGTGGTGTACCAGGTCTCGTCGAATCCCCACCGCTCCATCGTGCCCAGCTTGAAGTTGTCGATCACGATGTCGGAAACCTCGATCAACTTCGCCAAGACCTCCCGGCCGCGCTCGGCGCCCAGGTTGAGAGTCAAACTGCGCTTGTTGCGGTTGATGTTGAGGTAGTAGGCGGATTCTCCCTCCGCAAAGGGCGGTCCCCAGGCGCGGGTGTCGTCACCGCGCCCCGGGCGCTCCACCTTCAGCACGTCGGCGCCGAGATCGCCGAGAACCATCGCGCACAGCGGCCCGGCAAGGACCCTGGTGAGGTCGAGAACCCTCAGCCCGTCCAGTGCTCCCTCATTCATGCTCTGCTCCCAGGTCGAGAGAATCACGGTATCGTCGCGTGACGAGATTCGCCGCCAAACGAGGTTCCGATGCTCGACTCCACCGATGGGTTCACTCCGATCGAAGGGCCATCGGCGTGGTACGGGCCGGACATGGCCAAACGGTCCAACGAGTGGCTGTATCGCCTCGACGATGCCGACGTTGCCGAGGTCAACGATGCCGTCGCCACCTTGACCGAGTCCGGCACTGCGATCCTTGAGGTGAACCGGGAGAACTTCCCGCTGCCGAATCTCGGCCCGGTGCTCGATGGTATCCAGGACGACGTGGTCAACGGCCGCGGCTTCGTTTTGATCCGCGGCCTACCGGTCGACACCTACACGATCGAGCAGGCGGCGCTCGCCTACTTCGGCATCGGTGCTTACTTCGGCTGGGCGATACCGCAAAACGCCAAAGGTCACGTACTTGGACATGTTCGGGACATTGGTCTCGATCCGGACAACCCCGAACATCGGCTGTACGGGACAAGGGCACGCCACCTGTACCACACCGACTCGTGTGACATTGTTGGTTTGTTGTGCCTGCAAACCGCCAAATCCGGTGGGCAGAGCAAGATCGCAAGCTCGGTCACCGTATACAACGAGATGCTGAAACGTCGGCCCGACCTCGTCGCGGTGATGGCTCAACCGTTTTGTCTCGACCGCAAGGGCGAGATCCCGGAGGGCAAGGGGCCTTACTACCAGATGCCGGTCTTCAACCCGTACGGCGGCTACCTCACCACCACCTACAACCGGGACTTCATCACAGCCGCGCAGCGGTTCGATGACGTTCCCCGACTGACCGGAGAACAGATCGAAGCCATGGACCTCGCCGACGAGATCGCGGGGAGTGATGAGGTCCGTCTCGACATGGACTTCCGACCAGGAGACATCCAGTTCATACACAACCACCAGATGTTGCATTCCCGAACGCCGTATGAGGACTATCCCGAGCCAGAGCGGAAGCGCCACCTCTTGCGACTGTGGTTGGCACCCCCCAACTCTCGTCCCTTGGCGCCCGTGATCGCCGAGCGGTTTGGCTCCATCGAGCAAGGCACCGCACGCGGGGGGATCCGTGTCCCCGGCCAGATCCTGACTGCGCCGCTGCAACCCGAGTAGGCGCTCACTCCGAGGCGGAGAAACAAACTGGTGGGCCCGGAGGTGAATGGCGGGCTGGGGTTCCCGTTTTCCCGCGCTCGCTGCCACAATCGCCGGCGTGCAAGGTCCCACCCGCATTGCC
>BTQG01000041.1:0-20657 GCA_036985755.1 Acidimicrobiia bacterium | reverse complement strand
GACTTGCGACTCAATTCAACGCGCTTGCCAGGTGACGCCGGTAGGGGAGCGTCAGCGGGTGCTCGTCGCCGAGGATCTCGAAGATGTCGAGCATGGCGACCCGAGCCTCCTCCTTGTGCTCACCCTTGGCCCGCACCACGATGAGCAAATGGTCGAGGGCGGGCTCGTACTCGGCCTTGGCGGCAAGTGCCCGCGCCAGCTCGAGGCGAGCACGGCTGTTTTCGGGATCGCCGTCGACCCTGGTTTCGAGGGCGGCAACGTCGTTTCCGGCGGCCGCCCGCACCCTGGCGGCCGCCTGTAAGCGACCGACCTCGGAGTCGTGGATGAGCTTGTCGAGCACGATGAGCGCGTCGTCGGTATCGCCACGGTCGATGAGCATCGCCGCCAACGTCGTCCCGGCCTCTGCATGGTCGGCGCGGCCTTCGAGGATCTGGCGGAAGATGTGTTCGGCGGTGGCGTCGTCGCCCTCCAGTCGGGCGGTCATGGCCTGGTCGACCATCAGATCGAACTCGTCGGGCATGATCCCCGACACCCATTCGACGAGGGCTGATTCGGGGAGGGCGCCGGTGAACCGGCTGACCTCTTTACCGTCGCGAAAAGCAATGACGGTTGGGATGCCTTGCACGCCGTATTGCTGAGCCAGGGCTTGATTGGCGTCGACGTCGACCTTGACCAGCTCAAACGCCCCTTCGGCCTCTTCGGTGACGCGCTCGAGCGCAGGACTGAGGATCTTGCACGGCTGACACCATTCCGCCCAGAAGTCGACGACAACCGGCACCCCTCGGCTCTGCTGCAGAACCTCCTGAGGAAAGGCGTCGGCATTGACGTCCTTGATGAACTCGCCCGTGCCCATGGAAGCGAGGTTACCGCGACCCTCCCTGCTACCGTCGCCGCCATGGAGCACCGACCACAAGCACCTTTCGGTGTGGTCCTCACCGCTGTCATCACGCCCTTTCACGAGGACGGCTCGGTCGATTTCAGAACCTTCACCCGGCTCATCCAGCATCTGGTGGCGCACGGTTCCGACGGCGTCGTCGTATGCGGGACGACGGGAGAATCACCGACGCTGAGCGCAGTAGAGAAGGTCGCCCTGTTCAAGGCCGCGGTCGACGCCGTCGGAGGCCGCAGCACGGTCGTCGCCGGCGCTGGAACCTACGACACCCGCGAATCGATCGAGCTGTGCAAGCGGGCTGCTGAGGTGGGCTGTGACGCGGTGATGGCCGTGACCCCCTATTACTCGAAGCCGCCTCAGGAGGGTATCGCCCGCCACATGATGGCCATTGCCGACGCGACCGATCTCCCGATGATGGTGTACAACGTCCCAGGGCGAACCTGCCGCCTCATCGAGGTCGACACGCTGGTCCGGCTGGCCGCCCATCCGCAGATCGTCGCGGTCAAGGACGCCGTGGACGACATGGAGTGGACGTTGGCCCAGATCGAGGCCTTGCCGGAGGGTTTTGCGGTCTATTCCGGGTCGGACGCGCTCACCCTCGAGATCGTGCGCGCCGGCGGGGTCGGCGTGGTCTCTGTCGCCGCCCACCTTGCCGGCGAATTGATCAAGGCCATGGTCGAATCAGCCCTTGCCGGTAAGGACGACGAGGCCGAGCGCCTGGACGCGGTTCTGGCTCCGCTTTTCGAGGCGCTGTTCATCGAGCCCAGCCCGATGCCCCTCAAGGCCGGGCTCAGCCTTGCCTGGGATCCGGTGGGCGAGCCGCGGCTACCCCTGATACCGGCATCGGACGAGGCCACCACCGCGGTTCGCGAAGCACTGCTCGCATTGGACGGCCTGTGAGCGTTCGCATCGCTTTTCACGGCGGCCTGGGGGAGATAGGCAGAAACAGCGCCAGCCTCGAGATCGATGGGCAAATCGCCATGATCGATGTCGGGCTGATGTTCCCCGATGAGGACATGCTCGGGGTCGATCTGGTGCTGCCCGACTTCTCGTGGGTATTGGAAAGGGCAGACGACCTGACCTGCGTGATCCTCACCCACGGCCACGAGGACCACATCGGTGCTCTCGGCTATCTCTTGCGCGAGGTCAACGTCCCCATATACGGGACGCCGCTGACCCTCGAGCTGGCCAGCGCCAGGGTCTCAGAGATGGGCATCGAGCCGGACCTGCGCCCGGTGCAACCACGGACGTGGGTCTCCGACGGTCCGTTCCGGTTCACCCACATCGCGGTGACCCACTCGGTGCCCGACGCCACCGGCATCGCCTTCGACACGCCGGAGGGCATGGTGATCCACACCGGGGACTTCAAGCTCGATCCGACCCCGATCGACGGTCGGACGACCGATCTGCAGACGTTTTCAGGATTCGGTCGCCAGGGCGTCCGGCTCTTGCTCGCCGATTCGACGAACGCCGAGCGTCCGGGTTTCGTCCCTTCGGAGTCGACCGTCGGCAGCGAGATCGCGGACCTGGTGCAGGAGGCGTCGGGGCGGGTGATCATCGCCTGTTTCGCCAGCCATCTGCACCGTGTGCAGCAATCAATCGACGCGGTGGTGGCCGACGGGCGCAAGTTTGCCTTTATCGGGAGGTCGATGCTGCGCAACAGCGAGATCGCCCAGGCAACCGGTTACCTCGATGTCCCCGACAAGAGCCTGGTCGAGCTCCCCGACCTGCTTCGGCTGCCACCTGAGGAAACTGCGGTGATTTCCACAGGGAGCCAGGGGGAACCGTTTGCGGCGTTGTCGCTGCTGGCGGCGGGAGAACATCGCACGGTGACCCTCGACCCCGACGACACCGTGATCATCTCGGCGACACCCATCCCGGGGAACGAGAAACGCGTGTCACGGGTGATCAACAACCTGACCCGCGCTGGTGTCACCGTCTATCACGGCAGGAACGCCGCAGTCCACGTCTCAGGGCATGCCGCGGCGACCGAGCTGAGGACGTTCTACAACGTCGTGCAACCACAGGCGTTGATCCCCGTCCACGGGGAGTACCGGCATCTCGCAGCAAACGCCGCCATCGCCCGCGACATGGGCGTTCCCCAGGTCGAGGTGTGTGAAGACGGCGACGTTGCCGTGTTGGATGGCGGCACGTTGTCCATCGAACGTGACGCGGTCTCCGGAAGTTACGTCTATGTCGTGGGTTCGGAACTCGAGGAGGACGCCGGCGTGATCCGCGACCGCCAGCACCTCGCCGACGACGGGGTGGTGCTGGTCACCGTTGGCGTGGACAAACGCACCGGCGACATCGTGTTCGGCCCGGATGTCGACAGCCATGGGGTCACCGGGGACGCCGACGAGATGCACAAAGCGATCAAGGCGCGGGTCACGCAGGCGGTCTCCACCATGGAACGACCCATCGATCGCGATGCCCTGGTGCGGCGTGTGCGCAACTCGGCGCGCAAGGCGGTGCAGACGACGATGAAGCGCCGTCCGTTCGTGTTCCCCGTCGTCATCGAGGTGTGAGCGGTCAAATCCCGACGTCTACCGGCACTTCAGGTATCTCGCCGGCGAGGATCGGTGGCAGCAGAGTCCCCAACCGGCGTGGGGTGAGCAGGGCGTCGGTGTGGAGCATTTCGTCGACCGACCACCACCGGGCCTCCTCGACGCCCTCCCGAGCAAGGGATTGGACGACGGCCCTTGGGACCTCGAAGGCTGGGGTGGTCGCCAGGAACCAGCGCTCCCGTTGGCGCAGCTTCCTCGTTCCCCAGCGGAAGGTGTGGTCGCGTCGCCAGATCTCGGGTCCAATGTCGATATCGTCCCGTCCCGTCTCCTCGGCCAATTCGCGCACGGCCGCGGCGCGGTGATTCTCCCCGGCGTCGAGACCTCCGCCGGGAGGCACCCAGAAGGTGTGCCCCTGGAACGGGTTGTGGTAGCGAAATAGCAGCGCTCGCTCCCTGTCATCGATCAGCAGAACGCGTGCAGCGTCTCTTGGTTTGACCATCGATAAAAATCCTAAAGCAATGGGGTGAACTACACCGATGTAACTCTCCGCGGTCGGGAGCGCGCGAAGGGTGGTTGGTGTGTGATGAAAGCTCTTGTAACGTGAACCGTCCCATGGCTACGCGGAACAAGCGCCGCGGGGCGAAGGGGCGGAGTAGGGCCAGCAAGAACAAACGGATCCCGTTGTGGACCAGGGTCACCCGCGCGCTGCGGGTGACCAGGGAACGGATCAGGGAGCGCCTTGGACGTCACACCGACGACGTCTGGGGTGTTGTGCTCATCGTGGCTGCCCTTCTGGTGGCCCTGTCCTACGTCGGCCTGTCCGGCCCGGTCGGGACCGGAGTCTCGATGACAACGAGACTCCTTCTCGGTGCATGGGCGTATGGCCTGCCGCTGGTACTCGCCGTGATCGGCATCGCCCTGGTGGGTCTCTTCCCCAGGGTCAAGGCCGGGCGGTTGGTCACCGGTGTGATCACCGTGTATGTGGGCACGCTGGTCATGTTCCATCTCCTGACCGGCTCGGTCGCTCTCGCCGGCAACCTGGAACAGGTGCAGGAGAACGGCGGCGTCGTCGGAGCGCTCGTCGCCTTCCCGTTGCGGCGACTGCTTGGTTTCTGGGGATCGTTCCTCGTGCTGTTTGCGGTCATCGCCGCCGGAACGTTGATCCTCACCGGATCCACGATCCGCGACGTGGGGCACACGGTCGCCTCGTCGCTTCGGCGCTCCCGGTCATGGCTTGGCCTGGATCCAAAGGCGGCTCCTCGACAGGCCATCGTCCACGTCGACCCGTCGCCGGCGGTCGAGCAGCCCGCCCCTCAGGCGAAGAAGGCACCGAGGAAAGGCCCGAAGGCGGACAAGAACTCCCCAAAGAACTCGAAGCCGGAACAGGCAATGGTGCCACAGGCCGTGGATGTCGAGGGATATGCCCTGCCACCGCTGTCGCTGCTCGAGGCCGGCCCCGCCGCCGACAGCGACAGGCGCTCGCTCGAGCGGACCGCGGCTGAGCTCGAGGAGTCGCTCCGCCAACATGGCGTCGACGCCAGGTTGACCAGAATCGTCCCCGGCCCGACCGTCACCCGGTACGAGATCGAGTTGGCTCCAGGGGTCAAGGTGGCGCGGGTCACCACCCTGTCTCACGACATCGCCTACGCCCTTGCTTCGCCCGACGTGCGCATCCTGGCGCCCATCCCCGGCCGCTCCGCCATCGGCATCGAGGTGCCGAACCGAAAGCGCCACGTGGTCACTCTCGGCGACATCCTGGCGAGCCAGGAAGCTTCCGACGATCCCGACCCCATGCTCGTCGCTCTCGGTAAGGACGTCAGCGGGACGCCGCGTTTGCTTCGGCTCACCGAGCTGCCGCACTTGCTCATCGCAGGCGCCACCGGTGCCGGGAAGTCGTCGTGTATCAACGCCCTGCTGACCTCGGTGCTGATGCGGGCGCGGCCCGACGAGGTGCGGCTCATCCTGGTGGACCCAAAGCGGGTCGAGCTCGGCCAGTACAACAACGCACCGCATCTGCTCACGCGGGTGATCACCAATCCGAAGAAGGCGGCGGACGCCTTGCAGTGGGCGGTCGCCGAGATGGATCGCCGATATGACCTGCTCGCCGACGCCGGGGTTCGCGACATCGAGTCGTATCTCGAGAAGCGCGACGCCGGCGGACTGGATGAAGACCGGTTCGATCGTTTCCCCCACATCCTGATCGTCGTGGACGAGCTCAACGACCTGATGATGGTCGCCGGGCGAATCGTCGAGGACTCCATCGTGAGGATCGCCCAGATGTCAAGGGCCGTTGGCATCCATCTGGTGCTGGCGACGCAGCGTCCCTCGGTCAACGTGATCACCGGTGTGATCAAGGCCAACATCCCGTCGCGCCTTGCCTTCTCGGTGGCCTCACAGACCGACTCTCGCGTGATCATCGATCAGGTCGGGGCGGACAAGCTGGTCGGCCTCGGCGACATGCTGGTGGTGACGGCGAGGGAGCCGAAGCCGGAGCGCATCCAGGGTGCCTGGGTGTCGGAGGCCGAGGTGCACCGGGTCGTCGAGTTTGTCAAGACACAGCAGGAAGCGCGATATCGCGACGCCGAGGTGTTCGAGGTTGCGCAAAAACGCGAGGAAACCGACGAGGCGTACGAGGGCGAAGACCCCGACATCGTCCGCCAGGCCATCGAGCTGATCGTGCGCAGCCAGCTCGGCTCGACATCGATGCTGCAACGCAAGCTCCGCATCGGTTTTGCCAGGGCAGGAAGGGTGATGGACATCCTCGAGAACCGAGGAATCGTAGGGCCGTCGGTCGGCTCGAAGCCGAGGACGGTCCTGGTCACCGAAGATGAATTGAGCGGAGTGCTGTAAGAGCCGCTACGTAATACGTAATACGGTCCTCCTACAACTCCCCGATGACTTCCTTCAACCGTTGGGTGTCGGTGTCCGTCCAACCATCCGGCGCCGCGATCGCGGCCCAGCCGTCCGTGGTATTGCTCCCGTACTTGTGGCCGTGGCCGCCGGGCACACCGGTGGAGTAGGCCAGATCGGCGAGCAGCTGGAAGCCGGTCACCAGCGGGAACCACTCCATATCGGGAGTGACGTCGGGACCTCGCGGGTCGTCCATCCATCCGGGCTTGGCGAAGAACGAGGAGATGCTGAACCAGACGATGGGGTCGCTGGCGTTCTGCAAGTAGACCAGCCGCGGCTCCGGCCACTCGGTTCCCGGCGGGTTGTCGAAATCGGTCTCGGGATTGACCACGAAGCGCACCGTTTCACCGTTGTTGTAGATCGGGCGCCATACCGGTGTGCCCGGCTCGCGGGCGTCGGTGAGGGGGCCCCACAGCGGGTTGAACCACGGCGGTCCCGCCAGCATCCCGCCGTCGATCTTGCTGGAGAGGTCGGTGATCCCGGTAAAGGCGTGCTCGATGCCGAACGAGCCAAGGCTCTCACCGAACACCACCAGCCTCGGGCGATCCGCTTCTGGCAGCTGGGCAACACGGTCGCTGACCGCATTGATCATTCTGAAGGCGACATCGGCGACCTCGTCCTGGTCGACGAGGATCGAGATTGCGCTTGGCAGGTACGAGTACTGCAGGCCGACGGAGGCGACGTTGCCGGCGTGCATATAGTCCAGCGAGTCCGCCACTTTGGGGTCGATCCAGCCGGTGCCTGTCGTGGTGTAGACGGCGATCACATTGCGTTCCCAGGCGTTGGTGCGGTCGAGTTCGGCCAGGGCCAAATCGACCCGCTCCTCCACCGTGTCGGCGCTCTTCAGCCCGACATAGACGCGGATCGGCTCGATAGCTTCTCCACCGTTGAAGGCTTTGATCTCTTCGAAGCTCACCGCCTCGCCCTCACCGGCGAAGTCTCGGCCCTGGTTGCCCAACGACTCCCAGGAAACGAGTGAGGCCGGGCTGCCGGAGCGGAACTCGGACTGTGACTGGAATGTGCCTTCGGTGGTGCTGCCATCGTTTACCGAGTAGGCGGCCCCCACGACGCTCACGACGCCGTCGACGAGCACCCCCTGGACGAAGCCGATGACCAGCAGGAACGTGGCGACGACACCAAGGGTCACCGCGATGGCACGAGGGAGCAGCAGGTCGGCGAGCCAGACCAGGCCCATGAACGCGGCGCGGACGAAGCGGAAGGTGACCAACAGTAGATAGGCGGTGATGGCGGCGATGATCAACACGGGCCCCCAGGCCCAACCCGAGAAGCGCCCCATGTCCATCAGCTCGCGCACCGTGTTCTGCCAGCCGGTGGAGAGGGTCAGGAAGATCGGGATCAGGACGACGGCGGCAATGAGGAGACCCCACCACGCCCACCGTTTGGTGCTCTCCGGGGGTTCGTCGACCCATTTGCGCAGCAGCGCCGAGATCAGGCTGCCCACACCGTACCCGGCGGCGGCGGAGACCCCCCCGACGACTCCGGCAAACAGCGCATTGCGAGGCAGCAGCGATGGAGTCAGCGAGAGAAGGAAGAAGACGAGTCCTCCCGCTAGGCCGCCGTAGGAGAGGTGGCGCCAGTACAGCCACCGGATGCCGCTCCCGATCTTGCCGAGCGTGCCCTGGTTCTCGACAGATTCGTCGTCGGTGACGGCGGCGATGTCAGGATCGTCGGTCTGTTTGTCGTCTGCGGTCCCTACGTCGGGCAATGGTGCCTCCACCTGGTGCGGGTCGAGGATGGTACCGAACGTCTCGAAACTAGCGGCCGTCGAGCAGGCCCGAGTACTGGTCCCGCACCACCTTCTTGTCGAATTTGCCGGTGCCGGTTTTCGGGATCTCGTCGACGAACACGATCTCGTCGGGCAGCCACCACTTCGCCACCCGGTCGGCGAGGTGCTCGGAGATGTCATCGGCGGTGACGGTCGCTCCCTCCCTGGCTACCACGAAGGCAACCGGGCGCTCTTGCCACTTGACGTGTTTCAGCCCGACAACGGTCGCCTCTGCGACGTCCGGATGCGCCATGATCTCGTTCTCCAGGTCGATCGATGAGATCCACTCTCCGCCCGACTTGATGACGTCCTTGGCACGATCGATAATACGCACGTACCCGTCGGGGGTGATCTTGCACACGTCGCCGGTGCGGAGCCAGCCATCGACGAAAGACTCCGGCGTTCGCTCGTCTTTGTAGTACTCCCCGGCGATCCAGGGGCCCCGGATCAACAGCTCGCCGAAGGCTTCACCGTCGTGGGGCAGCTCGTCGCCGGCCTCGTCGACGATCTTGATCTGGAGGCCGGGCACGACGCGCCCTGCGGTTTCGAAGATGTCGAGTTGCCGCTCGAAATCCCAGTCCTCCATCCACGGTGCGAGCAGCGACACCGATGCAATCGGGTTGGTCTCGGTCATCCCCCAGCCCTGCATGACCCGAATCCCCCGGTTCCTCCAGAACCAGTCGGTCATGGCCCGGGGCACCGAAGAACCACCAACCAGGAACGCCCGCATGGCGGGCAATTCGATGTCGGGGTTGGCGTCGAGGTACTGCTGGATTCCGAGCCACACCGTTGGCACGCCGGCGGAGAAGGTGACGACTTCGTCGAGGAATAGGTTCACCAAGCCCTCCGGCGACAGATCGGGCCCGGGGTAGGTGAGCTTGGCGCCCATCGGCACGGCCTGGAACGGGTATCCCCACGCCGAGGCGTGGAACATCGGCACCACCGGCAGCACGTTGTCGGTCGCCGCGATCGGATAGTTGGCCAGGTTGGAGATCGTGTGCAGGTAGGTGGAGCGCTGCGTATAGGCCACACCTTTCGGGTTTCCCGTGGTCCCCGAGCTGTAACACAACATGAGCGGGCTGCGTTCGTCGAGCTGGGGCCACGGGCCGTGCTCATCGAGGCCCTCGATCAATTCTTCGTACGCCAACGGATCGGGCAGCCCACTGTCGGCGGCGTCGCCGCCCATGACCACGAACCGTTCCACGCTCTCGAGTTGATCGACGATCGGCGCCAGCAGCGGTGCCAGATTCACGTCGACGAACAGCACGCGGTCCCCGCCGTGATTGATGACGTAGGCGAGTTGCTCCGGGAACAGCCGCAGGTTGAGGGTGTGGCAGATCACCCCGGTGTTCGCCGTCGCCCAGTACAGCTCGTGGTGGCGGTGGTTGTTCCAGGCGAACGTGCCGATGGTATCGCCGCGCTCGAGCCCGAGACGCTCGGAGAACGCCGTAGCCAGGCGCCGGATCCTGGCATCGGTTTTGGCGTAGGTGGTGCGGGTGATGCTCAGGTCCGCGTCGACGGAGACGATCTGCTGATCCGGGTAGTGCCGAACCCCGTGCTCGTAGAGCGTCGACATGAGGAGGGGGAAGTCGTCCTGCATATGTGGCATGGGATCCTCGTTCCGCGTAATGGCGACCCTACCCGACGGCCATCACCCTTTTCAACGGCCGGGTGGTCACCGACCGCCCGATTTCACGTAGTCTGGTATCGAGGAGGCAAACCATGGAGTGGGCGGACCTCGATCGGATCACCAAAGCACTGGCCCGGGTGCAGGGTGAGCTCATCGACCTCGCTGATGACGACTTTGCCGGACGCCACGAATTGCTGCAACGCCGCGACCAGCTCCGGCGGGATGCCGCCGCCTTCCGCGTCGACTTCGATGCGCAACGGCCAACACAGGACATGCTCGACGAACTGTCCGGCCTGCGCCACCACCTCTCCGAGCTGGAGGGTCGACGCATCGATATGGTCAAACAATCAGGCGGCAGTGCCGCCGGACCCGGCGCCGAGGGCTGGGGAGGGGTGTCGCTCAACCAGCAGATCGATGCCGCAGGAGGGATGGCGGAGATCAAGGCCAGGATCGGCAGGATCAAGGGCATCCTCATCGACCGGGGCGTTGAGATCCCCGAGGCGCTTTGATGGATCGCGACCTATCTCGATGACCGGGGAGATTCACGAGGACGTTCATCCGTTCCTGACTCCGGAGGAGGGCCGCGACCCGGTTCGCCGGTTCCGCGGCAGGCTGACCGCTCCGGTCACGGTGATCACGGCAGGCGACGCCACCGATCGCAGCGGGATGACCGTGTCGTCGATCATGGTGTCCGAAGGTGAGCCCGGCAAGCTCCACTTCCTGGCGGCACCGATCGCCGACGTGTGCGATGCGATCGACCGCACCGGGCGCTTTGTCGTCCACATCCTCGGGTCCGAGCATCGCCAGCTGTCGGAGATCTTCGCCGAACGCCGGCCAAGCCCCGGCGGGTTGTTCGCCGCGGTGGCATTCGAGGACGGGGAGTGGGGCCCGGTGCTGAGCGATGTCGGCAGCCGCGCCTACTGCTCGACGGCGACGGTGGTGGAGCAGGGATACTCGCTGCTGTACTCCGCAGACATCGACAGGGTCGAGACCGAATCCCTCGACGACCCGCTGGTCTACTTCCGCGGCAGCTATCGACAGATCTAGCCGAAAGGGCGGGGCCTGGTGGGGTCGACGAAGCCCGAGTCAACCCGCTCCTACGCTACGGCCGCAGTGACGCACCCAACTGCAGCGCCGAGCGTATGGCTGACCACCCTCGGCTGCGCCAAAAACGAGGTCGACTCCGACAAGATCGTGGGCATGCTGGGCGCGGCCGGATATGCGATGGCGCCGGCACCGGGAGCGGCGGATGTGGTCATGATCAACACGTGCGCCTTCATCGAGGCGGCGCGCCGGGAGTCCATCGACACGATCCTCGAGCTTGCCGAGCACAAACGCGACGACGCCAGCCTCGTCGTCGTCGGCTGCATGGCGCAGCGTTACGACTCGGAGCTCGCCGAAGCCCTCCCGGAGGCAGACGCCATCATCGGGCTGGATCGATACCCGGAGCTCGTCGACCGTCTCGACGAGCTCCGCACATGGACGCCGCTCACGATCGGGCCCGCCCGGCGCTCACACATGGACATCCTCTACGAGACTCGCCGACCGACACCCACGACGCCGTGGGCCTACGTCAAGGTTGCCGAAGGCTGCGACAAGATGTGCACGTTCTGCGCCATCCCGCAGTTCCGTGGCAAACAACGGTCGCGCCATCCACACAACATCCGCGACGAGGTGGCCGAGCTGGCCGCCGCCGGCGTTGCCGAGATCGGGCTCGTCGCTCAGGACCTGGCCGCTTACGGACGCGATACCGGAGACGGTGACATCGTGAGCCTGATCCGATCGGTGTCGGCGGTCGACGGTCTGCGCCGGTTGCGGCTCTTCTATCTGTACCCCGGGGAGATCCGCCCTGCGCTGATCGAGGAGATGTCGAGCAATGAACGGATCGCCGACTATTTCGACCTCTCCCTCCAGCACAGCTCTACCCGCCTGCTGCGGGCGATGAAGCGGCCGGGATCGGGCGACCATCATCGCCGGCTCATCGCGTCCATCCGTGACGCCGCTCCGGCCGCGGCGCTGCGGTCGAGTTTCATTGTCGGTTTTCCCGGCGAGACCGACGACGACGTGGAGGACCTGGCTTCCTTCCTCGGCGACGTCCGCCTGGACTGGGCAGGTTTCTTCCCGTACTCGGCGGAGGAAGGAACCCCGGCAGCTTCCATGAGCGACCAATTGCCCGAGCAGGTCAAGGCCGAGCGGCTTCGCTACCTGCAGGCACTCCAGGACGACATCACCACGTCGCTGACCATGACCCAGGTGGGCCGCACCCTCTGTGTGGTCGTCGATCAGGTCGAGGACGGCCAACCGGTCGCCCGTTCGTACCGCGAGGCCCCTGAGATCGACGGGGTGGTGCTGCTGGATCGTGGTGAACCGGGAGAGTGGCTGAACGTCGAGGTCACCGGCGGCTACGGCACCGATGTGAACGCGACCGTGATCGGGCCCGCATGAACGTCGAGGTCATTGCCATCGGCACCGAGTTGTTGCTCGGCCAGATCGTGAACTCGAACGCGGCCCACATCGGTGAGCGCCTGGCAGAGGTTGGACTGGATCACTACCGCCAATCGGTAGTCGGTGACAATGAAGGGCGGATGACGGCAGCGATCCTGGAGGCATCCGCCAGGGCCGATGCAGTGATCATCACCGGGGGATTGGGCCCGACCAAGGACGACGTCACCCGCCGGGCGTTGGCGAAGGCCGCTGCGGTCGCTCTGGTTTTCGACGACGAGCAGGCGGAGCAGCTTCGCCGGAGGTGGCACCGCAGCGGGCGGGACATGCCGCAATCGAATCTGCAACAGGCCGAGCGCCCGGAGGGTGCTGCGTTTATCCCCAATCCCAAGGGCACGGCTCCGGGGATCCGGATCCGGATCGAGGGCGCAGACGTGTTCGCTCTGCCCGGAGTTCCGGCCGAGATGCACTGGATGCTTGACAACGAGGTGATCCCCGCCCTTGTCGGCGAGGACTCCTCGGTGGTGAAGAGCAGGCTGCTCCGGTCGTGGGGCGAGTCCGAGTCGGCGATCGGTGAGCGCCTCGCCGATCTGTTCGACGCGTCGGCCAACCCGACCATCGCCTTCCTGGCGTCGCGTGGCGAGATCAAGATCCGGATCACCGCTAAGGCTGCCTCGGTTGCCGAAGCCGAGCGGTTGATCGCACCAATCGAAGCGGAGATCCGGAAGCGGCTCGGCGACGGCATCTTCGGGAGCGACGGCGAGACGGTGGAGGTCATCGTCCTGGATGCGCTCGTCGCCCGTGGGTGGACGGTCGGAACCGCAGAGTCGGCGACCGGCGGTTTGGTAGCGGCGCGCCTTACCTCGGTGCCGGGGGCGAGTCGCGCCTATCGAGGTTCGGTCGTGGCATACGACCCCGCGGTGAAGGAGTCGATGCTGGGAGTCGAGACCTCGCTGATCGCCGAACATGGCGTGGTCAGCGAGCCGGTTGCCGAGGCGATGGCGGAGGGGGCGCGCCGGGCCCTCGAAGCGGATGTGGCCGTAGCGGTCACCGGGTCGGCCGGGCCCGACCCGTTGGAGCAACCGCTCGGGACCATGGTGGTGGCGGTGGCGACCCCGGAGGGGATGTCGAGCCGGTCGATCCGGCTGCCGGGGGATCGGGAACGGGTCAGGGTCTTTGCGACGACCGCGGCGCTGCATTGGCTGCGAATGTCGCTCCAGGGGGTGCCGTGGGGGAGCGACTGACAGAGCGCCTGTTCCTGGCTGTTGCCCTCTCCGACGATGTCCGCCACGGCCTTGCCGCCTTCCTCGACGATGCGGCGGGGCCGCTGCCGGGTAAGGCGGTCCCTCCCGCCAACTGGCACCTGACGTTGCGTTTCCTGGGAGCCACCGAAGAGCCGCAGCGCGATCGGGTTCTCGTCTTTCTCGACGACCACGCCATCACGGAGCCGTTCGTGCTCGGCTTTGTCGGTCTCGGCAGCTTCCCGAGCCCGGGGCGCGCCACCGTGCTGTGGCTGGGCATCGGACGCGGCAGCGATCGGGCCGCCGCGTTGGCCGCGGTATGTGAAGAGGCGGTACAAGCCGCCGGTTTCGATCCGGAGGATCGACCCTTCCATCCCCATGTGACGCTGTCCCGAATCCGGCCACGCAAGGATGTGAGCGCCCTCGTCGAGTCGGTGCCGCCGTTCCCGCTGAGCCAGACCGTCGACCGGATCACCCTGTACCGCAGCATGCTCGAGCGCGGAGGCGCGCATTACGAGATCGTCGACGAGATCGAGTTGTAGGGCGCGCGCTTCGGTTCGCCGAGATACGCTCCGCTCATGGAGATCAATCCGCTGGCCGCTGAGGGGGTCGAGCAGTGGATCGACATGCGCCAATTGCTGTCGCCGTATTACTCGCGCCATGAGCTTTCCGCCGAAGTGGAGCGCTGGGAGGATGGGAGGACGGGGGTCTTCATTGCCACCGATGATGGCGAGCCGATCGGGTTCAGTGAGGTTTCGATGCGCGACCGAGCACCTGGGTGCTCCACCTCTCCTGTGGGTTACCTCGAAGGATGGTGGGTAGCCGAGAGCCGCCGGGAGCAAGGCGTTGGCCGGGCGCTGCTCGTGGCCGCAGAGGCTTGGGCCCGCAGACGCGGCGCCTCCGAGATGGGTTCGGACGCACATGTTGACAACACGGTGTCGATTATCGCCCACCACGCGATCGGCTTCACCGAGAAGCGACCTGTCGCGCGTTTCCATAAGGCGATCGGCTGACCTGCTGAGTGGGCCCGACGGATTCTCATCCTGCTTGCGACTTACGACTTGCGACTTCATTCCTCGACATCGAACAGATGTTCGCCTATCGTAACGAATCTGTCACAGGCACCCGGTACGTTCGGGGTAGTCGAAGAAGGAGACCATCGTGGCGATAGACCACAGCGACGACCGGGAGAAGAATCTCGAGATGGCGATGACCCAGATCGAGCGTCAGTTCGGCACGGGCGCCATCATGAGACTGGGCGACGAGGAGATCCGCCAGATCGACGCCATTCCCACCGGGGCGCTGTCCCTCGACCTCGCTCTCGGCATCGGTGGCGTGCCTCGCGGTCGGATCGTTGAGATATACGGACCGGAGGCGAGCGGAAAGACGACATTGGCCCTGCACGTTGTTGCAGAGGCCCAACGCAACGGGGGGATGGCGGCGTTCATCGACGCCGAGCACGCCCTCGACCCGCTGTATGCCAAGGCGATCGGTGTCGACGTCGACGAGCTGCTCATCTCGCAACCGGACACGGGGGAGCAGGCGCTCGAGATCACCGACATGCTGATCCGCTCCGGCGCCCTCGACGTTGTCGTGATCGACTCGGTGGCGGCGCTGGTGCCACGCGCCGAGCTCGAGGGCGACATGGGCGATGTCCACGTCGGTCTCCAGGCGCGGCTCATGTCCCAGGCGCTGCGCAAGCTGGCCGGATCGATCAACCGCTCCCAAACCACGGCGATCTTCATCAACCAGCTACGAGAGAAGATCGGGGTCATGTTTGGGTCTCCCGAAACCACCCCCGGGGGGCGCGCTCTCAAGTTCTATTCGACGGTGAGGATCGATGTGCGGCGCATCGAGGCGATCAAGTCGGGCACCGACAACATTGGCAACCGGGTGCGGGCCAAGATCGCCAAAAACAAGGTGGCCCCGCCGTTCCGCCTCGCCGAGTTCGACATCATGTTCGGCGAGGGCATCTCTCGCGAAGGCAGCCTGCTCGATGTCGCCGTCGAGGAAGGCATCGTCAAGAAGGCCGGCGCCTGGTACACCTACGACGGAGACCAACTCGGCCAGGGACGGGAGAAGGCCAAGGAGTTCCTTCGCGAAAACCCCGAGCTTGCCATGCAGCTCCACGATCAGGTGCTCCGAGCGGTCGGGGTCATCGTCGACGAGACCGATACCGACGAGGGGACGGCCCTCGAGGGAGCGGCCCCCGAGGAGGCGCCAAGCGAAGAGGCCGATGCCGGCGACTGACGGTCGATTTCCCGGCGGCAACAGCTTCTGGGAACCGAGAACTGTTTTTCTCAGATTTCGCGTTCCGCCAGCGGTCGTCTTCGGGTAGGATCGGGGTAACGACACATACTGAAACACAACCTACCAAGCGGACCAGAACGAACATGTCGACCCGGAGAGCAACAGCCTCAATGAGCGAAGGGGACTAATCCCCCCAACGTATGCGGTGTTGTGCCCGGTGTGTGCCGAGCCCTAGTGGCTCGGCATGCTGCGTTTTTTGGGCCGCCGAAACGGGGCAGTGATGGAACAGTGGCTGTTGGTGGCGCTCTATGTCGCGACGACGGTCGTCGCTTTCGTCGGTGGTTACGTGCTGTCGCGACGCCTCCAAGGGGTGGAGACCCCGAGTGAGGCGCTCGCCGAGGCACGACTCGAGGCGCAGCGCATCTTGGCCAGGGCCGAAGAAGAGGCGCGGACAAAGGCTGAGGTGTATCGCGACCGCGAGGATGCGACCCTCGAGCACCGCAGGGTGGAGATGGGCTCACAGGAGGCCCGCCATGCCCAGCGCGAGGCCACCCTCGAGCAACGCGCCGGCAACCTGGCCCAGCGCGAGGAGCTTGTGCTCACCCGGGAGAAAGCTGCCGCCGACGCCGTCGCCGTCGCAGAGGCGGTGAAGGAAGAAGCTCGGGAGGGGCTGGAACGGATCGCCGGCTTCGACGCCAAGGCGGCGAAGGCCGAGCTGCTGGAACGGGTTGAAGCGGAGGCGAAACGGGACGCCATGGTCCTGGTCAGGGACCTGGACGTGCGCGCCAGGGAAGAGGCGGAACGTCGCGCCCAGAGGATCCTGGCCACCGCCATCCAACGCCTCGCCGCTGAGGTTGTCTCGGAGACGACGGTGTCGGTGGTGACACTCCCGTCGGATGACATGAAGGGACGGATTATCGGGAGGGATGGGCGAAACATCCGCAGCTTCGAATCCGTTGCCGGAGTGAGCCTGATCGTCGACGACACTCCGGGGGCGGTGTCGGTGTCCACATTCGACCCGGTGCGCAGGGAGATCGCACGGCGTGCTCTCGAACAATTGGTGGAGGGTGGAAGGATCCACCCGTCTTCGATCGAGGAGGCATACGCAAAAGCACGAGAGGAGGTCGAGCAATCCATTCGTGACGCCGGAGAGTGGGCGCTGCTCGAGGTGGGGCTCACCAAGATGCACCCCGAGCTGGTCACGCTGCTCGGCCGACTCCACTACCGGACGAGTTACGGGCAGAACGTGCTCAACCACCTCGTCGAGTCATCGCATATTGCAGGGATGCTGGCCGCCGAGTTGGGCGCCGATGAGCCGGAGGCCCGTCGTGCTGCTTTCCTTCATGACATCGGCAAGGCCGTGTCCCATGAGATTGGCGGCTCCCATGCGCTGGTCGGAGCTGAGATAGCTCGCCGGTTCGACGAGAGCCATGCCGTGGTTCATGCCATCGAGGCTCACCACAACGAAGTCGAGCCGCGCACGCTGACCGCGGTCATCGTCCAGGCCGCCGACGCGGTGTCGGCAGCTCGGCCCGGGGCCAGGCGAGAGGCGCTGGAATCATACGTGCGCCGCCTGGAGCGCCTGGAGGAAATCGCCGCCGCCTTCGACGGCGTGGAGCGGGTGTTCGCCCTCCAGGCCGGGCGTGAGATTCGGGTAGTGGTCGATCCAGGCTCGGTGGATGATCTCGCCGCTTCGGCGTTATCGCGCCGCATCGCGAGGAGACTGGAGGAGGACCTACAGTATCCGGGCCAGATCGAGGTGACCGTCATCCGGGAGTTCAGGGCCAAGGATTTCGCCCGTTGAGCGAAACGAGCGAAGCGATGTTGAGCGGGGCCCGAGCGCCGCGCCGCAGAAGGCGACAAGAGCGGGAAACACAGCACAACTGGTGCCGCGAAAACCGACTACTACGACGACCATGAGCAACATGAGCCGACCGACACTGCTCGACATGCCGACGATGGGGCGAAGCCCCCGCAGGGTGGGTTCCACCTATTTCATACGCACCTTCGGCTGCCAGATGAACGACCACGATTCGGAACGCATCGCCGGGCTGCTCGACACCGACGGCATGAGGAGGGTCGATCGCGCCGAGGACGCCGATCTGGTCGTTCTCAATACGTGCACGATCCGCGACAACGCCGACCAGAAGCTCTACGGCTACCTCGGTTCCTTGAAGTCGACAAAGGAAGCCCGCCCCGGCATGCGCATCGCCGTTGGGGGGTGCGCCGCCCAGAAGGACAGGGACCTGGTGCGGGAGCGCGCCCACTGGGTCGATGTGGTGTTCGGCACCCACAACACGCACCGTGTCCTCGATCTGCTCGACCACGTAGATGAATGGGGGCCCGTCACCGAGGTGTGGGAGCAGACCACGAACCTCGATGACATCCCATCGCATCTTCCCGTGCAGCGAGAGAGCGAGCACTCGGCCTGGGTGACGGTCACCGTTGGCTGTAACAACAGTTGTACCTTCTGCATCGTCCCAATCGTGCGCGGTCGCGAGATCAGCCGCCGGCCGGGCGACATCATCGGGGAGGTGGAGGGCCTCGTCGCAGAGGGCGTGGTCGAGATCACTCTGCTCGGCCAGAACGTCAACTCGTACGGTCGCGACCTCGACCTGAACGGGCGCAGGCCATTGTTCGCCGACCTCCTCCGCCGTGTCGGCGGCGTCGACGGGATCAGGAGGATCCGCTACACCAGCCCTCACCCCAAAGACATCAAAGAAGACGTGGTGTACGCCATGGCGGAGACGCCGTCGGTGGTCGACCAGCTCCATCTTCCGCTGCAATCGGGCAGCGACCGGATCCTGGCCGCCATGCACCGCGGGTACACCGCGCACCGGTTCCTCGCCAAACTCGCCATGGCACGGGACATCATCCCCGGCCTGTCGGCCTCCACCGACGTCATCGTCGGCTTTCCCGGCGAAACCGAAGAGGACTTCGAGCGCACGATGGCGGTCATGGCTGAAGCACGGTTCGACAACGCATTCATGTTCCAGTTCTCGCCACGCCCCGGGACCCCGGCCGCCGATATGAGCGAGCAGGTGGATCACGCTGTCGTCAAGGAGCGCTTCGACCGGCTGGTCGAGCAACAGAACAGGATCACCTTCGAACTGAACCAGGCGGCGGTCGGGGGTCGGACCCAAGTCCTCGTCGAGGGGCCCTCTCGCCGCGATGCGTCGGTTGTCACCGCGAGAACCGAAGGAAACCGGATCGTGCATGTGGCGGGGACGTTTCGACCAGGATCGTTTCTCGACGTTCGCATCACCAGGGCTGCACCCCACTACCTCGAGGGAGAGCCGGTCTGACCCTCCTCGCCGTCGTCGGTCCGACCGCTGCGGGCAAGTCGCATCTCGCCGAAGCGCTGGCGGCGCGTCTCGGCGCCGACATCGTCTCGGTCGACTCGATGCAGGCCTATCGGGAAATGGATATCGGCACCGCCAAACCCGACGCAGAAACGCGATCCCGCTTCGGCTACCACCTCGTGGACCTGGTGGACCCCTCAGAAGACATGAGCGTGGCCCGATTCCAGCAGGAAGGAGCGGCCGTGCTCGATGGGCTCTCCGATGAGGGTCGGTCGGCCGTCCTGGCCGGAGGATCCGGGCTCCATATGCGCGCCCTGGTGGACCCGCTCGAGTTCCCACCGAGCGACGACGGGCTGCGAGGCGAGCTCGAAGCGGTGCCGGGGGCGGACCTGGTGGATGAGCTCATCGCCGCCGACGCCGCCGCGGCCGATGTCGTCGACCTCTCCAACCTGCGGCGGGTGATCCGCGCCGTAGAGATACTCAGACTCACCGGAGCGACTCCGTCGAGTCGCGCCGCTCGTCCTGCGGCGATCGCGGTGCGTGACTACGACCCGACACGTCCCTTCATCGGGATTGGGGTCGACCCCGGCGAGACGCTCGCCGCTCGTATTGCACGGCGGCTCGACGCCATGCTCGATGCCGGCCTGCTCGACGAGGTCGAGATGCTGGCGCCGCGCCTTGGGCGGACGGCTCGCCAGGCGGTCGGTTACAGGCAGCTCATCCCTGTCGTTGCCGGAGAGATTGCCCTGGTCGAGGGTCGGGAGCAGACAATCCGTGCGACAATGGCTCTCGCCAAGCGACAGCGAACGTTCTTCCGACGAGATCCGCGGATCCACTGGATCCCGTGGCACCATGATCGGGACGTGCGCATGACAACCGCCTGGTCGCATATCGAGGGACTATGGACTTCGTAAAAGTCGAAGGGCTCGGCAACGACTTCATAACGATCATCCAGGCCATCGACCCCAGCCCCGAACAGATCGCTGCCTGGTGCGCCCGGCATACCGGCGTCGGTGCCGACGGTGTTCTCGAAATGATCCCGATCGACGCGACTCGTGTCCGGATGCGATATTGGAATGCAGACGGCGGGGAAGTCGAGATGTGTGGCAACGGCCTTCGTTGTATTGCGTTGCTCGCGGTGACCGACGGGTATGTCGAGGGCACGGAGTTCGTCGTGGAGAGTGCCGTCGGGGACCATCCGGTGTTCGTGGGTGGTGATGGATCGGTCAAGGCCTTCGTCGGGGTGCCGCACGCCTTCAGGACCGAGGAGATGACCGTCGCCGGCCAAACGGTGCGCCCGGTTGGCGTGGGCAACCCGCACGCCGTGCTGTATGTCGACGATGTCGAGAACGCCGCAGTACGTGAGATCGGCCCCAGCGTGGGCAGCGACCCGATCTTTCCCGACGGCGCCAACGTGGAGTTCGTCGAGACGACCGGCGAGGACCGCATCAAGGTTCGGGTGTGGGAGCGGGGTGTTGGCGAAACCACCGGCTCGGGGACCGGTGCCGCTGCTTCGGCTTTCGCCAAGAGGGCGACCGACGACCTCGGTGATGCCATCTCCGTGGAGTTGCCGGGAGGCGATCTCCTCGTCGAGTTCGACGACACCGGAGCCTGGATGACCGGGCCTGCGAGGATCGTCTATCGAGGTGAGCTGTAGGAAGTTGGGCCGCTCGGGCCCCGGCTCAGCTTCGCTTCGCCTC
>BTQG01000040.1:0-21281 GCA_036985755.1 Acidimicrobiia bacterium | reverse complement strand
GCTTCGCCGCGTCTCCCCCGCTCCGCGGTGGAGACGAAGACAAAATCCCCCAACCGTCGCACAATCGCCAAATGCGACGCCAAAGAGGGGGAGAAACAGGAAACCGCCGGCTACAGCTAGCTCCGCGCCGCCGCCATGTTTCGCAGCACCATGTGCAGGATGCCACCGTGACGGAGGTAGTCGACCTCGATCGGCGTGTCGACCCGCGCCGTGCATAGGAACTCCACGGTGGCCCCATCCTCTTTGGTGGCGCCGACCGCGACACCCTGGCGCGGTTGCAGATCGTCGTCGACGGCGATGGTGAAGGTCTCGGTTCCATCGAGACCGAGACTCGCCACCGTCTCGCCCTCAGGGAAGGTCAACGGCAACACCCCCATCATCACCAGGTTGGATCGGTGGATCCGCTCAAAACTCTCTGCGATCACCGCTCTCACACCGAGCAGGAACGTGCCCTTTGCCGCCCAGTCCCGCGATGAGCCCATGCCGTAGTCCTTGCCGGCAAGCACCACCAGGGGAACACCCTCTGACCGATAGTGCAGCGAGGCGTCGTACACCGACTTGACCGTTCCGTCGAGCAGATCGGTCGTCCAGCCGCCTTCGGTGCCGGGCGCCAGACGGTTGCGAACGCGAACGTTGGCAAACGTGCCCCGGGTCATCACCCGGTCGTTGCCACGCCGCGATCCGTAGGAGTTGAAGTCCACTCGCTCGACGCCCTCGGCGATGAGGTACTCGCCCGCCGGTGAATCGGCGGCGATCGCTCCCGCAGGGCTGATGTGGTCGGTGGTGATGGAGTCGCCGAGCACGAGCAGCACCCTCGCCTCTTCGATGGGTGCGATCGGTGTCGGCTCGGGGCCGAGGTCGACGAAGAAGGGCGGCTGTTGCAGGTAGGTGGAGGACGGATCCCACTCGTAGAGCGACGATGGGGCGGTCTGTACCGCCTGCCACTCGTCGGAGCCATCGAATACGGAGGCATACTTGTCGGTGAACTGATCCCGCTTCACCGAGGTTCCGACCACCGCAGCAATCTCGTCCTGCGTCGGCCACAGATCTTTCAGGTACACGTCGTTGCCGTCACGGTCCGTGCCCAGCGGCTCCGAAGTGAGGTCGATATCAACGGTGCCGGCGAGGGCGTAGGCAACGACGAGGGGCGGAGAGGCCAGGTAACTGGCGCGAACATCTGGGTTGATCCTGCCCTCGAAGTTGCGGTTTCCCGACAGTACGGATGCCACCACCAGCTGATGCTCGTTCACTGCCGCCGAAATCGGATCCGGCAGTGGGCCCGAGTTCCCGATGCATGTCGTGCACCCGTACCCGACGGTGTAAAAACCGACCGCCTCGAGGTCCTCGAGCAGGCCGGCGTCGATGAGATAGTCGGTCACGACCTTGGATCCAGGGGCCAGCGAGGTCTTCACCCACGGCTTGCGATTGAGGCCGCGCCGTCGCGCGTTGCGGGCGACGAGCCCGGCGCCGACCATCACGTCTGGATTGGACGTGTTGGTGCACGAGGTGATGGCGGCGATGACCACATCCCCCTCGCCGAGCTCGAACGTCACTCCCTCTGCGGTAACGGGGACTCGTTCGCCGGCGGCTCCCTCTGGTCGAAGCCCGGGGATGTCGCGCTGCCACTTCTCCTTCATCTGTCCCAGCTCCACCCGATCCTGGGGCCGCGATGGCCCGGCGAGCGACGGGACCACCGTGCCCAGGTCCAGCTCCAGGTCCGAGCTGTAGGTGATCGAGCGGGTGTCGTCACGCCACAGGCCCTGCTCCCGGTAGTACTGCTCGACGGCCTCGACGAGGGTCTCGTCTCGGCCGGTGAGCCGCATGTAGTCGAGCACACGGTCATCGACGGGGAAGAACCCGACCGTTGCCCCGTATTCGGGAGCCATGTTGGCGATGGTTGCCCGGTCTGCGACCGGGAGCTCATCGAAGGCGGGACCGTGGAATTCGACGAACTTGCCGACGACGCCGTGGGCGCGGAGCATCTCGGTGACCCTGAGCACGAGGTCGGTGGCCGTCGAGCCCTCTGCCAGCTTCCCGGAGAGCCGGAACCCAACGACCTCGGGCAGCAGCATGTAGATCGGCTGGCCGACCATGACCGCTTCGGCCTCGATGCCGCCGACCCCCCAGGCGACGACGCCGAGGCCGTTGATCATCGTCGTGTGTGAATCGGTGCCGACCAGCGAGTCGGGAAACAGCATGCCGTCGGCATCCCAGACGACCTTTGCCAGGTACTCGAGGTTGACCTGATGGACGATGCCGGTGGCCGGTGGCACGACGCTGAAGTCGTCGAAGGCTGCCTGAGCCCATTTGAGGAACTCGTAGCGTTCCCGGTTGCGGGTGAACTCCATCTCGGAGTTGATCCTCAGCGCCATGGGTGAGTTGAAGGCGTCGACCTGGACCGAATGGTCGACGACGAGATCGGCGGGAACCTGAGGGTTGACCAGCGCGGCCGCCGTCTCGTCACCGGTCATGCGCACGATCGCGTCACGCATGGCGGCGAGGTCGACCACGGACGGCACGCCGGTGAAGTCCTGCAATACGACGCGGGCAGGTTTGAAAGCAACCTCGGCCACCCCGACTTTGGCTGCGTCGTACTGCGCCACGGCCCGCACGTCGTCGACGGTGATCACGCGACCATCGTGATTGCGCAACGCCGATTCGAGCAGCACCTTGATCGAGTACGGCAATGCATCGATGTCGCCCATGTCCCTGAGGGCGTCGAGGCGGTAGATGATGCGCTCACCGAGCGGTGTGTCAAGCGTGGTCCGAGCATCGAAGGGGTCGTGGGTCATGGTTGAGGCCTCGGAAACGGGTCGGGGGTGCACAACCCATGATATCGAGACCGGTGCGGCCCATCGACGGAGCAGCAAGCGCCGCGGGAGCTCACCGCGATGGAGATGGCTCCCAAAGTCCCCTCCGCTCGCAGACTCCGTCTGCTCGCGCCTCCCCCACTTCGTGGTGGAGGCGAAGAACCAATCGAATCGAGCGGAGTCTTCGTCTCTCCCGGCTCCGCGGGCGAGACGCGGAGGAGCGCCAGCAACGACGCAGAGGGGGCTTTGGAGAATCGGAAGAACCAATCGAATCGAGCGGAGTCTTCGTCTCTCCCGGCTCCGCGGGGGAGACGCGGAGGAGCGCCAGCGACGACGCAGAGGGCTTTGGAGAATCGTTGATCACATGAGCTCGACCGGAACACGCAAACCCCAAAAATCTCTCCGCTCGAAGACCTCCCCCACGTCGTGGGAGAGCGGACCCGGGCCGGCGACGCAACGGGCCGCTCGGCCCATCTACCCGCACCGATCCGGTGCCGATGCAACAGGGTCAGAGCAGGAGACGACAACGATGAAGCGGTTGATCGCCGGTGCAGTCGTCGCCGGCGTTGCCGTGTTTGCCGGCGTCGGCGCCTTCGCCGACGACACGGTGCGCGACTCGACCGGTGCCATCGTCGAAGGTGGCGGGCTCGGCGCATTCGTCATTGAGAACGGAGATTGCCTCGACCTCCCTGATGGGGACCTCGTGCAGTCGGTAGAGGGAAAGCCGTGTTCCCAAGCGCACGATGCCGAGGTGTACGGAATCTTCGACATGGTGCAGAACACGTACCCTGGGGCGAGCACAATCGAAAGCGCCGCCTTCGACGGTTGCTTGACCCGGTTCCATTCCTTCGTCGGGCTCGCCTACGAGGCCTCGGAGCTCGACATCTTCTGGCTCCAGCCAACCGAGGAGTCCTGGGATGAAATCGACGACCGAGAGATCTCGTGCATGGTGGTGACCGTGGACGGCCGCAAGCTCACCGGCTCGATGCGAGGCTTGGGCCGCTAATCATTCCACAACCGCTGCTCCTGGAACGGGTCGCCGTAGATGTGGTACCCGTTCTGCTCCCAGAACCCCGGTTCGTCCTGGGTGAGGACGGTGAAACCCGCCACCCACTTGACCGACTTCCAAAAGTACAGGTGGGGGACCACGAGTCGCATCGGCCCGCCGTGCTCGGCCTCGAGCGGCATGCCTTCGACGGTGTGGGCGAACATGTTGCCATCCCTCAGGAAGTCATCGACGGGGAGATTGGCAGTGTAACCACCGACGTCTCTGACCATGACCGCACTCGCCGCCGGGTCGGGCTCGATGACATCCCACACGGCACGTACCGACACACCCTGCCATCTGGTGTCGAGCATCGTCCACTTGGTCACGCAGTGGATGTCGGTGAACAGGTCGGAGGTATCGAGAGCCCTGAACTCCTCCCAGTCCCACTGTCTTTGCTCGGCGACCAGCCCGTCGACGGTGAAGGCCCAGGTCGCAGTATCGACCGAAGGGACCGCACCCTCGTGGAGGACCGGCCACCGCTCCGTGACGTACTGGCCCGGCGGAATGCGCGCCGGATCTACACCGGCGGCGACGTACTTCGCTCGGTTCCGATCGAAGAAGCTCATGCCGCCGATCGTACCGCGCCGCTCGATGGCGATACACCTCCGGCGAGCACGGAGGGATAGGAATAGTCGGCGGCCGCCGGTAGGTTGGCCGCGATGGCCACCTCCTCCCCGGCCGGCCTGCGAGGCCCACTCGTCGTGCTGCTGGTCTCAGCGGCACTGGTTGCAGCCTCGTGTACGCAACAGGGAACGATCCTACCAAGCGCACAAACCATCACCGGCAGCGCAGAGCCCGCTGCCGACTTCTCGGTTGTGACCTTTGCCGGACCCACCTTCAGCCTCTCGGGGCATCTGGCCGAGGATGGCCGTCCAGTTTTCCTGAACCTATGGGCATCGTGGTGTTTTCCGTGTCGAGCCGAGATGCCCGACATCGATGAGGCCGCCACCCGCCATCCCGACGTGGCCTTCATCGGTATCGCCGTAGCCGACGATGTCGACAGGGCCCGGGATTTCGCCGACGAGATCGCGGTTGGCTACCCGCTCGCATTCGACGAGAACGACCTGGTCGAGAACGGCTACCGCCCGGTCGGTCTTCCGGCAACCTACCTCATCTCGCCGGACGGGGTCATCGTCGAGACCATCTTCGGGCCACTCACTGCCGATCAGATCGACGACAAGCTCGAGCTCCACTTTGGTAGCTAGCGGCCTCTCCATTCCGGTGGCCGTTTGTCGAGGAACGCTTCGATCCCCTCCGCTGCGTCCTCGGTAGAGGCGACGGCGGTGAGGCCGTGATGCAGGTAGTCGAGCGCAGTATCGAGATCCATGTCTTCAACGGCGTAGAAGGCGCGTTTTCCCAACGCCATCACCGCCGGGCTGTTGGCGCTGAGTTGCTCCACCAGGTCGTCCACAGCCGCGTCGAGCTCGTCGGCGGCGGCGACGCGGTTGACCAGGCCGAGGCGCTGCGCCTCCGCTGCATCGAATCGGCGTCCGGTAAGCATCATTTCGAACAGGGCTCGTCGTGGAACAAGCGGTTTGAGCACCGCGGTGATGACCATCGGCCATAACCCGACGGTGATCTCCGGGGTGCCCAGCCTGGCATGTTCGGCGCAGATGGCGAGATCGGACGCGGCCACCAGCCCCAGTCCTCCCCCATAGGCGTGACCGTTGACCCTCGCCACCACCGGCTGGTCACAGCGGCGCATGGCGCGAAACAGCTCGGGGAGCGCAGCCCGATCGCCGTGACCGGCTAATGGTGCATCGACGAAGCCCCCCGACAGGTCACCGCCTGCGGAAAACACATCTTCCCCGGCGCCGGTGATGACGATCACCCGTACCGCGTCGTCGGCGCACACCTCATGGATCGCCGCGGCCATCTCGGCCATGGCTGCGTTGCTCAGCGGGTTCCTGCGTTCAGGGTCATCGATCGTGATCGTCGCCCGTCCACCGGATGCCTCGGAGCGGATCATTGGCGAGACCGTAGCCGAAGCTGAGCTGTCATCGCCTCGCTACCGTTGAGGCGTGCTCTGGATTTTCGTTGTCATCGGTGTCGCCATCGTCATCGGATGGTCTCGCGGCGGACGCCTGAGAAATCTGACGGAGATTCGCGTCCGGATCTGGTGGCTGCTCGTCGCCGGCTTCGCTCTCCAGACGGTGGCCATCTTCCTCCCGAGCAACAGACATGGCTTGGCGGTAGCGCTGATCCTTGCCTCCTACGTGCCGCTGCTGCTCTTCGTCTGGCTCAACCGAGCCATGGCCGGCATGTGGATCGCTGGCATCGGCATCCTGATGAACTTCAGTGTGATCGCCCTCAACGGGGGGATGCCGGTCCTGCTCGAGGCCGTCCGGATGGCGGGTGGCACCGGGGTCCCCGAGCTCAGCGCCCGCCACGTCTTGATGAGCGAAGCAACCCGGCTGCCGTTCCTCGCCGACGTCATTCCCCTTCCCGCCAACGTGATCTCCCTGGGAGATGTGTTCCTGGCTATCGGGATCGGCATCTTTGTCGAGGACCGGATGCGCCGGCCCATCCCCCTCTTCGCCCGCGGCGTCCAGAGCACGCCGGGCTCGGCAGCGTCGCGATGAGTCGGCCGGCGAGAGAAGCCGGCGCTGCCCTCGGTACCGGACCGCTCGACGACGGCACCGCGGTGGCAGTGAGCTCTCACCAGCTCGCGTCACAGGCGGCGATCGACACGATGACCGCCGGGGGCAACGCCGTCGACGCCGCCGTAGCCGCCAACGCGGTCCTCGGTGTGGTCCTGCCCGACACCTGCGGACCGGGGGGTGACCTGTTCGCTCTCGTTCACAACCCGGGAGATCAGGCCCCGGCTGCTTTGAACGCTTCGGGCAGGGCAGGCGCAGGGGCATCGGCACAACGGCTCAGGGACACCGGGCACACAGAGATACCGCGGCGCAGCCGCGACTCGATCACGGTTCCCGGGTGTGTCGACGGGTGGGAATCACTGGTCGGACGCTTCGGTGCCCGTCCGCTGGCCGATGATCTCGCCACCGCAGTCGGTCTCGCCAACGAAGGCTTCCCGGTGTCGGAGGAGCTCGCCGCCTCCCTGGAGCGTCTCGAACCTGTCATCGGTGACCAAGCCTCGGCCGGGCCGCTGTTCCCCGAACAACGCCCGCCTCTGCCCGGGGACATCATCACCAGGCCACTGCTCGCCGAGACGCTGGCTGCAGTGGCATCGGGAGGCAGGGGCGCCTTCTACGAGGGGCAGGTGGGACGGGCGATCACCGATATGACCGGCGGGATCATCACCGCCGAGGATTTGCTCGGTAACCAGTCAGAGTGGATCGAGCCGCTCGGGACCGACATCATGGGGCTTGCCGCCTGGACGATCCCCCCCAACAGCCAGGGGTGGCTCACCCTGGCCACACTGGCCATCTTCGAGTTGCTCGATCCGCCACGGGATCCCCTGGATCCCGCATACCACCACGCACTGATCGAGGCGTACCGGTCGGTGGTTTGGGAGCGGGCGGACATGACCAGCGACCCCGACAGCGCCTCTCTCGACCCTTCGTGGCTGCTCGACGAGGCCCGCCTTGCTGATCGCGCCGAGCAGATCGACAAGGCTTCGGCACAACCGTGGCCGGCGACAACAGCGCTCTCCGGCGGAACCACGTACCTCACTACTCGCGATCGCACCGGCATGGCGGTGTCGCTGATTCAGTCCAATTTCCGTGGCATCGGCACCGGCCTCTCTGCGGGCGCAACCGGGGTATGGCTACACGACCGCGGCGACGGTTTCACTCTCCGTCCCGGGCATCCCAATGAATTGAGCGCCGGGCGACGACCGCTGCACACCCTCTCCCCCACCCTGTGGACGCACGATGGAGGTGCGGCCCTCGTCCTCGGCACCCGTGGCGGTGATCAGCAACCGCAGCTCCTCGCTCAAGTCGCCGCCCACCACCGTTGGGCTGGCCTGTGCCCCGAGGATTCCCAGTCGCAGCCGCGCTGGTCGATCACCGACATCACCGAGCCCGAGCCCGCCGTGCTGCTCGAAGGGCGATTCGCTCCCGGCACCGTCTCCGGGCTGACCGAACGCGGCCACAGCCTCACCGAGGTCGGTCGGTGGGAGGCTGGATGGGGACCGGTGTCGGTCATCAGCATGGATCCGGACCTGCGCGCCGGCGCCGACCCCCGAGTCTCGACGTCGGCGGCCCTGTGGGCTGAGTAGGCGGTACCGAAGCGAGGCTGAACCGGCACGTTGGAGTCGCTACCTCGTACTCGAGAAGCCCCCCTCCCCGCCCTTCGGGCGGTACTCCCCCAAAGAGGGGGTGAAACCGATCTTGCGACTTGCGACTCCCAAGCTTGCTCTACCTCCCAGCCACCGATAGCCTCCGCCCCGTAATTGGGCGGCGCGGCATTCCGAAGGCGCCGGCCGCACGGGGTGCCGACCCGATCGAACAGGCGGAGTTCATTTTGCGAAAACGGATCCCCTTCCTCTTTGCCGCCCTGCTCGTCGCCGGTCTCGTGGCGGTGGTCGGGGCCGCCGCTCTTTCGATCAGCGGTTCTGAGGCACCACCCGAAGAGCAATCCTTCGATATAACCATCTCCGGAAGGGTCGGGTCCGCCATTCTCGCCGCCTCCGTCTCCACGCCCCAACAAGAGCCGGTGCCGACCACAGAGGTGGAGGCATCTGTTCCCCAGCTCGCCGAAGCCGCTGAGGCCCCTTCGACCACGGCGGGGCCGAGCACCACGACGGCGCCGACGACCGCAGCGCCCGACACCACTCCCCCCGCGCTCGTCGTCGCCTCACCCGATGACGGAGCCACCGTGAGCAGCAGCGTCGTCGAGTTCACTGGAACCAGCGAGGCCGGCGCCAGCGTGGCATCGGGCCCATTCGCGGCGACGATGGACGACGACGGAACGTGGACCATCCGGCTGGTGGTGTCCTCCGGTTACAACAGCACCGTGTTCACCGCATCGGACGCAGCAGGCAACGAAGCCTCGGTTCGCCTCGTCGTCTACTACGAACCACCGGCGACGACGACCACTACGCACGCCCATCAAGGATCGACAACACCGACCACGCACGCTCACCCACCATCGACAACGACCACCACGAAACCATCGACAACGACCACGACGAAACCACCATCCAACTGCCCGGTGACCGGGGCCTGCTCACCCAAGTGGCCCGCCGACTCGGCAGGCGGCCGTTCCCGGGAAGCCTGGCGCTCGGTCGTTGCGCAGTACTGGCAGGCCGATCGAGTCGAGTGCGTGCTCGATCTCATCCAGTGGGAATCCAATGGCGATCCGCAGGCGTTCAGCGGCTACTACCTCGGCCTCCTCCAGCATTCCCCTTGGGCGTGGAACAAACGAGCCGCTGCCGCAGGGTTCAAGGACGGCAACGGCCTGACCGCACACCCCTACAACGGCGCGGCCAACATCGCCGCCGGGGCCTGGCTCGCCGACAACTCGAGCCCGTGGTGGAGACCGTGGCCGCCCGCCAAGAGCATCGCCAGCTGTCAAGCGCTTGGCGCCAAGTAGCATCAGCGAGATGAAAGAGCCAATCAAGACCTTCCTGAGGATCGCCGGAGTGGTCGTCGGGCTTGGAGCGGCAGCGTGGGCGCTGCGAGACAGGCTGCTCCCTGCACCCGCCATCCCCGAGGGCCCACCCCCGCGGTTCAGGACATCGCCGCCGGCGAAGGCAGATCCCGACGATCTCACCGCAGTCAAGGGCATCGGTCCCGTGTATGCCGAGCGGCTCGTCGCCGCCGGATACGACACGTTCGCCACCCTGGTGGCGGCTGGTGCCGACGCCGTTGGTGACGCTGCCGGCGTTTCCTCCCAGACAGCCGCCAAGTGGGTAAAGAGTGCTGCCGACCCAGGCATCGGGTGAGTTCGCCGTACCTGGCAGCCCCTGAAGATCTGAGCACGCTGCTCGAGGGAGAACCCTCGTACCGCGCCCAGCAGTTGCGCGACTGGTTGTACCGGACACCCGTGCTCGGTGTCGACCAGATGAGCAACCTGCCCGGCACGATCCGCCACCGTATCGGTGACGAGCTTTGGCCGTTCGAAGTCGAGGTGGAGCAGAGCGCCGACGGAGGAACGACGCGCAAGTGGTTGTTCCGGACCCCCGATGGGGCAGCGATCGAGGCCGTGTTGATGGGGTACCGGCGACGCACCACCCTGTGTATCTCGTCGCAGGTCGGCTGTGCCATGGGGTGCACGTTCTGTGCCACAGGGCAGTTCGGGTTCGATAGGCACCTGGAAGCGGGAGAGATCGTTGCTCAGGTCATGTACGCCAACGCATCCCTCAGCCGGTTCCCGATGCCCGAATCGCCGGGGCGAGTCACCAACGTCGTGTACATGGGCATGGGAGAGCCGCTGGCGAACTACGACAGGGTCCGCGAGTCCCTGCGCAGACTGATCGAAGTCGCCGGGATTTCGGCTCGATCGATCACCGTGTCGACGGTGGGGGTGGTTCCTGGGATTCGGCGACTCGCCGACGAGCCCTGGCCGGTGTACCTCGCGGTCAGCTTGCACGCTGCGGACGATGAGACTCGATCGCGTCTGGTCCCGCTCAATGACCGTTACCCCCTCGAACAGGTCATCGAAGCGGCCGAGGCCTATTTCGCTGCAAAGGGAAGACGCCTCTCCATCGAGTGGGCGCTCATCGACGGCACAAACGACTCCGACGAGCAAGCCCGCAAGCTCGCCGCCATCGCCCGGAGAATGCGCGCCCACGTCAACGTGATCGCGCTCAACCCCACCCCGCTGAGCGACGACCGACCCCCGACGCAAGACCGCGTAGCAAGCTTCGTCGCCCTTCTCAATGAGGAAGGAGCCAACGCCACCCTTCGCCAGATGCGAGGCCGCGACATCGATGCCGCCTGCGGTCAACTTCGGGTCAGGCAATCTGCGGGGTAGGGTCAGCACCCTTCCCAAGGAGCACACATGGAACTCGAAGCCGGCCAATCAGCACCGCCATTCACCGCGACCGACCAGGACGGCAACGACATTGCCCTTGCCGACTTCGACGGCAAGAAGCTCGTCATGTACTTCTACCCAAAGGCGTTCACGCCCGGTTGCACCACCGAGTCATGCGACTTCAGGGATCGATATCAGCTCTTCGCCTCCGCCGGATACTCGATCGTCGGGGTGAGTCCCGACCAGCCGGAGAAGTTGAGTCGGTTTCGCGCCGAATACGACCTGCCCTTCCCGTTGATCTCCGACCCCGACCATGACATCGCCGAGGCCTATGGGGCCTGGGGCACCAAGAAGAACTACGGCAAGGAGTACGAGGGCATCATCCGCTCGACGATCGCCATCGACCCGGCTGGGACCGTGTCCAACGTCTGGCACAACGTGCGCGCCAACGGTCACGCCGAGCGCGTCGCCGATGCGGTGCTCGACGCCGGCTGATGAGCAGTGTTCGCACCGCCGTCTTCCCCGTCGGTGGCCTCGGCACTCGTTTCCTCCCCGCCACAAAGGCGGTGCCGAAGGAAATGCTCCCGGTGGTCGACAAGCCGCTGATCCAGTACGCAGTCGAGGAGGCCCGCGACGCAGGGATCGAGCACTTCGTCTTCGTCACCAGATCGGGCAAGAGCGCGGTCGAGGACCACTTTGATCGCAATTTCGAGCTGGAGACGGTGTTGGGTCACCAAGGCAGGCATGAGCTGCTCCCCAACATCCTCATGGACGGCACGGTGCCCGGCAGACTCGCCTATGTCCGTCAGATGGATCCACTCGGGCTCGGCCATGCCGTGTGGTGTGCGAGGCACCTCATCGGCAACGGCCCGTTTGCCGTGCTGCTCGCTGATGAGCTGCTTCGCGGCGATCGGCCGCCGCTCGCCGACCTCATCGACGTCCACGAGGACACCGGGGGCAACGTCGTATCGGTCATCGAGGTCGGGGCGGAGGACACCGGCTCGTACGGCATCGTCGATCCCGGGAAGATCGACGGCCGGCGCATCGAGGTCAAGGGCCTCGTCGAGAAGCCCGACCCGGCGGATGCGCCGTCGTCATATGCCATCGCCGGGCGATACATTCTCCAGCCGGAGATCATGGGTCTGCTCGGCGAGGGCCATATCGGCGCCGGCGGGGAGATCCAGCTCACCGATGCCATGGTCCGCCTCATCGGAGGCCAGCCATTCGATGCCGTCATCCACGAGGGATCGCGTTACGACTGCGGCTCCAAGGTCGGACTGCTCGAGGCCAATGTTGCTCTCGCCTTGGAACGAGACGACCTCGACGGCGTCGAGTCGGCGGTGAGACGGGCACTGGGAGAGTAAGTCAGAGGGGAACGAAAGAGCCGAAGGCTTACCCGGGAACCGTAGGCGGTGTTGAGGTTCGTATCACGTATCACGTACGTTCATTGTCTTTCGTAATACGTTGTACGTGTGGGCTCAAGGGGTGGATGCAACATCATGGCGAGTTGAGGGCTCGTTGTGGAGGTTGCGATGCGAAAGTTCACCGAGTTGGAGATCGTGGAGGTTTGGGAGTGTCGGCATGCGGGTGAGCCGACCCGGCTGATTGCTCGTCGGTTGGGTCGGAACGTCTCTTCGATCCGGAGGGTGTTCGAGAACGCCGGCGGGGTGCGGCCGGCACCGCGTTGTCGGGCCGAGCGGCATCTGTCTTTGACCGAACGTGAGGAGATCTCTCGTGGGGTGGCTACGGGTGAGTCGTTGCGGGTAATCGCTCGCCGGCTGGGCCGGGCTCCTTCGACGGTGTCACGGGAGGTGACCCGCAACGGTGGCCGCCACTGGTATCGGGCGTATCGGGCACACCAGACAGCGTTGGAACGTGCTCGTCGCCCGAAGGAATGCAAGCTTGCCCAGAACCCGCTGTTGCGTTGCCTGGTTGAAGAGAAACTCGCCGATCGGTGGTCCCCGGAGCAGATCTCGGGCTGGCTTGGACGCACGTATCCTGATGATGAGGGGATGCAGGTGAGCCACGAGACGATCTATCTGTCGCTGTTCATCCAAAGCCGGGGTGCCCTGAAACGGGAACTGACACGGCATCTACGCACCCGCAGGACCTACCGGAAGCCGAAAGGGAAGAAGCCACCGTCGGGGAAGGGCCAGATTGTCGACCCGGTCATGATCTCGCAACGTCCTGCCGAAGCAGAGGACCGAGCGGTGCCAGGTCATTGGGAAGGCGACCTGGTGATGGGGAAACGATCCACCGCCATCGGCACCTTGGTGGAACGCCACACCCGGTATCTGATGCTGTTCTTACTCCCCGACGGTCACACCGCCCAAGCCGTCCGGGTCGCACTGGCGACAACCATCCAGCAGCTCCCCGAACACCTGTGGCGGTCACTGACATGGGATCAGGGCAAAGAAATGGCCCAACATGCCCAGTTCACTGTCGACACCGGCGTCCAGGTCTACTTTTGTGACCCTCAGTCGCCGTGGCAACGCGGCTCGAACGAGAACACCAACGGTCTGTTACGCCAATACTTCCCCAAACGCACCGACATGGCCAGCCTCACCCAAGCCGACCTCGCCGCCGCCGCCGACTCGCTCAACAGACGCCCTCGACAAACCCTCGGCTGGATGTCACCATCGGAGAAACTCGCCGACCTGTTGCCATGACCCCCTGAGACCACCCGTAATACGTAATACGTTTTCGATGACGACGACTCCTTCAACGCCCGACCTGCGAGAATGGCTCCATGCCCACGTTGCACGACCTCCACGACGCCGGCCAGAGCGTGTGGCTCGACTTCATCCGAAGGGACATGCTCGAGGACGGGCAGCTCGCCACCCTGGTGGCAGAGGGCCTTCGTGGTATGACCAGCAACCCGACGATCTTCCAGAAGGCAATCGCCGGCACCGACCTGTACGACGACGCCATCGCCGCTGCCGATGGTGACGCAGCGGCGGTGTTCGAGTCCCTCGCCGTCGACGATATCCGCGCTGCGGCCGACACGCTTCGCCCGGTCTACGAGGCCTCGGACGCGGCCGACGGTTACGTGAGCCTCGAGGTCTCACCGACACTCGCTTACGACACCGCGGGCACGATCACCGACGCCAGGCGTCTGTGGTCGCGCGTCGATCGTCCCGGCCTGATGATCAAGGTGCCGGCGGCCGACGAGGGCATCCCTGCCATCGAGGAGCTGATCGCCGCCGGGATCAATGTCAACGCCACCCTGATGTTCAGCCTCGACGACTACGAAGCAGTCGCGATGGCGTATGTCCGCGGCGCCGAGCGTGCCGAGCACCCGGAGCGGCTCGCCTCCGTCGCCTCCTTCTTCGTCAGCCGGGTGGATACGAAGGTGGACGCGGCTCTGGAGAAGGACGGCTCACCGGAGGCGCTGGCGCTTCGCGGGACGATCGCCGTCGCCAACGCCAAACTCGCCTACCAGCGCTACCGGGAGATCTTCGAGGGAGCACCGTTCGCCGCCGCCCGCCAACGCGGCGCCGCGCCGCAACGACCACTGTGGGCCTCGACATCCACGAAGAACCCGACGTACCCCGACCTTCTGTACGTAGACGAGCTCGTCGGCGCCAACACGGTCAACACGATGCCACCGGCCACCCTGGACGCCTTTCGCGACCACGGCGTGGTCGACCCCAGCGCCCTCTCCGAAGGTGTCGACGAAGCACGGGCCCGGATCGAGGCTCTCGCCGAATTCGGCATCGACTTCGATGCGATCACGGCAGATCTCCAGGCCGAGGGCGTCGCCTCGTTCTCAGCCTCCTATGACGACCTGCTCACCGCGATCGACGCCGAGCTAACCCGGCCGTGACCGTTCGGGTGGCGACGAACGGCACCGGGCCAGCGGTCTCCGCCCGCCTCGCCGCCTGGGATGACGACAAGTTCGCCGCCCGACTGTGGCAGCGCGACCCGACGATCTGGTTCGACCCACCACGCGACGGTATCGCCGAGCGCCTCGGCTGGCTCGACCTGCCGGATGAGGATCGCATGGCGAGGATTCGAGCGATCGCGACATCAGCCGCCACCGACTCGACAGACGACATCGTGCTCATCGGCATGGGGGGCTCGAGCCTCGCCCCCGAGGTGTTCGCCTCGGTGCTCGCTTCCGGCTCACCGCCGCTCACCATCCTCGACTCAACCCATCCCGACAGCATCGCTGCCGTCTCGGATTCGATCGACCCGGCACGCACGCTGTTCATCGTCGCCTCCAAGTCGGGCAAGACGCTCGAAACCCTGTCGCTCTTCCGGCTCATGTGGGATCGAACCGCAAAGGTCGTCGACAAGCCCGGCAGCCGGTTCATTGCCATCACGGACCCCGGCTCTGAGCTGGCGCAACTCGGGGAGGATCGCGGCTTTCGCGCCGTCGTGCTCGCCCCCGCCGATGTGGGAGGGCGGTACTCGGCGCTCACCGAGTTCGGGCTCGTGCCTGCAGCCCTCATCGGGGTCGACGTCGAGCGGCTCGTGACCGGTGCCAGGGAGATGGCCGCGACATGTGGACCCGACATTCCGGCTTCGACAAGCCCGGCAATGCAGCTTGCCGCCGCCCTCGGCGAGTGGGCCATCGCCGGTCGCGACAAGCTGGTCCTCGAAGCAGATCCGAACGTCGCCGCCCTCCCCGGCTGGATCGAACAGCTGGTCGCTGAATCGCTCGGCAAGGACGGAACCGGCATTCTTCCCATTGCCGCCGGCAGTGTCTCCCCGGCGCCCGATCGGGTCTCGCTCGCCATCGCAGTCGGGAGAGAACCGAGCCCGGCTGCGCCTTCGGCCGCCCTGATCCTGGACGACCGCTATGACATCGGCGCCGTGATGTTCCTGCTCGAAATGGCCGTTGCCGGCGCCGGAGCGATCCTCGGAGTGAACCCATTCGACCAACCGGATGTGGAGCTCGCCAAACAACTCGCCCGTACCGCCATGACGGACGGCGTGTCGTCGTTGCAAGTCACAGAGTGGTCGCTCGACGACGAGGACACTGCGGACCGCCTCGGTGAGCTGCTGGGCGCGGCACAGCCCAACGGCTATGTCGCCATCCAGGCCTATCTCGCCCCGGATGAGGCGAGCCGCGCCGAGCTGGATCGTCTTGCAGGAACGATCGCCGAGAGAACGGGAGCCGCGGTCACCATCGGGTTCGGTCCCCGCTTCCTGCATTCGACCGGGCAGTACCACAAGGGAGGAACACCGAGCGGCCTCTTCCTCCAGATCGTCGACCACCCCGGTGCAGACCTCGCGGTGCCCGAGACCGATTACACCTTCGCCGAGCTGATCGCGGCCCAGTCGTTCGGCGACCAGGCGGCCCTCAGCGACCGCAGCCGCCCGGTGGCCATGGTGTGCCTCGGAGACGCGGGGCCGTCGGACCTGCCGAGGTTGACGGCAACGATGGAACGAGTCTTGCAGTGACGGACCGAGTCGAACCCCTTCTGTTCGTGATCTTCGGCGGCATGGGAGACCTTGCTCATCGCAAACTGATCCCATCGCTCTACGAGCTGCTCGTCGACAAGGAACTGACCGACCGAGTCGCCATTCTCGGAGTCGGCAGGCGAGAGCACACCGACGAGGACTACCGCGCCTTCGCCAGACGGTCCCTGCTCGAATCCGGCATCGCCGGCGACAAAGCCGAGCAATGGTGCTCCGATCGCCTGTACTACCACAGCGTTGGCGACGACGACGGCTACATGAAGCTGGCGCAGCGGGTCAAGGACCTCGACCAACAACACGGGCTCGGTGGAAGGCGCGTCTTCCACCTCGCCCTCTCTCCTTCGGCGGCGCTGGACGCTATTCCGCTGATCGGCGAGTCGGGGCTGGCACCGTCGGACGGCAGCGCGAAAGTGGTCATCGAGAAACCGTTCGGGTACGACCTCGCCTCGGCGCAGCAGCTCAACGAAGTGGTACACCGCTGGTTCGACGAACAGCACATCTACCGCATCGATCACTACCTGGGCAAGGAGACGGTTAGAAACCTGCTGGTGTTTCGTTTCGCCAACGCCCTGTTCGAGCGGACGTGGAACCGGGATTACATCGATTCGGTCGAAATCACCGTTGCCGAGGAATACGGGGTCGAGGGTCGCGAGGGTTACTACGACGACGCCGGAGCGGTCAGGGACATGGTGCAGAACCACCTCACTCAGCTACTCACCCTCGTCGCCATGGAACCACCGGTCGACATGGAGCCGGAATCGATCCGCTCGGAGAAAGTGAAGGTGCTGGCGTCGATGGCACCCGTCACACCCGGTGACGTGGTCTTCGGCCAGTACTCTCGGTCCGGCGACCTACCCGGCTACCGCGACCTCGATGGCATCGCCGACGATTCGACCACGCCGACCTATATCGCGATGCGGGTTGCCATAAACAATTGGCGATGGCAAGGGGTGCCGTTTTTCCTGCGCACCGGCAAGAGTCTCCCGATGCGCACCACGCGTATCTTCATTCGATACCGCCAGCCGCCGGTGTGTCTGTTCCACAGAGAATGCGCCGGACACCGCAACTTGCTCCTGCTCAACCTGCAACCCGACGAGGGGTTCGATCTGTTCTTCGACGTGAAGGCACCCGGAGACGAGATCATGATCCAGCAGATCCCGCTATCGGTTCGGTACGAGGGCCACCTCGGCGCGCTGAGCAGCGACTACTCGACGCTGCTCCACGATTTGATGGAGGGCGACCAAACGCTGTTCGTCAGAGCCGACGAGGTGGAAGCATCGTGGCGGCAATACGCCGATGTGCTGGACACCGACACCGTCGACCTCTACCCGGCGGGTAGCTGGGGACCGCAACGCGGCATCGATCTCCCCCTGGCGGACGACGCCCGCTGGAGCGAACAGGAAGTGTGAGTCTCAGGTCCGTCCGAGCTTTACTAGTTCAGACCGAACTCTCCGGCGATAGGCAGCCAGGCGGACTCCCCGAAGAGGTATTGGGTGTCGGCGTTTCCCTGAGTGTTGGTGAAGCGGAAGTAGACCGTGGTGTTGCCGGGACGGAACAGCGCCGGCGAGTCGGTACCGTCACCATTCCAGTCCGAGGCGAACAGTCGATCCCCGGGGTTGCCGAAGATGAACTCGTCGTCGGCGTTTCCCTGGGTGTGTGAGTTGCGGAAGTACACGAGGCCCGTCGACGCCCGATGCAGACCGATGGTGTCCATCCCGTCACCGTCGAAATCGCCCACGAACGGCTGGTCTCCTGGATTGCCGAAGTAGTAACTCAGCTCGGCGACTCCCAGGCCGCCGCCATTGGCACCGAGTTCGTTGATGACGTAGACCCGACCTTCGGATGGGCGGTATACGGAAACGGTGTCACAGCCATCCCCGTCGAAGTCCCCGGCCAACGGGATGTCGCCGGGGTTGCCGAAATAGAACCGCACGTCGGCTGTGCCTTGTGTATTCGAATTGCGCAGATAGACATGGCCATCGGATTGGCGATACAGGCCCGGTGTATCGACACCGTCACAGTCCCAATCGCCCATCATCGGCGAGTCGCCGGGATTGCCGTAGTAGAAGGTGGTGATGCGGGCATCTCGGCTGCGCAGATGCCACATACCGGTGGCGGGATCGAAGAGGCCGCTTGGGTACGGGTTGAGCGGCTGCCACGCTGGATCGGTGTCGGATGCGGGGTTGTTGGTGATGTTGGTCGCGGTCCCGCTGCCGTCCGACTTCATGACGAAGATATCGATCGGGGTCACGTTCACGACGAACGCAGTGGCTGCGATCCTGGCACCGTCGGGTGACCATGCGGGCTGTCGACTGTGAGTGAAGCCGGACGGGATGGGAAGCGTTGTGCTCCCCGAGCCATCGACATTCACCAGCTCGACAGACGCCTGGAGCATCTGCGTGCCGATCGCGCCGATGGCAATCTGCAGCCCGTTGGGCGACCAGTCGGGAGGGTCGGCGGACCAGGCCACGTCTCCGAGGCTCACCGGCGCGCCACCACCGTCGACGTCGACGACATAGAGCCGAGCGACTCCGGCGGTCGGTGTCGGTCCGAGAAACTGGCGCACGAAGGCGAGGCGAGACCCGTCGGGGGACCAGGCTGGGAACACGTCGCTGACGCTGCTGGTCCATAGAGGCGGCGCGGGGTCAGTCTGGGCGTCGGTGATCCGAGTGGCGCCGCTTCCGTCGGAGCTCATTGCATAGATGTCGGAGTCGAGCGTGAAGGCGATCGACATGCCGTCCGGGGACCAGGCGGGGTCGCCGCCGGGGACCAGGCGCGTGGGAGCCGTGCCGTCGCCATTCATCACGTAGATCGCCCGCTCTCCGTCGCGGTCGGAAGCAAAGGCGATCTGCCGCCCGTCGGGCGACCAACTCGGAGCCGAATCGGCAGCCGGGTTGCTGGTCAGGTTGACCGGGTCAGAGCCGTCGGCATCCACCACGTATATCTCGGAGTTGCCATCTCGATCGGAGACAAAGGCGATCTTGCCGTTGTCCCCAGGCACCGTTGCGGCGACGGGCTGGGCCGCGGTGAGGGCGACCACGGCTCCCAGCACCGTCGTGGTCAGCACCCGCATCGCTACAACGCACAGAGGCGACCGGCGCCGACAGCTCAATGTCACGCGAAAACTCTCCAGCTCTGTGCCACGCCGATCGGCGGCCTAGGAGGGTGCTGTGCAATCCTCCAGCGGGCCGTCGCGGTCGCCAGAAACCGAGTCACCGTAGCACTCGAACGAGCGACAGCCCGTAGCACTCGTCATTGTTCAGCACCCTCCTAAGCAACTGCTCGCTTGTTGACGACAGTACGGAGGTCGCCTACAGCCGGCTAGAGGACAAAGGCCTACCGGCACCGGCCCTCCCCGGCGCCCGCCGGATCGTTCCGACGGGCGGCTTCTCACCCGAGTCCTGGCAGTACTCTGCCGGGGACCCGAGATCGGCGACTGGGGACGCAAATCAGCAAGCGCTACTTCACTCCCAAGGTGTTCGAGTTCCTCACCGAACTGGAGCAGAACAACGAAAAAGCGTGGTGGGAGGCGAACAAGGATCGCTACATCGAGGTGATACGTGAGCCGGCGCTGGACTTCATCGCCGACTTCGCCCCCCGGTTGCGCGAGCTGTCCCCACATTTCGTCGCCGACACCCGCACCAACGGCGGCGGCTCGCTGATGCGCCCCTACCGGGACACCAGGTTCAGCAAGGACAAGACGCCGTACAAGACCAACGTCGGGATCCAGTTCCGTCACGAGTCGGGCAAGGACGTGCACGCACCCGGTTTCTACATTCACCTCCAGCCGGGAGAGAACTTCGCCGGCGTCGGGATGTGGCATCCGGAGACGGCGGTGGCTCGCCGGGTGCGCCAACACATCTACGAACACCCGGAGCGATGGGGGAAAGCGACCCGAGCAGAAACGTTCATCGACGACTGGGATCTGGACCCCGACGAGGACGAGATGCTCAAGCGGGTGCCCAAGGAGTTCGATCCCGATTTCGAGTACGCCGACGACCTCAGGATGAAGAGTTTCATCGCCGGAGGGCGGCTCACCCAGAGAGAGGTCACGTCCTCGACCTTCTCCGACGCCATTGCCACGCGATTCGGCACAGCGAACGATCTCACGGACTTTCTCACCGAAGCAGTCGGGCTGCCGTATTGAGTCGCAAGTCGCAAGTCGCAGCGAAGCCAATCGTCGTTTGCTATTCGTAATCCGTGATACGCAATACCGCCGGCCGCAGGCCGGCTCCGGCTACCGCTTGGTGAACTGCGACAGGGTCATCACCGCCAGCACAACGGCGAGGAAGGCGCCGGTGATCGGCGCATACTCAGGATTGAGCGGATTGTTGAGGATGAAGATGACCTGCTGGATGAAGGCCACTGAACCGACGGCCGCCAGCAGCGTGCTCCCGACGATGAGGCCGGTCTCGGCGAACGGCTCGAACACGGCGAAAACCCTCGTGCTGTACGCGATGACATAAGCGGCCTGGGCGACGAGCAGGGCGCCGAGGGCGAACATCGGCACCTGGAGGTCATCGAGAAAGGGCGTCGCAAGGGCAAGGGAGAACCCAAACGCTAGGTTCAGCCACGCCATGGTGTTCAGCACCAAATGCATGTGCGCTCCTCGGGTGACGCTCGACATCCCTCGTTCTCCGCTGCGGTCCGTCCCTCGCGCTGAGCTTAGATGGGACCACTTCGTCGCAGGCTTCCTTGTGGTCAGCCTCGTCCACTATCGGCAATTGTGGCGTCGACCTGAGGAATCTCTATATAGGGCACGGATCGACGGGGACTAGTCCGAAATGCCTAGTTCCATGGCGTCGAAGGCCGCACCGATCTGCTGCTCGATCCGATCCGACATGTCGATCAGTGACCCATTGGGGACGTGGCAATACGCCCACAGGCTGTGTTTGCCCTCAGGGGCCCGTGTTGAATCGGATGGCCCGGCCGATCCGTCGTCCAGTGGGTGGGCGAGCGCGGCATCCGGTTGCACCCATTCCAGGCCGTGCCCCGCGACTCGCGTCAGTCCTCGGCCAATTCGGCAGCTATCCGCTCCGTCATAAAGGCAACGGGGTCGGCCGGAGGGACGTCTGCTTCCTCGAAAGCGGCAAGGGCCTTCTTCTGCGCCTCGT
>BTQG01000039.1:0-21410 GCA_036985755.1 Acidimicrobiia bacterium | reverse complement strand
TGTTTCGTCATCCGGTTCGAGTTGCGCCTGGGTTTCGCGCATGCGACGGGGAATCAGGGTGAAGGCGACGAGGACCGCACCGAGCAGCACCACGGCGCTGAACACGAATCCCGTGGTCATGGCATCGACGAAGGCGACGTTCGAGGCATCGACCAGCGCCGACCCGACGTCGGCGGGTAGCGATCGAGCAACGACGCTGGCGACACCGACACTCTCTCTCGCCAAGTCAACAACGTCGGCGGGCAATGTCCCGTCGAGGGCGTCGTTGATGTTGCTTCGGTAGAAGATGCTCACGACACTGCCGATCGTGGCGATGCCGAGTGCGCCACCTAGTTCGCGGCTGACGTCGTTGACCGCGGATCCGACTCCCGCATCAGCTTCCGGTACCGCGGCCATGACGGTGTCGGTGAGCGCAGGCAGGCCGAGCCCTGCCCCAAGTCCGAAGATCACCAGCGGCACGATCGCAGCCCAAACGCTGCTGCCGACCTCGATACGAGTCAGGAGAAGCACCCCTGTGATCATGGCGGCGGTCATGGCGAGAACCATGTACCGGGGCCCGATCGTGCTCATCACCTTTCCTGATATCGGCGCGGTGAACATCATCGCCACGGACAGCGGGACGATCAGCAGTCCGGCCTGTAGAGCGCTTCTGCCCTGGACGATCTGGAAGTACTGGGTCAGGAAGAAGAACGACACGAACATGGCGAACATGATCACGCCGATCACGATCACCGCCCCGGTGAAGTCCCTCTGCCGGAAGAACTTGAGAGGCAGCATGGGGGCCTCTGACCGCATCTCCACCCAGGCAAAGGCGCCGAGCACGACGGCGGCGATGGCGAAGGCGCCGAGCACCCCTGGAGAGGACCAGCCTGCTTCACCCCCCCGGATGATGCCGAACACCAGAGCAACGATTCCCGTGGTCCCGAGGATGGCACCGGGAATGTCCAGTTTCAGCCCGCGCTCGTCGCGCGAATCTGGCACGATCAGCATGCCGATCAGGGCGGCTGCGATGATCGGGATGTGGATGAAGAACACGGCCGACCAGCTGAACGCGTCGACGAGGTACCCGCCGAGCACCGGTCCCAGACCGATGCCGAGGGCCCCGACCGCAGTCCATATCCCGATTGCTTTGGCGCGTTCGCCGCGAGGGAACACGTTCGTGATGATCGACAAGGTTGCCGGAAGCACGAGTGCGGCCCCCAGGCCTTGAGCGGCGCGCATCGCGATCAGCGTCTCGATGTTGGTGGCAAAGGCTGCCCCGGTCGCTGCCGCCGCGAACAGGACGAGGCCGATGGACATCCACTTCTTGCGCCCGTAGAGATCGCCGAGGGACCCACCCAGCAGCAGCAGCCCGGCGAGCACCAGCGTGTAGGAATTGACGACCCATTGCAGCTGCGAGATCGAAGCGCCGAGGTCGACCGAGATAGCAGGCAACGCCGTGTTCACAACGGTGTTGTCGATGAATACGATCAAGACGCCTATGGACATGACGGCGAGTATCCACCACCGTCGGTTTGATACTGCTTCGTCGGTGGCGTCGGTTACTTGGTTCAGCATGTGGTGGCCCTCCGTGACCAGACAGGGATCGATGACCCTGTTTGAATGGTGAAGTGGACGGGACCTTAGACACTTGTCTATTCTTATGTCAAGACTAGAGTTGAGAAAGATGAAACGACCACCTCGAGAACTCGCAGACAAGCTGCTGGTGGCGTCGCGGGGTTTTGCCGGCACCGGTGTCGACATCAGCATCGACGATGTGGCCAGGCTGGCCGACGTGCCGAGGGCCACGCTGTACTACTACTTTGCCGGTAAGGACGATCTCGTCGCCTTCTACATGAACGCCGAGCTCACCCGCATCGGAGATGTTGTGGTGCAGGCAGCCGAGGGTGGGGGACCGGTGCAAGCGCGGTTGGAAGCCGCGCTGAGCGCGGTGCTGTATTCGCTCACCGAACATCCCATGATGTGTGTCGAGCTTCCGACGGCCATCAAACAATCAGGGGACTTCCAGGAAGTCATGGCATCCATGGAGCGAATCGTCATGACCCCGCTTCGGGAACTGCTCATCGAGGGTCAGGCCGCAGGTGAGCTGGATGTGGCCGATCCTCACACGACGTCACTCGCACTCATGGGCGCGATCCACATGGTTGCCATGGTGCACGTGGTTGGACCCGGTGAGATCGATGTCGAGGCCACAGCAGCCACACTCGTGCCTCAGCTCGTCAACGGCCTCATCAAGTGCTGAGGGCCGGTGCCTGGGCACCGCCATTCGCACAGATTTGTGGTTGAGCTGAATATCGTCTCGCCCTCCGCTCCAGGAGTGACAGAATCGGATGGATCCGTTCAAGAATGTCTTTTCGCCGCAGCTGGTTGGCTGCCTGGCGGATCATCTGGAGAAGCGGGTCGCCACGTTCGATCGGGTCGGTTTCGAAGGTCCCGTCCTCGAGCAACTCGAGAGCCTCGAGCTCAAGGCGCGGGCTCAACTGATCGCCGACCACCTCCATGTCGCCCTGCCGCAAGACCATGAGCAGCGGTTAGACATCCTGAGGTCGATGCTGCACCCCGTCGAGGACTACAACGCGGACTCCCACAGTGACGACGATGGAATTCGTGGTTGGGGGGTCCTGCCGATGTCGATGGTGGTTGGCCAGCACGGCCTCGACGACTTCGACGGCTCTCTGGCACTGTTGGCAGACATGACCAAGCGGTTCTCAGCCGAGTTCGCGGTGCGCTTTTTCCTGTTGGACGACCAGCAGAGAGCGCTGGCCGTCATCGGGAGGTGGGTGGAGGATCCCAGTCGACATGTGCGCCGCCTCCTCTCCGAAGGGACCCGCCCGCGCCTGCCGTGGGCCATGCGACTCCCGCAGTTGATAGCCGATCCATCCCCGATGCTGCCCTCCCTCGAGGCCTTGCGTGACGATGAGGAAGAGTACGTTCGCCGTTCGGTGGCCAACCACCTCAACGACATTGCCAAGGACCACCCCGACCTGGTGGCGCGGCTGGGCAGAGTGTGGATGCGAGACGCCGACAAGAACCGGGAGAGGCTGGTTCGCCATGCCTTCCGGACGCTGATCAAAGACGGACATCCGGCCGCACTGGAGACATTTGGGTTCGGCTCACCGCGACTCGAGTTGGAGTCGCTGAGGATCGAAACACCGATCGTGAACTTCGGCGCCACACTCGGCTTCACGGCCGGGCTGCGCTCGACCAGCGACGAACCTCAGTCCCTGATGGTCGACTATCTGGTGCACTTCCGAAAGGCAGACGGCCGCCTCGTTGGAAAGGTGTTCAAGTGGAAGAGCTTCACGCTCGCACCGGGTCAGGTTCGTTTCTTGGAACGATCCCATGCCATTCGGCCTATCACCACACGCCGCTACTACACCGGTCAACAAGGCCTGTCGCTGCGTATCAACGGTCGTGATTTCGGTTATGCGGAATTCGAGTTGCACGTTCCTGCGGAGGTCGCGGGGTAACGTCGTGGTCGGTCAGCCAAACACGTTTCGGACGCGGCGAGGCCGAACAAGCAGCCAGGAATCCCTTGACTTCGACCCGGGTTGAAGTCCTACGGTTGATCTGCGAGTCTCAGATCGAAGGAGCCATGGTGACTGCAAACGCCGAAAACTCGACCTACGTGATATCGGGGTCGTGTTCGCTGGATCATGACACACGGGCCGGCCGGTTCGCCAGCCTCGCCGAGCTATGGAGCGTCGCCCTTGTGAGTCGGGAACGAGTCGACGGTGGAGTGGTGCTGGCCTACCGCGACGACACCGACCTCGAGACCGCCATTCGTGAGTTCGCCGCGACCGAGCAGCAGTGCTGTCCCGGCTTCGACATCGCCGTTGAACACGATGGGGATCGGCTGCTATGGACGGTAACACTCAACGAGCCAGCCGACCCTGGGATGCTCGATGCTCTGTGGGATCTCACTGCGAAGTTTGTCGACGTCCCCGCCGCTCCGGTGTCCGCTGCGCTCGCAGCATCTCCCGCCACCGCGGCCGTCTTTTGCGGCGGGTCGGATAGCTGTGACTGCTGACCTGCCGTCGCTCCGTCACTTTTCCGATTCGCTGAGCATCGGGCAGGTCGCCAGCGAGGTGGGAATGTCGACATCGGCCATCAGGTACTACGACGGAGTGGACCTGATCGGTGAGCTGCCCCGTCACAACGGGCAGCGACGGTTCGACGACAAGGCTGTGACCCGCCTTCGGTTCGTCAAGACGGCGCAGGGTCTTGGCTTCAGTCTCGACGAGATACGGGATCTGCTGTACCCGAGCGCAGACTACGAGTGGGCGCAACTCGTCGCCGCCAAACGCGCCGACCTAGAGGCGACCCAGACGAAACTACAGGCGATGATCGACATGCTCGACGAGAGCCTGGGTTGCGGCTGCGAGGCATTCGACAAGTGCCCCACGTTCACCACCGCTACGTCGCGGTGAGGGCTTCGATCGACAGGGCGGAACGTTCAGGTCGAGGTGGTGCCCGGTTGCGTCGGGAGTGATCTCCTCTCCGCCGCCCGGGAATGGGCCTCCAGGCCCTCCAGACTTGCCAGGGCGACGGTGTCGGACACGACTCGACCAGGTTCTGCGAGGTCGAGCCAGGTAGGTGAGCGCAGGAAAGTCAAAACCGACAGTCCCGACTGAAAACGGGCACCTCCGCCGGTGGGCAGCACGTGGTTGGGCCCTACTCCGTAGTCGGCGAACGCCTCGGCACTCTGCGGGCCGATGAAGATCGAGCCGTAGGCCCGGAAGCGGTCCGACCAGGCACCGGCGTCCTCGAGGTGGAGAGCGAGGTGCTCGGGAGCGATGCGATTGGAGAGCCCGACCGCCTCCTCCAGCTTTTCGACAACGAGACAGAAACCGTTACTGAGCGCGGCACGAGCAACCTTGGCGGTGGACAGCTCGACGAGTTGGTCGGCCAGCTCGTTCTCGATCCGATCGAGTTGTGCGTTGCTGGTGGTTATGAGGATCGGCACGGCGTGCGGGTCGTGCTCCGCCTGGGCGAGCAGGTCGGCGGCCACCAGCCCGGGATCGGCTTTCTCATCGGCGACCACCACGATCTCGCTTGGTCCCGCCAGACCATCGATGCCGACCTCTCCGTAGAGATGTTTCTTGGCCGCAGTCACCCAGCGGTTGCCGGGCCCGACGACCAGATCCACCGGCGGGCAGGCGATGCCAAAAGCCAAAGCGGCAACCCCCTGGGCACCACCAACCCGGAGGAGACGGTCGGCTCCCGCAACGGCGGCGGCGGCCATCGTCATGGCGGTCGGCGCCGGCGATGCGACCGTGATGTCCCCGACACCGGCGACGCGGGCTGGTATCACGGTCATCAGCACCGTCGAGGGGAGCGGGTATCTCCCCCCGGGCGCGTAGGCGCCGACGATTTCGACGGGCAGCCAGCGGTGGCCGCCACGGCCTCCGTCGACGGCGACGTCCAGCCCGCCGAACGAGGAGCGTTGCGCCTCGGCGAATTTGTGAATCCTCCCGGCCGTGCGCTGGAGAAGGCGTCGATGGTCGGGATCGATTTCGGTGAGTGCCTGCTCCAGATCCTCCCGGCCGTTCACCATCGGCTCGCCGGGTCTCAGGTCGCCGAATCGCTCGCTGTGCCGGCGTACTGCCTCTTCCCCGTTGTCACGGACATCCTCGACGATGGAGGCCGCCTCGGTGAGAGCCCCTGGGTCGATGGGATTGCGCCGTTCCAACCAGCCGTCGATGTCCCCTGCCAACCTCAGTAAGCGGCTCATCCCTTTCTCTCCATGGGGCGCCGCTGCGTCACGAACTCGCGCCGGTCCAGCTCCCCAGTCACCTCTTCGAGGGTCACTCCGGCCCCGGTGATCTTGACCAGCGTGAAGTAGAGAAGATCCGCCGCTTCTGCAGTGATCTCCCCTTTGCTCGACGCCTCAGCGAGCTCGGCGGCCTCCTCGCGGAGCTTGGATCCGAGCAACGCCTGGTCGTCGAGCAGCCTGATGGTGTTGCCGGGGATCCTCCGCTCTGAGATCTCACCGAGGCGGCGGGCGAGGCGGCCGAGCCCGTGGTCGTCACCCCAGCAGTCCCTGGTGCCGAGGTGACAGAAACCCTGATGCTGCCGAACGGTGAATCGAAGCGTGTCCCGATCGCAGTCGACGTCGACGCGCAACAGTTGCTGGGTAGCGCCCGACGTCTCGCCCTTCTTCCACAGGCCCCGGCTACGGCTGCGATACACACCGGCCCGCTGCTCGATGGCCCGGTGCAGGCTTTGTGGATCGGACCACGCTAGGCCGAGTGCGATGCCTCCCTCGTCCACCACCACGGTCGGCCACAGCCCGTCGACTCGATCGGAGTGAAGAGGAGCGGCGAAAGCAGCGGCGAGCGTCATCTCATTCGCATACAGGGCCATGCCGACCTGGGCATCGGCGCCGAGCTCATCCAGGCTTCGGATCTCTGAGGGAGTGGTGATCCCTCCTGCGATGGTGACCGGCGTTGAGCCGGCGACGTCACACACCTCGGCAGCTCGCCCCAGGTCGGTTCCTTTCAGCAACCCCTCACGCTCCACAAACGTGATGAGGAACCCTCCGCACAGGTCTCGGAGCTGCTCGATCCTGGGCAACAGGTCGGCGTCGGTCTCCCGGCGCCAGCCGTGGGAGAGGACCCGCCCGTCCCGGGAGTCGAGAGCGACGATCACTCGATCTCGTGGTAGCTGCGCCAGCAGTTGTGGCGATGCTGCGGTGCCGATGATCACCTTTCGGGCGCCGGCGTCCAGCCAGCGACGGGCCGTGGCGGCATCTCGAATCCCGCCGCCGACCCGGACCGCCCCGAGCTTGCACAACTCGCCGATGAGTTCCGAGTTGCTGCCATCGCCTCTCGCCGCGTCGATGTCGATGACGGCGACCTCGCCGACGATGGAGAACCGTTCCATGATGGGCCTCGGGTCACCGGCATCGATGGCCTGTTGCTCACCTCCGACCAGCTGGACGGCGGCGCCGTGCGAGATGTCGATCGAGGGGACGATCACGGTCTCACCTCAACACCAGCCGCGGTCAGCTCGCTCTTCAAAACACCGACCCGCGTATCTCCGTCGTGGAGCATGGAGGCGACCAGCACGGCCGACGCACCGGCTTCGACTGCCGTCACCAGGTGGTTTGCGGTGGCGGCCCCACCGGAGGCGATCACCGGCACCGCTACTGCCCGCGCCACCGCGGCGACCAGGTCGGTGTCGTAACCCTCCCTGGTGCCGTCCCGATCCCAGCTGGTGAGGAGAATCTCTCCTGCGCCGAGCGCTGTTGCCTCTGTGCACCAGGCGACGACATCTGTCCCGGTGCGTATCCGGCCACTGCCGACCACCACCTGCCAGCCATTCCGGCCGGCGCGAGCAGCATCCACAGAGATCACCGTGCACTGCGAACCGAACCGTTCGGCGAGTTCGGTGATGAGGGCGGGCCGAGCCACGGCGGCCGTGTTCACCGCCACCTTGTCGGCGCCGGACTCGAGAAGCCTCGAGGCGTCTTCTGTGGTGCGGACACCGCCGCCGACGGTAAGCGGGATCGTCAGCACAGACCGGACCTGACGGACCGTCTCGACGGCATGACTCCTGCCCTCTGGGGTGGCGGAGACGTCGAGCAGGACGATTTCGTCCGCTCCCTGTTCTTGATAGAAGGCGGCGTGAGCCACCGGGTCACCTGCATCACGAAGGTTTTGGAATCGGATTCCTTTCACGACCCTTCCCTGGCGGATGTCGAGACAGGGGACAACTCTGACCGCAACCATCAGCGGGCCCCTTCGGTGGCCGACAGCCAGGCGGAGAGAACCGCCTCACCCCAGTGCCCGGACAGCTCTGGATGGAACTGACAGGCGAGCACGTCTCCTCGTTCCAGCCCTGCAACAAAGGCTCCTCCGTGGTCGCTCATGGCTCCAGTCCACCCCTCTGGGATATGGTCCATTCGGTAGGAATTGGCGAAATAGGCCCAACCGTCTGTGAGGAACCGCATCCCGAGCTCCGGCTCGACCTGATTCCATCCCAGTTGGGGAACTCGGACGTCTCCGGCGAATCGTGTCAGCCGGCCGGCGATGACGCCGAGCCCGGTGTGCGCGGGGCTCTCCTCGCTGGTCGAGCACAACAACTGCATGCCGACGCACACGGCGAGGGTCGGCCGGCCTTCGATCACCCGCTCCCTCAGCGCGGTGCGCATGCCCATGCGATCGATCGTGGCCATGGCTGCACCGAAGGCTCCGACGCCGGGCACGACCACCCGCTCGGCGCGGGCAACTTGATCGGCATCCGAGACCGTGGTCGGAGTGGCGCCGGCTCGTCGCATACCCGCCACAACCGACGCCAGGTTGGCGGTGCCGGTGGGAACGATGGCAACTTCGAGGCTCATCGCAATCCGCCCTTCGTGCTTCGGATCCCGTCGCTCTCGATACGGACTGCCGCCGCCACAGCCTGGGCTACGGCCTTGAATGCCGCCTCTGCGATGTGGTGGTTGTTGACACCGCGGATCTGGTCGATGTGGAGCGCCATCCGGGCCTCGATCGCCAGCGAGCTGAAGAAGTGGATCAGGTTCTCGGTGGCGACTTCTCCGATGGTCTCCCGAGTGAAGGCCAGGTCGACCTCGGCCCAGCCCCGTCCGGAGAGGTCGACGACGGCTCGACACAGTGCCTCGTCGAGTGGTGCGTAGGCAAAGCCGAATCGGGCTATCCCGACACGGTCTCCAAGCGCCTCATCGACGGCTCGTCCCAAGACGATGGCACAGTCCTCGACCGTGTGATGGTCGTCGACCCCGAGATCCCCTTCGACCCGCAGCTCCAGGTCAAACGCTGCGTGTTTGGCCAGCGTGGTCAGCATGTGATCGAGGAAACCGAGCCCGGTGGCGACGTCGGCCTCTCCGGTTCCGTCCAGATCCAGGCGGCCGGAGATGGCTGTCTCTCGCGTGGTGCGATCGATTTGGGTGCTGCGGCTCATGGCAGAAGTCCTTCCAAGGCTCGAAGCTCGCTTACAATCCGCGCCGATCCGGCCAGCGCCTCCTTCGCCATCGCCGGGTCGTCCCCTGGTGCGATGACACCGACCGGGACGACTGCTGCCTTCCTCGAAGCGGCGATGTCGTCGGGTGTGTCGCCGAACATCCAGGCCCGCTCCACCCCGAGGCGGCTCAGGGCCAACCGGACGGGTCCGGGATCCGGCTTGAGGGGGGCGTCGTCACGCGTGACCACGACCGACATCAGCTCTTCCAGCCCGAATCGCCTCAAGAATTCCTCGGCATCGGTGCGTGGCCGGCCGGTGACGACACCGAGCGGGAGCCTTCCCGCCCAGCGGGACAGCAGCGAGCGCTCGACCAGCAGCGATTCGTTGTCCTTCAACCCGTTGCGCCCATCGGATCCCTGGTACAAGGATTCAAAGCGATCCTCGATCTCGCCGGCAGCAGCCTCGACGTCCGCTTCGGCACAAAGACGACGGGTCAACTCCCAGTCGTCGCTGGCATTCCCGGCTGCCTTGGCTCGCTGCACGTCGGAAGCCGTCACCTCGACGCCGAATCCCGCCGCGGTCTGCACGATTGCTTTCGTCTGAGACGCCGAGACATCACACAGAACGCCGTCGAGGTCGAAAAGCAGCGCCTGGGGGTCGAGCGCGGACAGCAGAGCATGCACCAGACGTTTGAACCGGCGGTCGTCCCCGGGAAGGGTCATCCGCAGGTGGTCTTCGAGCGGGCCTCGCCCGGGAAACCGGCGGAGCCCGACACCGAGCGCCGCGGCCGCAGAGGCCACCCAATCGGCTTCGTCGAAGCGGGCCAGAACGAAATTGGCCTGCGACGGATATGCCTCGATGCTCCGGGTTTCGAGGATCTCCACGAGTGCCGTCCGCTCACGCTTCACGTCTTCGACAAAGGCGGTCATCTGGTCGCCGGCGTCGAGACGCGTCGTCGCCAGCGAAGCGGACAGCCCTGAAACCGGATAGGGGCTCCCGTAGGCCCCGATCTCTGCGACCAGGTCGGGAGGTCCCAGCAGGTATCCGACCCTCAGACCGGCCAAACCCCACGCCTTGGAAAGGGTGCGAATGATCACGACGTTGTCGAGCTGGAGCGCGGCGCCGGTGAGGTCGTCGTCGGCGAACTCGATGTATGCCGTGTCCAACACAACGAGTGCGGCTCGTTCCGACAACAGGCGGAGATCGGACTCGGTGATGACTGCTCCGGTTGGATTGTTCGGGGAGACCACGAAGAGCACATCGCGCTCGCCCAATGCGGAAACCACCGAATGCACCGGGTACGGCCCGTTCCACCAATCGATCTCTGTCAGGCCTCCGCCGACCTGTTCGGCGTATCGGGAGATCATCTCGAAGCTCGGGGTGGTCGCAACCGCCCTCCGCCCCGGCCCCACCCTGGCAAGGAAACATCGGAACAATGCGTCGTCACCGCCGGCGGTGACCAGGACTCGATCGGGTTCTACGCCAAGCTCGGCGGCGATGCGTCGCCGCAGCGGCGCCAGGTCCGGGTATCGGCCGACGACGGTCGCCTCGTTGAGCACCGCAGAAAGCAGTGGCTCATTGGGCGGTCTGCCCTCGTTTTTCGACAGGTCCAGATCGATGCTCGGATCGAGCCGGGCTGGAGAGTAGGCCGTTGGCGCGTTCATGGGACGATCTGTTCCAGGCGCGAAACCGCAATGTCGGTTGCACCCCGGACCTTGAGCTCCGGGATCAATTTTGGCAAGTCACTTCTGGGCACGGCCGCTTTGACCGCTACCCCGGCACCGCCGTGGAGCGGGGCGACCGTGGGCTCTCGCATGCGAGGCAGGATCTCGATGATGCGCTCCAGGTCTCCTACCGACACGTTCAGTTCGAGCATGACGCGCCTCCTGGCTTCGAGTACCGAGCGAAGACCGAGCACAAGACCGTCGATCGCCGCCTTCTTGCCCGGCGAGTCGAGTGCTTGTGTGCTGGCATACAGCCGGGTCGACGAGGTGAGCAACTCGTCGACGACAGCCAGCCCGTTGGCGGCAAGCGTCTCTCCGGTGGCGGTGTTGTCGATGATCACGTCGGCGTCTTCGGGAGGGAACACCTCGGTCGCCCCGTAACAGTGCACGAAGTCGGCCTCCAGGCCTCGCTGCTCGATCCAGCGCCTGGAGAGGCGCTCATACTCGCTGGCCACAGTGAGACGGCGATCCGGGAGCTTGCCGGAATCGACGAGGGATTCCGGGGCCGCGGCTACGAGCCGGACAGGGTCAAAACCCGTATCGAGCAGTTCGACGAGGTCGGCGTTCTTCTCGGCGACCCAGTCGGCCCCGGCGAATCCGATGTCGCGGGTTCCCGCAGCCAGCATCTCCACGATATTCTGCGGCTTCAGCATCTTGACTTCGAAGCCGGGTATCGACAGGCTGGGTCGGTAGCTCCGGGTGCCACCGCGCAGCTCCACCCCGGCGTCCGACAACAGGCGGATCACCCGTTCTTCGATCCGTCCCTTGGGTAGGGCAAGGTGGATGACTTCGGTTGGTTCTGGAGAGAGTGCGGTCATGAGGTTCCTTTCCCGCCGCCCTGGTGCGGCCGGGATGGTCCCTCGTGACGCGAGAACGCCGACCGCTAAGGGGTCGGCGTCTGTGTTGGTTTGTCGCTTATCGCAGCACCATCAGCCGGCCCTGTATGGGTGGTGATGGTGATGGCGGAGAGCAACTGGCCGTGTCATGGTGAGACAACGATACAGCCTTTTGTCAGATAGGCGCAAGGCGTCGGAGTCTCCTTCGCCGGATCGAGCTCCGGGGGCCGAGCCTCGAGTGTCAACGCCGCCGGAGCATCGGCGATGTCCCGGCACTCGGCCTCGCCGAGCGGCTCAGTTCGGGCCGTTCGACCCTATTGACCTTCCATGCGACTGCAAGGCATAGCGTCGCGGATAGACACGGACACCGAGCGTTGACAGGACAGAACAGGAGAGCAGCAGAGATGATGGGCAGTGGTAGGCGCAGGCTCGCCCTGGCGGCGGCGTTGATTGGAGTCGTGATGTTGGCGGCGGCGCCGGCGCTGGCACACGGCGAAGAAGACGAAGCCGGCGCGGTGGAGTTGGTGAAACAGGCGCTGGCGATCGTGGTCAACACCCCGGCGGCGTCTGGCGAGGCACTGGAGCGGGTCGAAGCGGCCCTCGATGCCGAGGCCGAGGAGCCGAGCGGTGAGCTGGACATCGCCTCGTTGAAGGTGGCGGCCGACGCCCTCGAGGCAGGCGACCTTCATGAGGCGGAGGATGCTCTGGTGACGGCACTGGGAGTCGACCCCCACGCCGGCGCAGACGACCCGACAGAGGTGGCGGCGGCACCACCGCAGGAACCCGCAGCCGACCCTGCGGAAGTACCTGAGGCTGAGCTTGGCGGGCCGCCGGCCGGCGAGGAGGCCGGGGAAGCCGACGACGGGCACGCCGAGGAGGTGGCTGTCGGGCAGGCCGCGGAGGCCGATGACGGGCACGGCGAAGAGGCGTCCGGCGGGGAGGCCGCAGCCCATGGGCTGACCGAGCGAGTCGATGGCGGCTTCCGGGCACCGGTAGGGACCGCGGCGGTCGCGTTGGCAGCCGCAGCTCTCTTGGTGGCCGGCGGGCTCGCTCTGGTCTTCAAGAAGAACGGAGTGCGCACATGAGCGACCTGGGCGTTGTCGAACCGGCCGTCGATACGACCGCGGACCCACATGGCCCGACCGACGCGGAGAAGGCGGGCGGTCCATCCGAGAAGCCGGGCCGACTTCCCAGATTGCGGGCGGCGGCCGATGAGCGGCTCGGGATCTCGGCACTGCAGTACGCAGTACCCAAACATGCCAACACGGTGGCATGGACGCTGGGAGGCCTGACGCTGGCCGCGCTGGCCATCCTGGTGGTGACCGGCATCCTGCTGGCGCAGTTCTACACACCGACACCCGAGGACGCGCGCAACAGCGTGCTCCACATCCAGAACTCGGTACCGTTCGGCGCGTTGCTGCGCGGCGTCCACATCTGGGCGGCACAGGCGATGTTCGTGCTGGCACTGGCTCACCTGGCGAGGATCTTGCTCACCGGCTCGTACAAACGGCCGAGGGAGGCGAACTGGTTGATCGGGTTGGGGCTGTTGGCCATGGTGTTTCTCCTCATCTTCACCGGGTCTACGTTGCGATGGGATCAGGAGGCGTTCGAGGCGGTGGGACACAACACGGCGCTCGCCGAACTGGCTGGAGGTTTCGGTACCTGGTTCACCCCGGCATTCGGCGCCGGTGCGGCCCTGGTGACCCGGCTGTATCTGGCTCATGTCAGCTTCCTTCCCGCCCTCGTGTTCCTGCTCCTCATCGCCCACTTCGCCCTGGTGAAGCGCCACGGCGTGTCGGCCCGGTCCGACGTTGCCGTCGGAGAGGTGGACGGTGACGAGACCGTGCCATTCACAGAACACGTGCGTCACCTGGCGGGCTGGAGCTTGATCCTGCTCGCAGTCCTGGTCGCGCTGGCCGCAGTCACGGTCGGTGGCGTCGGGGCGGCGCCGGTGGCAGGCATCGAGGTCACGAAACCGCTGTGGGTCTTCTACTGGCTATATCAGTTGGAGAACTGGATCGGCATCGACGGGTTGTTCTGGGCGCCGATGGTCGTGGGCCTGCTCCTGGCAGCGGTGCCGTTCCTCGACCGCTCTCCGCAGCGGAGGCCTCGCCGCCGCAAGTGGGTGCTTGGCGCGGCGCTGGTGCTCTTTGGGGCACTGACGGTGCTGACACTCATGGTGGCGTTCTCCGGGCCAGCAGCCCACCTCGGCTGAGCCCGAGGACAGGGCCGACTCAGACCTGGGCGAGTCGGCCCTCCGCTAAGGGATCATCGTGCGATACGGCGGGCGAGGGCTTTCGGGTCACGACGATGAGCAGGCTGGGAAGTACGAGCAGCGTGGCGGCGGCCGCCATCGAGATCATCACCGCGGTGAGCAGACCGTAACTTGCGAACATCGGCATTGGGGCGAAGGCGAGGATGAGGAAGCCGACGGCGCTCGACACCGCTGATGACAGGAGAGCAACTCCTGTGCCCTCGCCTGATCGTCGGATCGCCAACTCACGCGAGTCAGTGCGCTCGAGTTCCTCGCGGTATCGCATCGTGAGGTGGATGGCGAAATCGATTCCGATCCCGATGGACACGGCCCCGATGGTTGCGGTGACGATATTGATCGAGTATCCGCCCACCTCCATGAAGGCGTAGAGCATGGCGACGGTGATGAGGATCGGCACCACGCTCACCGCGGCGAATCGGATCGATCGCATGAACGCTGCCGCGATCAGGAAACACAGAAGGACCGCAATGGGTAACGACGCCTGGAGGGCTCTGGACACGGCGTTGAGGCTCTCCTGTCGTACGATCGGCCCTCCCGTCAGTTGGACGACGGAGTCGCTGTTTATCGCCAACAGGTCCGCGCGCAAGCCGTCGATGGCGGGCGCGACCGCCTGCCTCGCCTCCACCACCGATTCTTGACGACGCGTGTTCGTCAGCGCGATCGTGAACGTCGTCGCCGTCTTCGATCCGTCGTCGCTGACCCAGATGCGTTGTCGCACATCGTTGGGTGTTTGCAGGAATCTCGTCGTGTCCACAGCGATGCCTGCCCGGCGGGTGTAGTCATAGAGCGCGGCGAGTTGCGTGGCGTCATCCGGTATCCCATCGCGGTCCTCGTCGCTGAGGCCGACACCGTATGCGTCTGCTATCGCAGCGGCGACGATCGGGGATTTCGCCGCATCTTCGATGACTTGAAGCACGCTGCCGTCGACGAAGGTAGACCCGTCGCCTGCTCGGGCCAGGCCCTCGGTTTTCAAGCCGACCACGTCGTCGCGAAACTGAGAGAGGCGGGCCACGACGGTCGAGTTGGTGAGGTCGGTCTCTATGTAGATCGTTGCCGGTTCTCCGCCTCTCGCCCCAAGATGCTGCTCGACCTTGTCCAGCGATACGACAAAATCGGAGTCGGCAGCGAAGAAGTCTTTGACATCGAATTCTGTCGGCACCTGAACCGCAAGGAACGTTGCGCCGATCGTTAGAACCCCGGCAACGGGCAACACGATCGACCGCTTGGAAGCGAGCCAGGCGATTCCCGCTCCGATGAGACCGGCGATGCGTCCGACGCCTTTTCCTTCGACGGCGGCGGTGTCGGGTGCTCGACGGCGAGAGAGCAGGGCGGGGGCGACGAGCGCCACACCGATGTAGAGGGCGAGGGCGGCGACGCCTGCCGGCGGCGACAGGTAGACCATGAGCAGGACCGTGGTCATGGCAAAGAGCCCGGCGCCGGTCTGGGCGGCGATGCGTGCCAGCGTTCGGGGCAGCGTTCTCGGTGGGGTGCCGACGCGGTGCTCGATTGTGGCGAAGGCCAGCGGCGTCACAATTCCGAGGAGGAGGAAGGCGGCGATCAGCGCGATGGATGTGGCGACACCGAACTGGATGAGCGATTCGATGCCGCTCGAGGCGTTGGCGAGGAACGCTGCGGTGTCCGAGAGCAGGGCGAGCACGAGGGCGGCGATGACGGCGGTCATTCCGACAGAGAACGCCCGTCGCGGTGGATGACCGAGGCGACGCTCCTCTCCGTACCGACCGAGGGAGTGGAAGGTGAAGTCGACCCCGAACGAGATCATCGCAATCGGCACGATCAACGACAGGATCAAATCGTTCTCGAGGCCGATGAGGTTGCTGATCCCGTACAGCCAGATGATGAGCGCGCCGAGGGCACCGCCGGTGATGGCCAGGGCCCAGTAGGAACGGAAGACTATTCCGACAATGATCAGCACGGCGAGAATCGTGAAGCCGATGAACGGCCCTGCGGTTGCACCCTGTTCCTGGGATGTGAGGTTGACATCGATCGCCACGCCCCAAACGTGCAGGTTGCGTTCGCCGCCTCTCATGAGGGCCAACACACTTCTGGAGAACTCCTCAGGAGCCGTGTCGGTGCCGAGGGTGACGCCGCTGACGGCGAAACCCAGTACCTCGTTGTCGGCGAGCACCGCAGTGAACAGGGCAGGCGACAACCATCGAGCGGTCTCGATGTCGAACCGGGTGTCGACCGAGAGACCGAGCAGATCTGATCCGGGGCCGCTTTCCTCGATGAGTCTCGCCACCACGGTGTCGACCTCGGCCTCCGTGGCGGCATCGAGACCTCCGGGCAGTTGCTCGTCGACGATGTCGGCGATCGTGCGCACTCCGACCACGTCGGTCGCCGTCGTGGGCTCGTAGTAGGTGAGAAGCGTCGGTCCGATCTGCGGATCGTTACGGAGCGCCGCGGCGTTGTCGCGCAGCTCGATCAGGTTGTCCCTGGCGAGAAGGTCGCCGTCGCCGGCCTCCACGATCAGCGGGATGTCGAAAACGGCGGAGACAAAACGATTCTCGGCGGCATCGCGGGCATCGAAAACGGCACCCCTCGGCTCCTGGGAGGCGCTGGACGTCGGGGCCATGGTGAGGAAGGGCACGGCGAGCACCGCGGTGACGGCCACGGCGGCTCCGATGATGGCGATCGGGTGGCGCGCCATCCAAACAAAGGCGCCGTGATCGTCGTGTGTGGGTTGGTGCATCAGTTCTCCAGCCGAAAAAATGGGATCGTGAGATGGTCAACTTGACAGTGGCAAGTTAGCGAGCCAGCTAGACAATGTCAAGATGTGGTTTAGGGTGAGGGCAATGGACAAGGCTTCGGGTTCCGGAAACGCTGTCGATGTGTACCACCACGGCGATCTCCCCAACGCGCTGCTCAACGCGGTAGCCGATCTCGTCGAGGAGAAGGGTTCCGCCGAGGTCAGCCTGCGGGCGGTGGCACGGAGGGCCGGCGTGTCACATTCGGCTCCTGCCCACCACTTTGGTGACAAGGAGGGAATGCTCGCCGCCTTCGCCCAGCGGGGATATGAGATCCTGCGTACCGAGATGGTGGAGGCTCGCCACGGTGTCGTGGCGGGTACCGCACTCGACCGGCTGGGGGCAGTGGGCGCCGCGTACGTGAGGTTCGCGGTTGAGCACACGGCGTATTTCGATGTGATGTTCCGCTCCAGTATCGAAAAGGATGCACACCAGGAGCTTCACGCCAGCGCCGACGGCGTCTTTGCTTTCCTCACGCAGGTTGTTGGCGACCTCATCGCGGAGAGGGAACTGACCAGCGTCGATCGGCGGATCGTTGCCGTCTATTTCTGGTCTCTGGCGCATGGCTTGGCCACCCTTGCCGTCGATGGATCGATGCCCCCGCAACTGCGTGAACTCCCCATCGACGACTACATCGCCGGTGTCTTCTCCATGTCCTCGTTGATCCTGGGCGCGGACGTCTCTGTGCGAGAGTGACTCTTTTCGGGGTCCTGCCGTCGTGATCCCTCCGGTGGCTCGGCCGAGCACATCGTCTGATCGTGGCTCCCGCGGAGCTCATCCATCCGTGGCCCGCTGAGGCTACCCTCCTATTCCATAGTTCTATAGAATGAGAGAGCATGTCGCAGGAGCAGACGACGGGCAGGGCGGTCAAGGATGGCTTGTATGAGCAGTTCGCGCGTATCGGGAAGGCGGTTGCCAACCCGAAGCGCATCGAGTTGCTCGATCTCCTCTGTCAGGGTGAGCGCAGCGTCGAGGTGCTAGCTCGAGCGGCAGCGATGGGAGTCACCAATACCTCAGCCCATCTCAAGGTGCTTCGTGAGGCTCGTTTGGTTGAGACCCGCAAGGAGGGCACGAGGGTCTTCTATCGGTTGGCCGACGAGACCGTGTGCAACTTTTTCTTGACGTTGCGTGATCTCGCTACCGACCGTCTCGCCGAGGTGGACCAGGTCGTGCGGGACTACTTCGAGGCCCGCGACGAGCTCGACCCTGTGGGGAGAGCCGAGCTGCTGGCCCGCGCCGACGACGGTGATGTCATCGTGCTCGATGTGCGACCCAGTGAGGAGTACGCGGCGGGCCACATCCCGGGAGCGATCTCCATGCCACTCGGTGAATTGGAACGGAGGCTGTCGAGCCTGCCCAGGGACGCGGAAATTGTCGCCTACTGCCGGGGCCCGTATTGCGTTCTCGCTCCCCAGGCGCTCAAGCTGCTGCACCGGCACGGGTTCCGGGCGCGACGTCTCGAGGACGGGCTGCCCGAGTGGCGTCAAGCGGGGCTCCCGGTGGCGGTGGGAGAGGGGAGGCGACAATGAGCGTGCTGGTGGTTCTGAACGATGCGCCCTACGGGAGCGAGCGGAGCTACAACGGGATGCGCCTTGCCGGATCGCTTGCCAAAAAGGAGGGCGAAGGGGTGCAGGTCTTCCTGATCGGCGACGCCACAGCCTGTGCCAAGACCGGTCAGAAAGTGCCGCAGGGTTACTACAACCTCGAACTCATGTTGCGCTCGGTGACTCGGCGGGGCGGTGTGATCGGAGTGTGCAGCACCTGCATGGATGCCCGGGGCATCACCGACGAGGAGCTGGCCGACGGGTGTCGGCGTAGCACGATGGACGAGTTGACGGACTGGACGCTTCACGCCGACCGGGTCCTTGTCTTCTGACATGACCCGCAGGCATGGGGCCGGGCTGACAGAAGGAAGGGACGAGCGATGAGCAATGTCAAGACAATCGTGATTCTGGGCGGCGGCGTCGGCGGAGTCGTGACCGCGACGACGCTGCGCAAGAAGCTTCCCAAACAGCATCGAGTGATCATCGTGGACCGCGAACGCGACCACCTGTTTGCCCCCTCATTGTTATGGCTCATGGTCGGCCAACGCAGCGCTCACAAGATATCCCGTCCTCTCGAGCGACTGGCCAAGAAGGGCATCGAGGTCACACACGGCGAGATCGAGCGGATCGAACCCGAAGCGCGCCGTGTTCGCCTCGTCGACCGGACCACGGGGAGCGATCGTGGCTCGGGTCGAGACCTGGACGCCGATTACCTCGTCGTGTCGCTGGGTGCTGAGCTTGCCCCGGAGACCATCCCCGGCCTGGAAGAGGCCGGGCACAACTTCTACACGCTGGCAGGCGCGGAGAGCCTCGGGGACTCCCTCGAGGACTTCGACGGCGGCAGGATCGTCGTCCTGACCGCGGCCCCTGCGTACAAGTGCCCGGCGGCCCCGTACGAAGCCGCGATGCTCATCCACGAGTTTTGCCGCAAGCGAGGCATCGGTGACCGAACCCAGGTTGACCTGTATGCCGCTGAGCCCGGTCCGATGGGCGTCACCGGCCCGGAATTATCTGCAGGCGTTCGCCGCATGGTCGAGGCTAAAGGAATCGGCTACTACCCCGAGCACCAGGTCGCAGAGGTCGACAGCCAAGCGCGGCGCGTCACGTTCGACAACGGCGCAACGGCAGATTTCGACCTGCTGGCGTATGTGCCGCCCCATCGCGCGCCACGGGTCGTTCGCGACTCCGGCCTTGTAGACGACTCCGGTTGGGTCCCTGTGGATCGCCACACCCTGGACACGCGGTTCCCCGGCGTGTACGCCATTGGGGATGTGACCGGGATTCCCCTCGAGGTGGGCAAGCCCTTGCCCATGGCGGGCGTGTTCGCCGAACGCGAGGCGGTAGTGGTGGCCCACAACGTTGCCACGGCGATCACCGGAAAGGGCAAGCCGGAACGCTATGACGGATTCGGTGAATGTTTCATCGAGACAGGGGATGGCAAAGCCGGCTTCGGCCGCGGCGATTTCTACGCCCAGCCAACGCCTCAGATCAAACTGTACAAAGCAAGCCGGCGCTGGCACATCGGCAAAGTGCTTTTCGAGAAGAACTGGTTCCGTCGATGGTTGTGACCATGCGAGGCGTCGACCCCCCGCCCACCGGGACCGATCTCCGAGGATGACGGGCAAGACACGAGCACAAGACCGCATCCGGGGGCAGAGACTCATCCGGTCGGGTGTGTCCTCGGCCGGTGCCGCAGGTTTCGCTGCGAGCGGCAGAGGCCACGGGGGGTTGTCGTGACCGCGATCCGAGTAGAGGACGACGGCGCCGTCCGGCACGTCGTGTTGTGCAGACCGGACGAGTTCAACACCATCACTCCCGAGCTCCGCGATGAGCTCGGCACCGCCCTCGACGAGGCCGACCGGTCCGACGCGGTCAAGGTCGTGCTCGTCCGGGCCGAGGGCAAGGCCTTCTGTGCCGGTTTCGGGCTCGATTGGTCAACGCTGGCCCAAACCGAAGCGGACAAGGATCGGGTGTGGGACTCCGTGGCCGACGTGCGAATGATCGCAGAATACGGGAACACGTTCGCCAAGCTGCACGAGATCTCAAAGCCGACGATCGCCGCTGTGCAAGGCTGGTGCGTGGCCGGCGGCACGGACATGATCCTGAATGCAGACCTGATCGTGGCGGGTGAGTCGGCCCGCTTCGGCTACCCCCCGGCACGGGTGTGGGGCGTGCCGGAAGCACCGTGGCTGTGGATTGCCCGCCTCGGTCTGGAGCGAGCCAAGCGGTATCTCTTCACCGGGGACGAGATCGACGGGCGGGAGGCGGCCCGCATCGGCCTGGTGCTCGAGTGCGTACCCGATGACACGCTGCTCGAACACACCGCAGCGCTCGCCCAGCGTATGGCGCAGCTCCCGATGAACCAGCTACAGATGATGAAATGGCTGTGCAACGACGTGGCCCGCCACCAGTACCAACCCGATACCAGCCGCCTGCTCGGCTTCCTCTTCGACGGCGTCGCCCGCCACACCCAGGAAGGTCTCGATTTTGTCGCCCGCGCCCAGGAGGTTGGATGGCGCGAGGCGGTGCGAGAGCGTGATGACCCCTTCGGTGACTACGGCTCACGCCGGCCCTGAGGCGCACGACCGCTCCGGGCCGAGTGCGGGTAATGGGGCGCGATCTCGCGATGTGAATAGCGACCCGGCCTCCGGAGCAGGCGTAACACCGAGTACCTTGGCTCGATGAGCAGCACCGATGAGCTATTGGAAGCGATCCGGACGGCCCTCGACCCGGAGCGCTTTTTCGAGCAACTCGACGAGTCCGCGGCGGGCCGGTCGTTTCTCGCTGGGGAGAGCGACTCCGTGACCCTCACCCGTTCGTTCCTCGATGGCGAGGCAGAGATCGCACGACACGCCCTCGAAGCACTCGAGCAGATTCGCCGGATCCTCGCCGTGTTGTAGAGCAGTGGCCACACCGTGAACGGCTTTGTGAGGCTCCAAGTCCGAGTCGGCGGCGCGTTACAGACCTGGTCTCGTCTGCTTCGAGCGCGTCGTGTGCCGGGAATGTGGACGCCGAGGGCATGGCTCGTTTTCTCCCCTCTTGGGGGAGGCTGACGGAGGGGGCTACCAGGTCTTCGCCTATCCCACGAAGTGGGGGAGCCGCGGTAGACGAAGCCTGTCAGCGGAGGCGGCTTTGGGGGCTGGCTGGTCGCGACCGAGCGCATGTGATCAGTAACTCCCGCAAAGCCGCCTCTGCGGCGAAGCATCAGCTTCGCCGCGTCTCCCCGGCTCCGCGGTGGAGACGAAGACAAGGCCGCCTCTGTGGGGAAGCATCAGCTTCGCCGCGTTTCCCCGGCTCCGCGGTGGAGACGAAGACAAGGCCGCCTCTGTGGGGAAGCATCA
>BTQG01000038.1:0-21540 GCA_036985755.1 Acidimicrobiia bacterium | reverse complement strand
GCACTCCGCCTTCCGCCGATCAGGCGGTGATCGGCTGTCTGACCCAGCGAACCTGCATGTTGACTCCGGCGTCACTGAGGAGGTTGAAGACCGGGCAGCGGGCCTCGGTCTCCTGGACGACCTCGGAAAGGCGGTCCTCGGTCTCGTCGGTGGCCACAATGGCCTCGACCCGCACCGTCTGGAAGTGTTGGCGCACCCCGCGTTTTCCCATCCGGCCCCGAATGTCGATGGTGAACTCGGCCTCGAACTCGATCCCGTCATAGGCGAAGTCCATCTCCTTGGCGGTGCGGTTGAAGGTCACCGACTCGCAGCCACACAGCGCCCCGAGTACTGCCTGGAGCGGGGAGGGCCCCTCGGAGGTGCCGCCGTGAGCGATGGGCTCGTCGGTCACCGTCGTGCCGAACTCGCCGTAGTCGTGGATGGCCATCATCGAGCCGTCGTTGCTCACCGACACTTTCTTCCTGCGGACGATCGGCTCCCGCATGTCGTCGCCACTCACGACCTCGGTTGCCATCACTAACCTCCACCGTTGCGATTTGCAATCCATTGCACGATAGTAAGGGCGAGCGTTCGTCCCGGGGGGAGCTCCAGGTGCAAGATCCAGTGACGCTGAAACAGGTTGCCGCCGCGGCCGGTGTGCACGTTTCCACCGCGTCGCGGGCGCTCAATCCCGTGACCCGGTCTGTGGTCAAGGAGCAGACCGCGGTCCGGGTCCAGGAGGTCGCCGACCGCCTCGGCTATTACCCCCATCCGCTGGCTCGGGGCCTCCGCACCAACCGCACCTTCACCATCGGCATGGTCGTCCCCGACCTGATGAACCCATTGTTTCCTCCGATCTACGCCGGTGCCGAATTCGTGCTCGGGGATCTCGGCTATTCGGTACTGGTTGCCAGTGACGAAAGCGAAACGAGCAAGGGCCGCGGCGTCGTCTCTGCGCTGCTGGAACGCAGGGTGGACGGGCTCATCCTTGCCAACGCCCATCGTGACTTCGCGCTGCCCACTGGGCGGGAGACGGTGCCGGCTGTGCTGGTGAACCGATCGATCGAATCGCGGGCGCTGCCTTCGATCGTCGGTGACAATCGCACGGGGATTGCATTGGTGGTTCGCCACCTCATCGATCTCGGCCACACCATGATCGCCCACGTCGCCGGACCAAGAGACCTCTCGACCGGGCTCGCCAGGCGGGAGGGGTTCGCTGCGGCGATGAGCTACGCCGGCCTCGGTGTTCGCCAAGATTTGATCGTGGAGGCCGATGCCTTCCGCACCGACGCAGGCCGAAGGGCCTGTGAGCGGTTGCTCAATTCGGGGACTGATTTCACCGCCGTCGTCGCCGGCAACGACCTCATCGCCCTCGGCTGCTACGACACCCTCGCCGCCCACGGTATATCGGTCCCCGGCGACGTCTCGGTCACGGGTTACAACGACCTGACCTTTATCGACCGGGTTGCCCCTCCGCTCACTACCGTCGCGGTGGACTATCGCGAGATGGGTTCTGCCGCCGCTCGCGCCCTCCTTGACTTGATCGATCATGACGGGGGAGCAACATCGCCGTCCGAACCGGTCCTGCTGGCGCCGGAGTTGGTGGTCAGGAAGTCGACTGCCGCTCCCAGCTGAGCGTTCACGCGAACACCGACCATAGGAGCCGCGCCGCCGCCGCCCCGAGCACGAGCAGGACCACGATCTGGAACGCCTGCTGCGTCAGCCGCTGCCCAAGGCGCTCTCCAATCGGAAGCACGATGACGACCGGGATGATGGCGACGAGGCCGGCGACGACGCGCTCAGCGTCGTAGGCATCGACGTAGGTCAGTGAGACAATCTGCACGGCCCCGAGCACGGCGAACGGAACCGTCACCGCAAAGACGAACCCGGTTCTGGGAAGGTTGAGACTGTGGGTGTAGGTGGCCACCACCGGGGCCGAGATGCCGGTGGCACCTTGCATGCCCCCGCCGATGAACCCGACCGGGGCCGCCAGGCGCTGCGCCGCTGTTTCGCTGAGCTGAAAACGCGGATTGGTCAGAAACCAGACGATGTAAGCGATGACGGCCAGCGCCAGGGCGAGCGACAGCCAGCGGTCGTCAACACTGACCAGAAGCCATACGCCGAGGACGATGCCGAGGGCGCCCGCGATCAGCATTGGTATGAGATAGCGGTGGACGCTGCCGGCAGCAGCGCGGTTCTGCAACAGCAGCCATACGTTGGCGACCAGGCTCGGGATGGCGATCACAGCGACCGCAAACTCAACACCCATGAAAGACGCCAGTACCGGAATGGCGAACAGCGGGCCTCCGATCCCGGTGAGGCCCTTGGTGAAGAACCCGATGCCCACGGCAACGAGGACGAGGGCAATCTGTCCGTAGTCCATGCGGTGCGTCAATCCCAGTCGAGGAAGGCGGGCAGCCAGCCTTTCTCGCGGAGCGAGCCCACGATGCCGAGAGGAAAGAACAACAGCACGGCTACCAGCAACGCCCCGATGATGACGATGTTGATCTCGCTGGATCCGAACTTGGTGATGCTGAACTCATTGATCGCGATGATCAGCACCCCACCAATCACCGGCCCGGCCACCGTTGCTCGCCCGCCGATGATCGCCATCAGCGTCATTTGTGCCGCGATGGCGACGGTGAAGAAAAGCGTCGGGCGTACGAACGCAAGTGAGTAGCCCCATATGGCGCCGACGAATCCGACCCAGAAGGCACTCAACGCAAAGGCGAGGATCTTGTAGAAGCGTGTAGGGACACCGGCCACTTCGGCTTTGGTCTCATCCTCAGCGATGGCGCGCAGCCCGAGCCCGAACTTGGAGTGCGCTACCTGATAGGTGAGGACAATCGAGCCCACCGCGGCCAGCAACATGGCGTAATAGAAGGGAGCCTTGAGCCAGTCCCGTGGCAGTGGGACGACGGGGAGCGGAAGCCCCGCCGTTCCCCCGAGGTAGTCCGAATTCTCGAAAATCAGCAGGAACATGTAGAGAAGCGCAATCGTCGAGATGATGAATACCGAGCCGCGAGTGCGCAGTGTGATGAGCCCGGCCACGAGTCCCAGCACCATCGCAGCCAGCCCGCCGATGACGGCGGTGAGAAACGGTGAGATGCCGTAGTAAAAGAGCGGGACCGCGGCCACATAGCCGCCGACACCGAGGAACACGGCGTGGCCAAGGGAGATGTAGCCGGTGTAGCCGCCGAGGATGTTCCAGCTCGACGCCATCGCCACCCACATCAGCGTGTTCGTCGCCAGCAGGATGACGTAGTTGTAGGAGCCGAGGACCGGGCGGCTGAGCGGCAAAAGCAGCAGGCTGACCAGGAGTATCCCCACTACCAGCCAGCGGTATGTTGCCGGCCGTTTCGGCGCGGTGACCGCCTTGACGGCACGGGGCTCCAGGCCATCGCCGGCGGCACGGTCCTCGATCATGCCGCTACTTCCTTGCCGAACAGGCCGTTCGGGCGCACCAGCAAGATGAAGAAGAGTGCTGCGTAGAACGCCATCCACGCCCAGCCCGGGCCGATCTGGTCGACGACGAGAGAGTTCGCCACCCCAAGGATGAGGGCTCCAACCACCACCCCTTTGAGGCTGCCCATGCCGCCGAGAACGACCAGAGCCAGCAGCACCGCGATCCACTGCCAGTGCCGGAACGGGAAGAACGGGAACAGGTAGCTCATCAAAGCGCCGGAGGCCCCGGCGAGAGCGGTGCTGATCCCGAAGGCGATCGCCGACACCCGTCGCACATTCACCCCGACGAGCTGGGCGGCGGCGCGGTTCTGCATGGTTGCACGGATCCCGTAGCCGATTCTGGTGAAGCGGAGAAATCCCCACAACCCGATCAAGAGGAGGAAGCTCGACATCGCCGCGATGAACTGGCCGGTGGGTATGAGGAAATCTCCTATGAAGAAGGCGTCGGTGAGGTAGGCGGGAGTGGCCTGGCGGAAGATGCCGGTGAATCCCCATCCGAGTAAACCTTCGATCATGATGGCGAGGCCGAAGGTCAGCAGCACGGTCATCTCCACATACCGAGCCGTACCCTCGATTCGGGTGAAGAGCGCCATATACAAGCCAACTCCGAATACGAAGAGCAGCGGCATGATGAAGACGACGGAGAGGAGCGGATCGATCCCCAGCTTGTCGAAGGCGAAGAAGGCGATATAGGCCGAGCCGATGATGAACACGGCGTGGGCCAGATTCACGATGCGCATCACGCCGAAGGCGAGGGTAAGCCCCGATGCCATCAGCGCATACACCCCTCCGAGGAGGAGCCCGAAGATCACCACCTGAATGATCTGCGTCACGGCGTCTCCTCCAGGTTCGCCGCCTTGCCAAGATAGAGCTCGCGGATCCGTGGATCCTTCAGGATCGTGTCTGCAGGTCCCTCGAATCGCACGATGCCGAGGTCGAGGACGACACCCCAGTCGGCCAACTCGAGGCCCCGGACCGCGTTCTGTTCGACCATCACGATGGTGATTCCCAGATCCTTCAGCGCTCTGATCGTGGCGAAGATCTGCTCGGCGATCTGCGGGGCCAGTCCCAGGCTGGGCTCGTCCAGCATCATCACCTCTGGGTCGATCATGAGGGCGCGTCCCAGCGTCAGCATCTGCTGCTGGCCCCCCGACAGCTTCCCCGCGTCGAGCGATTCCCGCTCGGCGAGGATGGGGAACAGCTCGAACACCCGATCCATGCGCTCCTTGATGAGCGACCGATCTCTCACCAGGTAGGCGCCGACAACCAGGTTCTCCCGCACGCTCATCTCAGGGAAGACCGCCTGATCCTGAGGTACGAAACAGATGCCGGTGGCGAGAACCTGATCGGGCCGGGCCCCGTTGAACGGCACACCCTTGAAGGCGACCTCGCCCGAACGTGGCGGCAACAACCCCGAGATGACCCTCAACAGGGTCGACTTGCCCGCCCCATTCGGTCCGATGATGCAGTACGACGTGCCGGCCTCGATCTCCAGGGACAGCCCCCTCAGGATGTCGGGGCCGTGGCCGTAGCCGGCGTCGACTCCGCGTACCTCGAGCAGCGCCATCACACCTTCCCCAGGTAGGCGTCGAGGACGCGTCGATCGCTCTGCACCTCTTCGGGGGTGCCGTGGAAGAGCACCTCGCCGTGGGCCATGACGATCACCGAGTCGCTGAGATCCATGACCAGATCCATGTTGTGCTCAACGATGAAGAAGGTGAGGCCACTGCCGTTGAGCTGTCTGATGCGGCCCACCATCCGCTTGAGGAGGGAGGGATTGACACCGCCCGCGGGCTCGTCGAGGAGGACGATCTGGGGCTCCGACATGAGGACCGCGGAGAATTCGAGCAGCTTGCGCTGTCCGTAGGAAAGGGTTTCGGCATTGGTGTAGGCGTATTCGGCGATGCCAACAAACTCGAGGAGGTCGAGGGCGCGATCGATCTCGTGATCGAGCATCCTCGATCCAAACATGCTCCGCATATCGCTACCGGAGGAACCCACCACCATGTTCTCCAGCACGGTCATGTCGCCCAGGGTTCTCGTGATCTGGAATGTCCTGGCGATGCCGAGCCTGGTCAGCTTGTGTGGCATCTTGCCGGTGACATCCTTGCCCTCGAACCTGACCGAGCCCGAATCGGGGCGGATGACGTTGTTGATCAGGTTGAACGTCGTGGTCTTGCCGGCGCCGTTCGGCCCGATCAGCGAAGTGATCGAGCCCTTCTCGACGGCGAAGCTGCACTCTCGGACGGCGTGAATGCCGCCGAAACTCTTGTTCAGGCCGGAGACTTCGAGCGTCACCGCCACGTCAAATCCTCACTTGCGGTCGCCCCATGATGCCACCACCGGTCGTTGGGTATCGCGCCGGGCTCGGTACGAACCCACCATGCAGACAGATGGGGCACCATGGCAGGTGCCCCATCTGTACTGCACTGAGCTGTCTCTATGAGAACTCGGACTTCGGGTAGATCAGATCTACCACACCGGGGAACTCGTCAATCGGGAAGACGAACTCCAGGACTTCGTCCTGCCACTGCGTCATGATCAGCGACCGGTCGATCGGCAGCCCGCGCTCGTCCCAGTAGAAATCGCCGAGCACGGTCTTGACCGGATCGGCGGCGGTCCGGTCATGCAGCCACACGGCCATGGCCGCGTTATCGGTGCCGCCGGTGCCGATCACTGCCTGTTCCATGCCCTGGCACACCGCAAACGGGATCGCCTCGTCCTCATCGGGAGCACGCCCGAACGAGGCTTCGAAATTGGCCTGGAAGTCCTGGTTGGTGTACGGCTGGCCGGCAAGGCTACCTTCCCAGTTGGCCAGCGGATGCCACGAGCCGTGCACAGTGATGTTGTTGGCGTTGTCGCCGAGGGTGTCGAGGAACTCGGTCTGAGCACCCTGCGACATCCACACCAGCTTCGGGTTGTAGTCGACGGTCGCCATGGCGTTGACCAGCGAGATTGCCTCATCCGGTGACGCGGTGGCAGCGAACACCATCTCGGCGCCGCTGTTCTTCATCGAGTTGGCCAGGGTATTCCAGTCGGTGAACGGGATCGGCCACTCCTCCTGGAACACGACCTCGATGCCCGTCCCTTCCAGGAAGCCTTCAACCTGGACCATCTCGTCGGAATCGGGGATCGGGACCTCGCCACCGACGAGACCCTTGACGATCGCCGCCGCGAAGAAGTCGTCGGCGTTGACGATGGCCACCGATGTCGGCGCCGGGTCGATGACCCCTGTTCCGACGTAGTAGTCGATCATCGCCAGTGGCGAGAAGCCGATGAGCTCGGCAGCGTTCTGTTGGAAGTAGAAGATGTTGTCGTAGCCTCGCGACCAGATCCTCAGCGCCCCACCCGACGGGATCGGGTACACCATGCCGGCATTCAGCGCCTCGGTCGATGCCGGGAAGGTGAGCAGACTTGAGAAGGTGCCGAGCAATACGTCGGCTCCTTCGACGTCGATGTGCCGCTGTATCTGGGCGACCGCTTGCTCGGGTGTGGACTGGTTGTCGTCGCCGATGTATTCGACCGGTCGTCCGAGCAGGCCGCCGAGGCGGTTGATCTCCTCGACGCAGAACGCGTAGCCATCGTTGTGCTTGGAGCCCGGGATGGCGAAGTCGCCGGTCAGCGGAAGCGATGCGGCGAACACGATCGGGTCGCCCGATGGCGCCGCCACCGTCGTCGCTGTTCCGGAGCCTGTTGTTGTTGTCGTATCTTCGGTACTGCTGCACGCCGCTGCCAACAAGGCGAGCGCGGCGACCAGGAGTAAGAGCTTCGAGAACCGTCTCATGAATGCCTCCCCACGAGATCGAACCGTCGCTGCCGAAGCGTACGGAGTCGGATTCGTGGATGCAAACGATTGTGCAAATCCTGGGAGGTGGCCTCCAGCAAGCCCGACGCGGCGCAGTCCTGCTACTTTTCAACTCAGCAACCCTGGTGCAGCATCGGCGACGAGCGCTCTTGCCGGCGCCGGATGGAGGTCATTCGTGCCTATCGCCGTACGGCCGGCCGGCGAGGTTGATTTCGCTGTGGTCACACTCGGTCTGGGCATGGTGCGGTTGAGCCCGCCCTGCCATGCTCGCTTCGAGTTCGCCCCCAGCATCGAGGTGCACGCCGCTGATGGTTGACATCGACAAGGACATCGAGCCGGCGTCCCTGGGTCCGCAACTCCATAGGCTCTGGGACCTGTCCGGACCAAAGGTGAAGCGACTGTGCACCGCATACCCCTCCGATGCCGGAACACCGGTCTATACCGTGGCGGGCAAGTACACCGCGCGGGGCTGGACGGAGTGGACCGAGGGATTCCTCTACGGATGGGCAATCCTTCACTTCGATGCCACCGGCGACACCGATGCCCTCGAGTTGGGAAGGAACCTGACCCGGGATCGGATGGCGCGACACCTCACCCACACGGGCGTTCACGACCACGGTTTCAACAACGTCAGCACCTACGGGAACCTGAGGAGGCTGATGCTGGAAGGGCGAATCTCCATGGATCCGTGGGAGCTCGCCTTCTACGAACAGGCGCTCCGTGTGAGCGGTGCGGTCCAGGCCGCCCGCTGGTCGCCCACCGCCGCCGGTGGCGGGTACATCTACTCGTTCAACGGGCCGCACTCGCTGTTCTGCGACACGATCCGGTCGGTACGGTCGCTCATGCTGGCCCACCGGCTGGGCCACGTGCTGATGGGCGAGAACGATCGGCGCATCTCGCTGCTGGAGCGTGGCATCGAGCACGCCGGTGCGACCGCAGAGCACAGCGTCTACTACGGCGAGGATCGCGACATCTACGACATCTGGGGGCGGGTGGCCCACGAGAGCACGTTCAACGTCACCGACGGAACGTACCGGGCACCGGGCACGCAGCAGGGGTACTCGCCGTTCTCGACATGGACGCGCGGGCTGGCCTGGGTGGTGACCGGCTTTGCCGAGCTGTTGGAATTCCTCGAAACGGTCGATGACGAAGCTCTCGAGCCTTTCGGCGGACGCGCCCAGATCGAGTCCTCATGGTTGCGTGCCGCTCGAGCGACTTCCGACTTCTACATCGACCAAACCCCTACCGATGGGATTCCCTATTGGGACACCGGTGCTCCAGGCTTGACGAAACTCGGCGACTACCTGAGCCGTCCCGCCGAGCCCGCCAACGCCTATGAGCCCGTCGACAGCTCGGCAGCAGCGATCGCCGCCCAGGGGCTGCTGCGTCTCGGTCGCTACCTGAGCATCCGGGAGGATCCGGACGGGCCCCGGTACACCCAGGCCGGGCTCACCGTGCTGGAGAGGTTGCTCAGCGACGATTACCTGAGCACCGACGCCGACCACGAGGGCCTCCTGCTCCACGGGCTGTACCATCGGCCGCGCGGTTGGGACCGAGACGGCTCGGGGGTCCCGTCGGGCGAATCGGTGCTGTGGGGCGACTATCACCTCGTCGAGCTCGCCCTCTACGTCCAGCGAATGGCCGACGACGATCCCTACTACACCTTCTTTGGCGGAGGTGAGTCGTGACCGGGAACGTCGCCCTCGTCACCGGAGGAGCCAGAGGGATCGGGCTCGGGATCTCCCGCAGGCTCCTCGAGGACGGCTACCGGGTGGCGGCAAACGGGGTCCGGCCGCCGGAAGACGTCGAGCCGGTCCTTGCCGAGCTGGCGGGCCTGGGAGAGGTCATCTACGTTCGAGGCGACGTCGGCGACGCTGCAGCTCGCGACGAGGTCGTTGCCGCGACACTCGCCGCCCTCGACCGGATCGACGTGCTGGTAAACAACGCAGGGATCACCTCACCGGGCCGCAACGACATGCTGGCGGTGAACGAGGCCGACTTCGACACGGTGATGGCGGTGAACCTGAAGGGGCCCTTCCTGCTCACCCAGGCGGTTGCCAGGCGCATGATCGAGCAGCACGACGCGGACCCGTCATTCCGCGGCCGGATCATCAACATCTCGTCGATCAGCGCGGTGCTGGCGTCGACCAATCGGGCCGAGTACTGCATCAGCAAGGCCGGCGTGTCGATGGCGACGAAGCTATGGGCGAGCCGGCTCGCCGAGCACGATATCGACGTCTACGAGGTGCGCCCGGGCATCGTGGAGTCGGACATGACTGTGGGCGTCAAGGAAAAGTACGACGACCTGATCGAACATGGGCTCACCCTCGACAAGCGCTGGGGTACCCCGGACGATGTGGGTCGTGCCGTCTCGGCGCTGGCACGGGGAGAGATCCCGTACGCCACGGGCCAGGTGCTTACCGTCGACGGGGGACTCACCGTCCCCAGGTTGTGAGCGGATGCCGATGACCCGCGACGCCGCCCTTTTTGCCTCGGTCCGGTCATCGTGACCAACCCGTTCTCCCTGGCCAATCGAGTGGTATTGGTGACCGGCGGCAGCCGTGGCATCGGCGCCGCTATCGCCAAAGCTGCAGGTGATGCAGGAGCAGACGTGGCCGTCGGGTTTCGCGAGGATTCCGATGCAGCCGCGGCGGTGGTCGAGGCCGTGGAGTCCATGGGACGCTCGGCGGCTGCCTTTCAAGCGGATATCTCCGAACCCGATTCTGCGCAACAGATGGTTGCCGAGGCGGAGGGAGCCTTCGGGAGGATCGACGGTCTGGTCAACAACGCCGGGGTGATGCCGTCGAGCCCGGTCCTCGACATGAGTGATGAGGAGTGGGATCAGGTGTTACGGACAAACCTGTTCGCCCCCTTCTACTGCTCACGTGCCGCGCTGCCCGGCATGGTGAAACGGGGGAGCGGGGCGATCGTCATGATCTCGTCGCGGTTGGGCCAGATCGGTTGGCCCGAGCTTGCCCACTACTCGGCGGCCAAGGCCGGGCTCCTCGGCCTCACCAAGTCGATGGCACGGGAGTTCGGACCTCGAGGGATTCGCGTCAACGCAGTGGCCCCAGGGTTCACCGTCACCGACATGACTCGCGAGTTGGTGGATAGCGAGTCAGGGCGGCGCCGGCTCGCTGAGCTTTCCTCCCGCCGCTTCGCCGAACCGGAAGACATTGCGGCGTCGGTGGTGTTCCTGCTCTCCGACGCGGCCGCGCTGTATCACGGGCAGACATTGAACCCCAACGGCGGGGGGTTCATGCAGTGATCAGGGCCAAGCGTTGAGATTGGTAGAAGTCGAAGAGGCTGTTGGGCTCATCCGTGACGGCACAACGGTGATCGTCGGGGGGTCCGGAGCCGGCCACGCCGTGCCGCAACGCTTTATCGACGCGCTCGCCGAGGTGTATCGCAGAAACGGTCACCCCAGGGACCTCACCACCGTGCGCGTCGTCGGCATCGGTGACTTCGCCGATCGGGGGTTCTCACAGCTCGCCATCCCCGGCCTGATGCGCCGCACCATCGGATCCAACATCGGCAACGAGCCGCGGCTCGCCGAGATGGTCGCCGATGGTGAGATCGAGGCCTACTCGTTCCCGCAGGGAGTGCTCTCGCAACTGTCCCGCGAGATCGCGGCCGGACGACCCGGTCTCATCACCAGGGTCGGCCTCCACACCTATGTCGATCCGCGACAGACCGGGGGCAAACAAGGGTCGGCGACCGAAGACCTCGTCGAGGTCGTGGAGCTGGCAGGCCGGGAATGGCTCTTTTTCCACGCCTTTCCCATCGACGTCGCGGTGATTCGAGGCTCGACGATCGACGAGGAGGGCAATCTCACACTCGACGAAGAGGCGATCAACGCAGAGATGCTCCCGATGGCGATGGCGGCCCGTAACTCGGGCGGGATTGTCATTGCCCAGGCAAAGCGCTGTGTCCCCGCGGGGAGCCTCACCCCGCGCCGGGTGCACATTCCCGGTGCGCTCGTCGACTACGCCTATCTCGACCCCGACCAGACCCAGACGTATCTCACCGACTACTCCCCCTACTACGCAGGGGCAGAGCGCCTGGCCGCCGCCGGCGATGGCAAACCGATCCCGCTCGACGTGCGCAAGGTCATCGCCCGAAGGTCGCTCCTCGAGTTCGCACCGGGCCAGGTGGGAAACCTGGGCTTCGGTATCAGCCAGGACATTGGTGCGATCGCCCGCGAGGAAGGGATCGCCGACCTGCTGGTGCTGACCGTGGAGCAAGGGGTCTTCGGCGGCGTCCCGGCCGGGGGAGCCGACGGCGGTGCCGGTCTCAACTACCAGGCCCTCATCGACCAGCCGTACATGTTCGACTTCTACGACGGCGGAGGCATCGATATCGCCAGCCTGTCTTTCGCCGAGGTCGATGCCGAGGGAAACATCAACGTGCACGCCTTCGGCGATCGTCTTCGCGGTCCGGGGGGCTTCCCCAACATCAGCACAGGCGCCAGGAAGGTGTGCTTTGTCGGAACCCTCACCACCGGGGGGCTGGAGGTGGCGATCGACGGGGGTCGTCTCCGGATCGAGCACGAGGGCAAGACCGAGAAGTTCGTCGATCGCGTCAACGAGATCAGCTTCAGCGGCCGAATCGCCGCCGAGCGCGGCCAGGAGGTTCGCTACATCACGGAGCGGGCCGTGTTCGCCCTCATCGACGGCGCCGTGGTTTTAATCGAGGTGGCCGAGGGCATCGATCCCGAAGCCGACGTCATCGCCAACATGGGATTTCGTCCTCAGGTTGCTCCTGAACTCGGCCGGATGGACCGGGCGGTGTTCGCCGCCGGTACGATGGGACTGCGGCGGCGCCTCGTTGGGGGAGACCAATGACCACCGATCTGATCGTCGTCGACCCCGGTTTGGTCACCATTCTGCGGCTCAACAACCCGCCACTCAACCTCGTCTCGAGAGATCTGACCAGAGCCCTCGACGCCGCGCTCAAAGCCATCGAGAGCGACGCCGAGGCACGGGCTGTGGTGGTGACTGCTTCCGGGGACCGCGCCTTTTCGGCGGGATCCGACGTCAAGGAGTTTCCTTCGCTGCACGGTCGAGTCGGTGAGCGGAAGCTGGTTGAAGAGAACGCGGCCTATAGCCGGCTCGCCGGTCTTCCCGTGCCCACGGTGGCGGCCATCGAGGGTGATGCTCTCGGGGGCGGGCTCGAGCTGGCGCTGTGCTGCGACCTCAGAGTTGCCGCTGAGAGCGCCAGGCTCGGGTTCCCTGAGGTCGGGCTCGGCGTGATGCCGGGCTCGGGTGGGACCCAGCGCCTCCCCAGGTTGATCGGCCTGGCCAGGGCAAAGGAGATGATCCTGCTCGGCGAGACCATCGATGCCGAGACGGCGCACGACATCGGATTGGTGAACCGGGTGACCGCCAAGGGCCAAGCCGAGGCCGTAGCGATCGGCCTGGCCGAGATCCTCGCCTCTCGTGGACCGGTGGCGGTCCGTGAGGCGAAGGGTGCGCTCGACGCCGCACTGGACGTGTCGCTCGCCGAGGGCCTTGCCCGAGAGCTCGAGGCCTCCGAGATCGTATTCTCCTCAGACGACATGCTGGAAGGAACGGCGGCCTTCATCGAGAAGCGGCCCCCCAGATTCGAGAACCGGTGAACAACGGAAGGACCACCATGGACAACATCGAGCGCTTCGGGGTGTTCCTGCCCTCGTTCGTGTGGAAGGACGATGGCCCCGAGCGAGCGGAGGGCATCAAGGACTTCGCCGGGCACGTCGAGGACCTCGGCTTCGACTCGATCTTCATCACCGACCACCTGCTCGCCGCCCAACAGTTCTACTCGGTGTCGTTCCTCGAGCCACTTGTCACGCTGGCGCTCGTCGCCGGTGTCACCGATCGAGTCAGGCTCGGCACGTCCGTGATGGTGGTGCCGGTCAGGAATCCGGTGATGTTCGCCAAACAGATCGCCACCCTGCAGTTCCTGTCCAAGAATCGGTTCATCCTCGGAGCCGGCATCGGCTGGTACCCGCCGGAGTATGCGGCGGTTGGCGTGAAGAAGAGCGAGCGCGGCGCCCGCACCGACGAGATCCTCGACATCATCATGCCCCTGCTCGAGGGCGAGACGGTCAGCTACGACGGCACGTACTACTCCGTCGAGGACGTGCTCATCGAACCGCTACCAGGGCGCCGCCCCGAGATCTGGATCGGTGGCGGATCTCAGCTCGCCGACACCGGATCCCCCGATCTGCCCCGTTTCGTGGAGGCGGTGAAGGAGCGGATCCTCAGAACCGAGGGATGGATCCCGCGGCCCACGTGTCCGCCGGACGACATCGCCCGCGACTGGGAGGAGCTGCAGGCGTATCTGAAGGAGAACGGCAGGGACCCGGCCGACCTGACCGTGGCCCACGAGAACTTCATGCACTTCGTGGCGACGGATGACCCGGTCAAGGCGCGTGAGGAACAGCACGAGGCGTTCCTGCGGGTCATGAGCGATGCGAGAGGCCCCGATTATCTCGAGGAGGTCTATCTGTTTGGCACGCCGGATGAGATCGTCGAATCGCTGCAGGCACGCGTCGACGCCGGCGTGCAGCGATTCATGCTGCACACGTTGACCCCCGATCCCGACCAGCTCGATCGGTGGGCTGCCGAGATCGTTCCCCACGTGCGCTTTCCCGAAACCACGGCGTGACGAAGCGGGTGGCGCTGATCGGGCATCCGCTGCTGCGGCGCCACTCCGAGGCCATGCACAACGCGGCGTTCGACCATTTCGGCATCGACGCCAGGTACGAGCGGCGCGACCTTGAACTCGAGGAGCTACCCGCATTCGTCAGCGAGGTTCGCGGTGAAGATTGGCTCGGGTTTCAGGTGACCACCCCGTACAAGCAGGCAATCATGGAGTATCTCGACGACATCGAGGTTGACGCTCGCCGGATCGGCGCCGTCAACAGCGTTCTCCTTCGAGATGACGGTGCCCTCGTCGGCTTCAACACCGACGCCCCCGGCTTTCGCCGTGCCGCCGAGGGCGAGCTTGGCATCCGGTTCGCGGGCATCACCGCCGTCGTCGCCGGCGCCGGTGGTGCGGCCAGAGCGGTGGTCGGCGCTTTGGTGTCGTCTCGTGCCGAAGCCGTGACCGTTGGCAACCGGACGGCGTCGCGTGCCGCGGATCTGGCGGCCGATTTTGGGGATTCGGTTGCTGGAGTCGGCCTCGGCACCCCGTTCGATGAGGCGCTGAGTCGAGCGGGTGTCGCCGTGAACGCCACGACGGTTGGGATGATGACCCCCGGTGTGGCATTCGACGTTGCGGCTCTTCCCGCCACGGCTGCGGTCTACGACCTCGTATACGAGCCGATCGAGTCGGAGCTGCTCCAGCATGCCAGGGCTCGTGGACTGCAAGCCGCCAACGGGCTCGGCATGCTCATCGCCCAAGCCGAGATCGCCTTCGAGCGCTGGACAAACATCCCCGATGCCGGCTCGGTCATGCGCCGGGCGATCAGCCCGTAGCCAGCCCGGCCTCGGTGTCGGCGAGGACCTCGCGGTGGCCGATGTCGAGCGTCTTGATCCAGCGCTGCTGGCCGGAGGTCAGGGCAATGAAAAAACCCAGCTCCACCAACTCCGGCTCGGTGAAGCTCTGGTGCAACGATTCCCACATCGCGTCGTCGGCGAAGTCGGCGTTCCAGACGATCGCATCCGTGTAGCGCAGCGCCGCCTTCTCCCGATCGCTGTACCGATCGGAGGTCTGGAAATCGAGCAGGTCGTCGTAGTGGTCCTCGGAAACCTCGGCGTCGACCGATCGCTGTGCCGCGCAGTACCCGCATTCCACCGTCTTGGTCACGTAGACCCGGCACAACTCCTTGAGCTCGTGCTCGACGACCCCGTCGACGAACGTCTCCTGCCAAGCCTTGGAGAACGACTTCACCACGGCGGGAACGTGGGAGCGAATCGCCTGCGACTCGGGGCGCGGTGTGCCCTCTCTCCTGGCACGATCGAGGATCTCGAGAATCTCGGGATCGTCGATTGCGTTCAGATCTGGATAGGGGATGCGCGGCATCGATCACCTCCGTGTGAGCCGTCCGCCCACGCTACCGGCCTTTCGCTGATCCGGCGGCCCCATTCCCGCTATGGGGGTGTGCCGCTGGTGGTGTAGGTGTGGCCGAGTCGGCTGGTCCATTGGTAGTCGCCGTTGTTGAGGGGCCGGTAGGTCCAGCCTCGGTCGTCTTTGATGATGTGGTCGTGGCGGCACAGGGGGGCGAGGTTGTGGTTGGTGGTTTCTCCGCCGTCTGCCCATCGGATCCGGTGGTCGAGGTCGCAGTCGACGGCGGGCATGCGGCAACCGGGAAAGATACAGGTCGGGTGACGGGCTTCGACGGTGCGTCTTTGGGTGGCGGTGGGGCGGCGTCGGGTGATCCCGTCGTTGATGGTGTGCCCGGTGACGGTGTCGGTGACCGTGTATCGCCATTGGGCGTCTTCTTGTTCTTCTATGACTTGTTTGGCAATGTCGGCGATGACGGGGCCGTACCCGTCGAGCTCGCCGGGATGTGTAGAGAGGCCGGCGAGGGTGTCGAGGTCGATGTGGACGTGGGTGACCGGGTGGCTGGTGTGAGCGCCGGTGGTGTCGGGGCTGGCGCCTTTGAGCAGGTCGAGGTAGATGTCGGCGCGGAGTTGATCCATCGTGCGGGTCTCGTCGGTGGTCTTCAAGGTTCGAGCGAGGTGGTTGATACGCCGCGCAATGGCGGCGACGCGGTGTGGTGGCAACTCCAACCCCAGCAGGTTGGCGGTTCCTGTATCGGTGCGTTCGGTGACAACGCGACGGTTTTCGACCGCATAGTCGTAGCGTTCTTGTGCCGCTTCGGGATCCGCTTCGAGGCATAACCGGTCGATACGAGCCCGTAGTTGTCCGGTGGTCAGGTGGGGGGCGGCTTCGATGACCCGTTCCACGACGTCGCGTGCCGCTGCGGTGGCGAGATGAATGGTGGCATAGGTGATGGTCTTGGCGCGGCGTAGGTCGATCTCCCCGTCCGCTAACGCCGTCCACACTCGGGGGAGACGTCGGCGCAGGTCGAGGGCAAAGGACAATTCAGTGTCGCTGGCGCGCCGAGTCAGGTGGAGGGCGGCTCTGATCTCGGCTGCGGCTGATTCGGCGGCCCGCTCCGGCTTGTCGTCGTCCATGACGTCGACGACCGCAGCCATGGCCTGGTACCGGTGTGCTGCGTAGAACGACTCCATGCGGTCGAGGGCCCGCAACACCGGGATCCGATCGTGAGGCGATACGTTGGTGACGTCGATTGCTGACAACAACACGCCCAGGGTTGCGCCCGGCTCCATGGCGTCCAACCCGGCTGGGATCGTCTCGTAACCGCTATCGAACATACGTTCGATGATACATCACACCGATGACAGAAACCAGAGAAAACCCCAGTCAGGCGTTGTCGGGACCGTAGGCGGTGGCAATGGCGTCGACTATTTGCTCTGGTGCGTCTTCCTGGATGTAGTGCCCTGCCGCCTCCAGCCGAATCACCGTCGCCTGGGGAAAAGCCGTCCGCCAGTGTTCGAGAACACCGCCACCGAAGGCGGGGTCCTTCATGCCCCATACCACGACGATTGGTTGGTTACCCAGCGTCGACTTGACCCTTTGCTCGAGCTCGGCCAGCCACGATTTTGCTGCCCGGATCTGTATGGGGAACATGGCGATGCCTCTTCTGGACCGTGGTGTGGGGACCACTGCGACGTAATGCTCGAACTCGGTCTCGGTGAGCTCGGCTTTGAGAATGCGCTTCATCATCGGAGTGACGAAGAAGTTCCGCTTCGTGATGAGTGCCTGGAACGGCGCAGTGCCCATCACCCAGCTGAAGGAATTCATCATGAGACTGTCGGTGGGCCAAAACCAGGTGTTGCCCATGACAAGGCCACCGATCCGTTCGGGCATTCGAGAGGCCACGTCCATGCCGATGGGGCCGCCCCAGTCCTGGCCCATCACCACGATGTCCTGCAGATCGAGATGCTCGACGAGCTCGCCGGCCACCACGGCGTGCTCGGCGGGGGTGAACCCGTAGGAGTCGTCGGGCTGGACCGACAACCCGAAACCGGGGTAATCCATGACGACGCAACGAAAACGGTCCCGCAGCCCAACCACGATCTTTCGGTACAAGAAACTCCAGTCGGGGTTCCCGTGCATGAGGAGCAGTGGCCTACCGTTGCCCTCATCGATGTAGTGAATCGGGCCCACCGAGCTGGCGAACCACCGTGACTCGAATGGGAAATACTCCGCCGACGGCTCGAAGTCGACAATTCCATCAGGCCGGTCCATGGACAGCTCCTTCGCCTCACCGATGCATCGAGACTACCGGTGGAGCACACTCGCCTCGCCCAACCGGCCGCCGGTCACCGCTAGCGTGCCCGAGGAATAGCCAGGAAGGACCGGCCGTTCCGAGACGGCACCCTGTGGAAGGATCGTTCATGCCAGCCGTCACCGTCGACGACATCCTGACCCTGCCGCGATTGTCCGAGCCCGCCCCCGACGCGGTTGCCCGAACGGTCAAATCGGTGACGACAGGGCCGAAGGGTTTCGAAGGCGAGGGTTTTCCGGTGCGTCGGGCCTTCGCCGGAGTCGATCTCACCGACATCGACCCATTCATCCACATGGATCAGATGGGCGAGGTGCTCTATGCACCCGGCGAGGCGAAGGGGACCCCGTGGCATCCGCATCGCGGCTTCGAGACCGTCACCTACATCATCGACGGAACGTTCATCCATCAGGACTCGCACGGCGGAGGAGGGGTGATCACCAACGGAGATACCCAGTGGATGACCGCAGGCTCCGGGATTCTGCACATCGAGGCGCCGCCGGAGGAGCTCGTCGTCGCCGGCGGGTTGTTCCACGGTTTCCAGCTGTGGGTGAACCTTCCTGCCAAAGACAAGTTCCTGGCGCCCAAATACCAGGACCTGCGAGGCGGCAACGTGATGCTGCTCACCACCCCGGACGGGGGCACGCTCATCCGGCTCATTGCCGGTGACCTGGACGGTTACCGCGGTCCCGGCTCGACGCACACGCCGATGGCCATGCTCCATGCCACCTTGAGCCCGGGGGCGCGTTTGCAGCTCCCATGGCGAAAGGGCTTCAACGCACTGGTCTACGTGCTCAACGGGCAAGGCAGTTTCGGGGAAGAACGCGCCCCGGCCCGGATGGGGAACCTGGCGGTCTTCGGCCCCGGCGACACCATCACCGTGGGCGCCGACCTCGACCAGGAGAGCCGCAGTCCCGACATGGACGTGCTCGTACTCGGTGGGCGGCCGATCGGAGAGCCGGTCGCCTGGGCAGGGCCGTTCGTGATGAACACCCGTGACGAGCTGGTCACCGCCTACGAGGACTACCAGGCGGGCCGCCTGGGTGAGATCCCGCACGGGGCAATAGGGAACCAGTGAGCAGCGAGGGGCTTCCTCTTCCCCGGCGGCGGCTGGTGCTGTCGATCCTCATCGTTGCGCTGAGCACCCAGCCCGTTTTCCTGCTTGCTGCGTCGTTTCTCCAGCTCGAGGCCGACATCGGACTCAGCATCACCGGGCTCGGTGCCCTCACCGCAGCGTTCTTTTTGACCGCTGCTGTCGCCTCGGCGCCGCTGGGCCGGGTCGTGGAAAGGATCGGCTGGCAGCGGGCGATGAAGATCAACTGTGTGGGGTCGGCGGCGGTGCTGGTGGCGATCGCGCTGTTCGCCAGGGGCGTCGCGGTCTTCGTCGCCCTCCTGGTGCTGGCAGGGGCCGCCTACGGGCTCGCCAACCCTGCGGCCAACAAGGCGCTGGCCGAGCAGGTCGATGCGAGCCGGCGCGGGATCACATTCGGGCTCAAACACGCCGGAATCCCCGCTTCGACCTTGCTCGCCGGGCTGGCCGTCCCCGTGTTGATCTTGACCGTCGGCTGGCAGTTCTCGTTTGCGTTCGCCGCGTTGCTGGCGGGCGCAGTCTGGGTTCTGGTCGCCACAGACCGCGACCCGCCCCTCCACGAGGCGGGATCGTCTACACCGGGCCGCAGTGCTCTCACTACGGTCGACCTCGCCACGCTTGCCGGTGCGTCGGCACTGAGCACTGCGGCGGCGATCTCACTCGGTACCTTCCTCGTGGTTGCTTCGGTTGAAGAGGCGGCACTCAGCGAGGCGCAGGGTGGAATGCTGCTGTTCGCCGGATCGCTGGCGAGCATCGTGGCCAGGGTCATCGTCGGCGCCATTACCGACCGGGTGGGTGGTCGCGGCTTTATCGGTCTCACCGTGTTGATGGGAACCGGCAGCCTCGTCTTCCTCTTGCTTTCCCCGGCGACCGGTTTGGTGTTCGCCATGCTTGTCATGGCGGCATTTGCCACGGGGTGGGGTTGGGCCGGCCTCATGACCTTCACCGTTGTGAACGCCAATGCGTCTACCGTGGCCGCGTCGTCGGGAATCACCCAGGCCGGGATATTTCTCGGGGCAGGCCTTGGGCCGATTGTGCTCGGCTGGACCATCGAGAACACGTCGTTTGCAGTGAGCTGGGCACTCGTTTCTGTGTCGTTGTTGATCGCAGCCGCGATCATCGTCGTCGTCGGCCGGCGAACGAGCCGGCACGCGGAGCCCGCCACCTGAGTGCCTAGGGGCACGATCGGGATCGGAACGACGGCCGGGCGCGGGCCTGTTTGGCCTGTGTAGGCTGGCAGCGCTGCTTCCCGAGGTACCTCTTGCCCGCACCGACCGAAGCTGAGACGACTTTTTCGCCCCTCAAACGCGAGGCCTTCCCCCGCCGTGCCCCTCCGTGACGGAGGTCTGCAGTCGGCCCGTCGCCCGATCAGGAGGTTCCCTTTGAATGTATCGATGACCGTCAACACCACCAGCTACCAGCGAGACGTCGAACCGCGCACGTTGCTGGTCGATTTCCTCCGCGACGAACTCGGGCTGACCGGCACCAACATTGGGTGTGACACCAGCCAATGCGGATCGTGCACGGTCCATATCGGTGGCGCCGCGGTCAAGTCGTGCACCGTGCTCGCCGCTTCAGCCGACGGTTCGACGATCACCACCATCGAGGGCCTGTCCCTCGATGGTGAGCTGCATCCCATGCAACAGGCATTCACCGATAAACACGGGCTGCAATGCGGCTTCTGCACACCGGGGATGATCATGACATCGGCCAAACTCGTCGAGTCCTACCCGGACCCCACAGAAGACCAGATCCGTCACGGCCTCGAGGGCAACCTGTGCCGCTGCACCGGTTACCAGAACATCGTTCGGGCGGTGGAGGAGGGCGCCAGGCTCACCGAAGCCCACAGCCCGTTCGAGTCGACACCCGCCGAGCACCAGATCACGGTGCGAGAGGCAGGACGCCGCGCCTGGCAGAGGAGCCGCACATGACCACCACCACAGAACGCGCCTTCGGCGCCTCCGTCGGGCGCAAGGAGGATGCTCGCTTCATCACCGGCCAGGGGCGTTACACCGACAATCTGGTCCTACCGGGCATGGTGCACATGGCGGTGGTGCGATCGCCGCTGGCCCACGCCACGATCAAGGGGATCGACACCTCGGCCGCCGCCGAGATGCCGGGGGTCGTCGGGGTGTTCACCGGCCAGGAAATGGCCGACGCCGGATTCGGTGGTATTCCCTGCGCATGGGTGGTCCCCGATTCCGACACCAGGACTCCGCCCCATCCCCCAATCGCCATCGACACCGTGCGTTACGCCGGTGACGCCGTCGCCATCGTGGTCGCCGACACCGAGGCCAACGCACGGGATGCGGCGTTTGCCGTGGACGTCGACTACGACGTTCTCCCCGTGGTTGTCGATGCCAGGAAGGCAATGGACCCCGGCGCGCCCCAACTCCATGAGGAGGCACCGAACAACCAGGGTTTCCTTTGGGTGCTCGATGGCGGTGATATCGAAGCCGCCTTCGCGTCGGCCGATGTCGTGGTCTCCGAGACCATCACCAACCAGCGGCTCATCCCCAATGCGATGGAGGCAAGAGCGGCTGTGGCACGCTGGGACGAGGCGATGGGTGAGCTGACGCTGTGGGTCACCAGCCAGAACCCGCACATCGTCAGGTTCCTGCTATCGCTGGACACTCCGGTTCCCGAGCACAAGATCCGGGTGATCGCCCCGGACATGGGCGGTGGTTTCGGATCCAAGCTCGCGCACTACCCGGAAGACACCATGGTGATCTTCGCCTCGCAGCAGGTGGGCAGTCCGGTCAAGTGGGCCGAGACCAGGAGCGAGAACTACCTGGCGACCACCCACGGCCGTGACCACATCGCCGAGGTGGAGATGGCAGCAACGAAGGAAGGAAAGATCCTCGGCCTCAGGGCGAAGACCTGGGCAAGCCTCGGCGCCTA
>BTQG01000037.1:0-21900 GCA_036985755.1 Acidimicrobiia bacterium | reverse complement strand
CCGAAGACGTTGAAGAAGAAGTTGCCGGTGACCAGTTGCCGGTTCCCGGTTCCGAGGAAGAGGCGGCGGGAGAAGAAGTTGCCGGTGACCAGTTGCCGGTTCCCGGTTCCGAGGAAGAGGCGGCGGGAGAAGAAGTTGCCGGTGACCAGTTGCCGGTTCCCGGTTCCGAGGAAGAGGCACTCCCAGAAGCGGCCGGCGACCCGGTTCGTGGCCCCGAGGAGGAGGCCGCCGACACAGCAGGTGACGTGGCAGGGGAAGAGAGCTCGGAGGACACATGAAGCAGGGCGAGATCGTCGAGAAGGTCGTCACCTATCTGGTCACCGAGATCGTCGACGATCCAGAATCGGTCACGGTTGAGATCGTGTCCGACGGCGACGACTCCGTTGTTGCTGAGGTCCGCACCGCCAAGTCCGACATGGGCCGCGTCATCGGTCGCCGGGGACGGGTCGCTCGTGCGATTCGCTCGGTGGCGAGCATCGCCGGTGAGGAGGAGGGGCTGTCCGTCGACGTCGAGTTCCTCGACTGACGTGAGCCTCGTCGATGTCGGGTATGGCCGCCGTGCCCACGGAATCGGCGGCGAAGTCGTGGTGAGACCCCAGACCGACGACCCCGACCGCTGGGTGGTCGGCGCCACCTTCACCACCGACGAATCTCCACCCCGGACCCTCGAGGCGACCGCAGTGCGCACCCATCACGATGATCTGCTGGTCCGCTTCGCCGGGATCGACGATCGAGATGCCGCAGACACCCTCCGCGGCACCGTGTTCCAGATACCGGCCACCGAGCGCCGCCCTCTCGGCGATGGGGAGTTCTGGCCGGATGATCTGATCGGTGCGGTCGCGCTCGGGCCCGAAGGGGAGACCCTCGGCACCGTGACCGGTATTGAGCTGGCCGCCGCCCAGGATCGATTGGTCATCGAGACCGCCGACGGGTCCCGCGTCGAAGTCCCGTTCGTGTCTGCCATCGTGCCCACGGTCGATGTCGAGGCACGCGTGATCACCGTTACCCCTCCCGACGGGTTGTTCTGAAGGAGTCGTTCCGGGCCTTCGCGTCACATCCGAGGCTGGGACCGGCGCGTCCTCAGCTCCCGAGGGTGAGCATCCCCTTCATGGTCTCGTGGCCGGGCACCAAGCACTTGAACTCATAGGTGCCGGGCGGAGCATTGACGTCGACGCGACGGGCCGTGTTCGCGGGCAACTCGACCGAGATGTCGAGGGCCTCGATCGTAAACGTGTGACGGACCGGGTCCTTGTTGTCCACGAACACTCCAACCGAGCCCCCCGCCGCCGACAGCGCGTCGGGAGTGAACTCCACTTCCTCGGCGACGATCTGGATGTCGCCGGCTACGGCGGTGTCGTCCTCGAGACCCAACGCGGCGATGATGCCGACCACGGCACCCACCAGGACGATGATCGCCGCCCCATACGCCACCGCCGAGGCTGCGTTATCGCGGCGCGACGTGAGCACAGCAATCGAGGAGATGACCCCGGCTACGACGAGCGTGACAGGGATCAGCCCGAAGGCGATGAAGTTGAGCGCAGACTCGGGATGCGCCAGGTCTCCGATGAGGCCCACCACGTTGATGAGCAACAGCAACAGCAGCACGACAAGCACGGTGATCGGCCCGGCGCGGCGTGGGAAACGCCTGCCCACGTACCCGGTGACGAACAGGATGACGATGATCGTCAGGAAGAAGGGTTCGATCTCCCTGAGCACGATCACCATGACCAACAGGAAGGTGGCTCCCAGCAATACGGGTGCCAGCCAGACCAACCGCAGCCAACTCCAGCGCTGGCTTCGCTCCTCGCCCATCGAGGCCTCCTCCCACGAGTGCCGCGTGGACGTTATCACAGGCCATCCGGATCTGGTTCCGGTTCTGTGCGAATCGGCAATGGCCCGACCGACGGTACGCCGTTCGGCATCGTACGTGTCTGGACCCACCGTGACGGTATACCGAAGCACGTACGACGGAATTTGCCCGATACGCGTCCCGCTGAACCAACGAAGGCGTCGTATCCTTTGGGTATATGGCCTATCAACCGAACCATCACCTTCGGATCGTCACCGCGACCTCGTTGTTCGATGGGCACGACGCCACCATCAACATCATGCGTCGGATCCTGCAGGCAACCGGCGTCGAAGTGATCCATCTCGGCCACGATCGATCCGCCGCCGACATCGTCAAAGCGGCCATCGACGAGGATGCCCAGGCTGTCGCCATCACCTCGTACCAGGGCGGGCACATGGAGTTCTTCCGTTATGTGCGCCTGCTCCTCGACGAAGGCGGCGCCACCAACGTCAAGATCTTCGGCGGCGGCGGGGGGACGATCCTGCCCTCGGAAGGCGATGAGCTGGAGCGATCAGGGATCACCAGGATCTACTCGCCGGACGTTGGGCGCACCCTCGGCCTGCAGGGCATGATCGACGACCTGGTGGAGCGGGCCGACGTTCCTGTCGTAGACCCGGACGAAACCTTCGACATCGCCACCCTGACCACGGCGACACCGCGGCTGTTGGGAAGGATGATCTCGGCCGTCGAGCACGACCCCGATGGCCCGCTGGTTGTAGAGGCTCGCCTGGCGGCAGCGCGCCGCGACACACCGGTGGTGGGCATGACCGGTACCGGGGGAGCGGGCAAGAGCTCGCTCGTCGACGAGGTGGTTCTGCGCTTCCTTGCCGATTTCCCCGACCGCACGGTGGCGATCGTTTCCGTCGACCCGTCGCGGCGCCGATCCGGCGGTGCCCTTCTCGGCGACCGGATCCGGATGAACTCGATCGGCGACGAACGGGTCTTCATGCGCTCGCTGGCCACCCGGCAGGCAAACCTGGCCCTCTCCCCGTATGTGGCGTCGACCATCGATCTGATCAAGAGCGCGGGCTTCGATCTGATCATCCTGGAGACGTCGGGCATCGGGCAGGCCGATACTGAGATCGTCGACCACTCCGACCTCTCCGTATACGTGATGACCCCCGAATACGGAGCGGCCAGCCAGTTGGAGAAGATCGACATGCTCGACTTCGCCGACCTCGTCGTTATCAACAAAGCCGACCGCCGGGGCGCTGAAGACGCCCTGCGTGACGTGCGCAAGCAGTACAAACGAAACCACGAGGCCTTCGAGGCCGCCGACGACGACCTGCCCGTGTATACGACGATCGCCTCTCACTTCAACGACGCAGGGACCAACCGGTTCTATCAGGTGCTGGTGGCGGCGGTCGCCGAGCTCACCGGCGATGACCTGGTCCCCTCCCAGGATCTCCCGACCGATCTGGGCGGGGTCCGCTCCATCGTGCCGAGGGATCGGGTCCGGTACCTGTCGGAGATCTCGCAGGTGGTGCGCGACTACAACACCAGGGTCGCAGAACAGGCCGAGCTGGCGGTGCAGGCACAGGCGCTGAGCATCGCGGCGGGAGAGGTGGACGAGCCGGCGGTGCGCGAGGCGCGAGACCGTCTCGTTGCCCAGCTCGACCCCGACGCCGCCGCCCTGCTGGAGCGCTGGGACACAGACGTCGAGGCCTACCAGGGTCGGCGCGCCTCGTACGAGGTGCGCGGCGAGACCATCGAGGTCGAGGCCAGTGCCACCACACTGTCCGGCACCGAGATTCCCAAGGTGATCCATCCCCGATTCTCGGGATGGGGTGATCGAGTGCGGTGGGGGATGCAGGAGAACCTTCCCGGCCTTTTCCCCTTCACCGCCGGGGTCTTCCCGTTCAAGCGCACCGAGGAAGACCCGACGAGGATGTTCGCCGGCGAAGGGGGCCCGGAGCAGAGCAACCGCCGCTTCCACTACCTGTCTGCAGACATGGCGGCGACCCGGTTGTCGACCGCCTTCGACTCGGTGACCCTCTACGGACACGACCCCGACGTCAGGCCCGACATCTACGGCAAGGTCGGGAACTCGGGGGTTTCGGTGGCCACCCTCGACGACGCCAAGAAGCTGTACAGCGGCTTCGACCTGCTCGATCGCGCCACCTCGGTGTCGATGACGATCAACGGACCGGCCCCGATGATTCTGGCCTTCTTCCTCAACGCCGCCATCGATCAGCAGTGCGAGCAGTACATCGCTGAAAACGGGCTCGGCGACGACGTCGAAGCCGCCATGCAGGCCAGGTACGAAGACCAAGGCTTGGAGCGGCCCCGCTACCACGGCGAGCTTCCCCAGGGACACGACGGGAGGGGGCTGCTGCTGCTCGGCATGCTCGGTGACGAGGTGCTGCCCCCGGACGTCTACGAGCAGATCAAGGCCGATGTCCTGTCCCGGGTCAGGGGAACGGTGCAGGCCGACATCCTCAAGGAGGACCAGGCCCAAAACACCAGCATTTTCTCCACCGAGTTCGGGTTGCGGATGCAGGGAGACATCCAGGAGTACTTCACCACTCACCGGGTGCGCAACTTCTACTCGATGTCGATCTCCGGCTACCACATGGCAGAAGCCGGGGCGAACCCGATCACCCAGCTGGCGTTCACGCTGGCTAACGGCTTCACCTTTGTCGAGTACTTCCTATCTCGCCACATGCCGATCGACTCGTTCGCTCCGAACCTGTCGTTCTTCTTCTCCAACGGCGTCGACGCCGAGTATGCGGTGATCGGGAGGGTGGCCAGGCGAATCTGGGCCAAGGCGATGCGCGACCGTTACGGAGCCGACGAACGGTCGCAGAAGCTCAAGTATCACATCCAGACCTCCGGCAGATCGCTGCACGCCCAGGAGATCTCGTTCAATGACATCAGAACCACACTCCAGGCCCTGTATGCGGTGTACGACAACGCCAACTCGCTGCACACCAACGCCTACGACGAGGCGGTCACGACTCCCACCGAGGAATCGGTTCGCCGGGCAATGGCGATCCAACTCATCGTCAACCGCGAACTCGGGCTCACCAAGAACGAGAACCCGCTCCAGGGCAGTTTCATCATCGAAGCGCTCACCGACCTCGTCGAGGAGGCGGTGCTCGCCGAGTTCGACCGGCTCACCGACCGCGGCGGAGTGCTCGGGGCCATGGAGCGCATGTACCAGCGGTCGAAGATCCAGGAGGAGTCGCTGCTGTATGAGCGCATGAAGATGTCGGGCGAGCTTCCCATCATCGGGGTGAACACGTTCCTCTCCCCGGAGGGTTCTCCGTTTGTCATTCCCGACACGATCATCCGCTCGACGGACGAGGACAAGCAGCGTCTGATCGAGGCGGTGCACGCCTTCCAGCAGCGCAACGCCAAGGAAGCCGAGGCAGCACTCGACCGGCTACAGAAGACGGCTCTCGAAGGCGCCAACACCTTCGAAGCGTTGATGGATGCCAGCAAGGTGGTCTCGCTCGGGCAGCTCTCCTTCGCCCTGTACGCCGTAGGCGGTCGCTACCGCCGCAACATGTAGACCCGACCCGTTCTTGCGGAGAATTCCGCAGATAGTTGCGGTTTCCTACGCAAGAACGGGCTGGGTCGGTGGTCTGTCCCGCCTTGATGTGTTCAGCGACTGAGTCGAGGTCGCTTTGGGTCGGGTTCCCGGTTCGAGGACGGGCCACCACGGTTTCGAGCGGGTTCTCCCGTTGCGTAGCCGGCGGCCTCGTCGAGGGCGCGAAAGCCGGTTGCTACGCTCGACATGGTGCGACGGAGCCTGATCGCGGTTGCGACATTCGCCTTGGTGGCTGCCGCCTGTGCCGTTGAAGACACCACAGGCTCGTCGGCGGACGTCCCGACGGCAAGCTCGCCCGGAGCTTCCACTTCACCAGATGGAGCCGAGCCCGCCATGGTGCTTTCCGGGTCGTTCGAGGTTCCTGCGGCGGGCGCCTTCGGTGATCCCGGGTTCCATGAGGCGTTCACGCTCACCGGAACCGTCCCGAGATCCGCGGCCGGCATCACCGGCGTAGTGGTGGTCAGGCTTTTCGATGCCGGGCGTCCCGACCAGGTGTGTGATCGCGACCATCCCCTGTCGGGTTGTGCGACGATCGATTGGTCCGACTTCGAGGAACGCCCTGCGGTACCCGACGGCGGCGTGTTCGACAACCGCCTGAGTGTGGTGTTTTCCTCCGGCACCGCTGAGCTCTTCCTCACCGAACGCCGCGGGCTGGCGGCGACGCCCGATCAGTTTTCACCGACGTGACCGCACACGGCGGTGGGCGGGTCCGCCCAGGAATGGCGAGCAGGAATCGACAACGATCTCGTTGGGGGTTCCCCGATCGAGCTGCGCCTGGTGATGACCAAGTTCGGCGGTGACGCCGCAACCATCGGCTACGAGGTCTTGATCCGCAGCAGCTAGCGCGGATACCCGCCGCCCTGAACCCAGGGTTGGTAGCGGCATATATCCCCTTGGGAACCCTGGGTTGGGAGGGGTGTATATGCCCTTGGGAACCCTGGGTTGGGAGGGGTGTATATCCCCTTGGGAACCCTGGGTTGGGAGGGGTGTATATGCCCTTGGGAACCCTGGGTTGGGAGCGGCATATATCCCCTTGGGAACCCTGGGTTGGCGGACCCACCGTAACCTCCCGCCCATGGACCTCGTGGCCATCAATGCGCGGATCGCCGAGGTTCACCGCGGCAGGAAGTGGATCCTCACCCCGGATGCCGCAGCCTCGGCCACGCCCAAGGTGGAGCAACTCCGAGAGTGGGCGGCGGGACCGCTGATGGTCATCGCCGCGATCGAGGGAGTTGGTGAGCTGCCAGACGTCGAACGGATCCACTACACCCGTGTCACGGGCGACACGGTCATGGGCGGCGTTCGCGCCTTCATCGATTCGGTCGAGCATCCATCGCCCGAGCTGCTCGCCGCCGTCGATGCCTTCGATCCCGATGGCGAGGCGAAGGTCCTCCGAACCGGGTTCAGCCGTGAGCTCGAGCTGGCGGGCAGACCGCTCTACGGGGGCCGGCCCCGCGAGTGGTGGGCACTCGAAGACAAGATGACGATCGACGAGCTCGTGGACGCCGCAGGGATCACCAGGGCCCCCTCGGAGATCGTGCCGGTTGCCGATGCGCCCGGGGCGGCGCAGCGCCTTGCCGGTGACCTGGGCTCGGTGTGGGTTGCGGATAACACCGAGGGTTGGCATGGGGGAGGCGAATATGTGCGCTGGGTGCGTGATCCCGCCGATGTGCAGCCGGCGGTCGATTGGTTCTCCGACCATGCGAAGCGGGTGCGGGTCATGCCGTTCCTCGACGGTATCCCCTGTTCGATTCACGGCTTCAACACCCGCGACGGGACCGCGGTGTTCCTTCCGGTGGAGATGATCATCTTTCGCCATGCCGAGCGCCCCGAGTTCATCTACGGGCGCGCAGCCAACTTCTGGAGCCCACCGGGCGGGATACGCGACGAGATGCGCCGTGCAGCCCGCGACATGGGCGCCCTGCTCGAGGAAAGAGTCGGCTACCGCGGAGGATTCGGCATCGACGGCGTTGCCACCCGCGACGGCTTTCGGCCCACCGAGCTCAATCCGCGGCTGTCGGTCGGTCACTTCATCCAGGCGGGTGCTGGCGGCGTGCCGCTCGACAGCTTGGAGCGGCTGCTCATCGCCGGCGACCTCGACGTCGCCGCCTCCGACCTCGAGGAGACCGTCGTGTCTGGTGCCGAGACCAACCGCGGCGGGGGCATGCTGATCCCCATCCTGGGAGATCATGACCAAGCCAAGACGGGAGTGTTGTTCACCGCCGACGGCGCGATGGCAGTCGACGCCGACAAGCCGAACGATGCCACGTTGGAGATCGGCCCCGGTGCCTACCGTTCGATCATCATCATGCGGCTCGACCCGGAACGGAACCCGATCGGCCCGTCGATGGCGCCCAAAGCGCTCCAGGCCATCGATCTCGCCAGAGACCTGTGGGGAGTAGACCACCCCCCGATCATCACCGCGCCTGACCCCTTCTCAGAGCACGGCCTGTAGCAGCCATAATGCAGCCATCCCGGTCACGATGGTGGCCGCCACGCTCCTGGTGCGCCACGCCACCGCCAGCGCGATCACGGTGGCCAGCGCACGCGGGTTCGCCGACGGTGCAAGGACGAGATCTCCACTTTGCAGCAACACCGCAGGGGCAACGAGAGCGGCGAACACGGCAGGGGCGACGTAGCGCAGCGGGAGCAGCGCCCACTCCGGGACTTCCCGATCACCGATGATGCCGATGAACGACATGCGCTCAAGGTAGGTGCCGATCCCGATGATGAGGACGACGACAGCCGCGATCATGACGTGATCCTGTGCGCGGCCACTCCGGCGGCGATGCCGCCCAGCGCTCCGATGATGAGGCCGAGCCCATAGGGAGCCGGGGCGGCGAGCACGGCGATTCCACCACCAACGAGGGCGGCGACGAGCTCGGGCCGGCTGCGCACCGTCAGCACCAGCAAGGCGACGAATACCAGCGGGATGGTGAAGTCGAGCGACAACGACTGCGGCAGCTGTGCCCCGACGACGATCCCGACAAACGTAGCGAGCTGCCACGACCCCCACAGGGTGAGGGCGGCTCCGGTGAAGAACCGTCGTTTGTACGCGGGGTCGGTGACCTCGTTGTATCGCACGATCGAAACCGCAAACGCCTGGTCGGTCAGCACATAGGGAAGGACATATCGCGCCCATCGCGGAAATTCACGGAAATGTGGAGCCAGCGCCGCGCTGTACATCAGATGTCTCGAGTTGATGACCAGGGCGGTGGCAACCACCACCGCGGCAACGATGCCCTCATCGAGTAGTTGGATCGTCGCCAACTGGGCGGCCCCGGCGAAGATGATGATCGAGGTCGCATATCCGAGCACAGGCCCGACCGACGACTCGGCAGCGACGATGCCGAGCACCAGCCCGAAGGGAACGGTGGCGATCAGCAGCGGTGACACCGCCTTGCTTCCGTCGACAACCCCTTCTTTCAACTGCATCAGCAGAACCTTCCCTGGAGCTGGGGCACGATAACGAGTCGCGACCCGCGAGTCGCGAGGCTCGACGTGCGGCGAAGCCGAACGTACTGGCGACTAGGGAAGATCCAGCTCCACGGTGACGCCACCCTCCTCGGCACCGTCGGTAACGACGCGAAGCTCGACGGTGCCTGATGGCCCGTCGGAAATCGTCATCGAAAAGGCCCGCCACACGTACTGGTCGGTCGTAGTGGACACAGAGCGGGACACGGCCACCCCGTCCCCGTCGCTCAGCGTCACCGAAACGGCCTCTACCCCGGGAGCGGCGTACCCGACTACCTGGACCGGGTACAGACCGGGTCCAGGCAGGGGACTGGCAACCACGACCCCGTCTCCGGCATCGGGTGCGCTGGCGAACGGTTCGTCAGAAATCGGTCGCAAATCGACGACGAGCCGCGAGGGAGAAGAGGTGGTGAATGCCCGCGCCGCGGCCCGCGCCGCAAGGTGCAGGTCGACCACGAGTCCGTCCTCGATGCCCTCGACGACGTAGATCCGATCAACCAGAGACCCGGTGATAACGCTGTCGCCGATGGCCGAAGCCTCCACCTCCTCGGGAAGCGAGATGCGCACGATGCCGGAATCCGGCGCAACCGTTACCCCGACTGGACCGAGGCGTGTGGCCGGTGATCCGCCGTCGGCGAGGAACTCGATCACGATCCGCTCGCACGCCTCCTCACCCTGCCAGCGGATTCCACCGATTGTGGTGGCGTCGGGTCGTGGGCTGTCCAGGGCGGCGGCGATGCCCGAGGCGGCGAAGGGGAGGGCACCGGCGAGGCAATCGGGCACCGAGGCCGGTGTCGCGGTTGTCGACGTCGGCTCCTGGGTGGTCGTCGTCGGATGTTCGAGGCGCGTCGTTGGCACGCATGCGCTCAGGGCGACCGCGAAAACCAGCACGGCGGGGACCCGCTTCATGGCGGCGAGCCTACCGGCGCAAGGGTTTTCGCAGTCCTACTCGTCCATCATCGCACCCCGGGACCGTCGTCATCGGGATGGTCCTCGGCTGGTGCGCTCAGCGTTACCAACGTCGTGTCGGAGATCACCGACGGTCAGGTCCTCGTAGACGCACACGGCGAAGCGGCCGAGGCGAACCTAGCCATCGATGTCGAGGAACGTCACCGAGATACCGGTGGTGTGATAGCTTCGCTCGATGTCGTTCCCGGTGCCTGAGCCCGACCACGCCTTACGGTTGCTCAACGGTGATCTGCCGTCCGGACCGCTGTTTGTGGAAGCAAGCCGCCTCCGTGACGACGGCAAGGGAAGGACGGTCACCTTCTCCAAGAAAGTCTTCGTCCCGCTGACGACCTTGTGCCGGGACACGTGCACCTATTGCACCTTTGCCAAGCCGCCCGGTGCCGGTGGCGAGTACCTCAGCCCTGAGAACGTCATGGCGATCGTGGCCGCCGGTGAGTCCCATGGCTGTACCGAGGCGCTGTTCACGCTCGGGGACCAGCCGGAGCAGCGGTGGCAGGCGGCTCGCGACTTCCTCGCCGAGCATGGGCACGACACGACTCTCGGATACGTGCAGGCGATGACCGAACGGGTGGTTGCCGAGACCGCCGTGTTTCCGCACGCCAACCCCGGGCTCATGGACGAGGAGACCTTGAGGGCGTTACGGCGGTCCAATCCGTCGATGGGGCTCATGCTGGAGAACTCGTCACCGAGGCTCATGGATCCCGGCATGCCGCATCACAACTGCCCCGACAAGGAGCCGTCGGCCCGGATCGCCACCATCGAGGCAGCGGGAAGGGCGAAGGTGCCTTTCACCACGGGGATCCTGGTCGGGATCGGCGAGACTCCCGCTGAAGTGGTCGACAGCCTGTTCGTGCTCGAAGAGCTCAACCGGGCGTACGGGAACATCCAGGAGATCATTGTCCAGAACTTCCGGCCAAAGGCCGACACCCTGATGCGCAACCGCGCCGCACCCGGTGTCGACTACTTCGCCAGGGTGGTAGCGGTCGCTCGGTGGATCTTCGGTGCGGAGATGAATCTGCAGGTGCCACCCAACCTCACCGCCGACTTCGGCATTTACCTCGACGCCGGCATCAACGATTGGGGCGGGGTTTCGCCTCTCACCATCGACTGGGTGAACCCGGAGGCGCCGTGGCCGCATCTCGACCGGCTGGAGGCGGCGACGCGGGCGAGAGGGTTTGAGCTGAAACAGCGCCTCCCTGTGTATCCAGAGTTCATCACCGAGCAGTGGATCGATCCCGGCCTCATCGAGCAAGTGCGTTCGGCTACGGATGCCGATGGGTACGCCGCCACGACAGAGAGGGCATCTGCATGAACACCGTCACCTTCCTACGGCTGCGACCGGCCGATCACCTTTCACAGAAGTGGGCTGCGGCGCGCCACCGCGAAGGCTCCACCACCGTGGAGGTCGACGAGCTCACCGACGCCGATCGCAGCGCCGCCCTCGCCGGTGGCCTGCTTCCGGTGGCGGCCGGCACCCGCGGACCGTCGGCCGGTGGTTATGTCGCCAAACCGGCGGTCGCCATCGAAGTGTCGGCTGAAGGGGTTCCCGGCTGGCAGATCACCATTGCCGCCACCGACGATCGAGAGGCCACTCTCGATGCACTCGCCAGAACCGGCGCTGCCTATCTGCGGGTGGGACGAAGCCGGGTCGCCCTCGGTGTCGAGTTGGCGACGCTCCCCGGTATCGACACCAGCGTCTCCGTGTTCATCGACACCATCGAGCACGCGCTTGGTGCGGTAGAAGCCGGGGCCACCGACCTGCTGCTTCGTGCCTGGGACACCGAATCGGTCGCCGAGCTGCGCGACAGGCTCGTCGGGTACTCGCTCGTCGAGCGCACGGCGCTGCCGCCCGGCGTGCCCATCGACGAGGCGCGGGAGCGGCTGGATCGGGACCTGTTCAAGGTGTGGCTCGATCAGATCGACGCCGCAGGGACCGCCAGGCCTCGCACCGAGTGGGCACCGGGCAAGGACCTTCCCAGTCCGCATCCCCCGGAACGGTTCTCTATCCAGTGGCCCGATGCGGGATGGCTCAACGCCACGAACCAGGGGATCGCAGGCGCCACCGCCGAGGTTCGCCTCATCCTGGAGCGGTCACTCGACGGCACCAGGCCGACCAGGGATGAGCTGGAGCGGCTGTTCCTGGCCCGCGGCGCCGAGATCGACGCCATCGCCACCGTTGCCGACACGCTGCGGCAGCGGACCAATGGCGACACCGTCAGTTACGTGGTCAACCGCAACATCAACTACACCAATCAGTGTTATTTCAAGTGTGGATTCTGCGCCTTCTCCAAGGGCCCGCGCTCGCTCAACCTGCGCGAAGACCCCTACCTGCTGACGATTCCCCAGGTGGTGGAACGATCGGTCGAGGCATGGGGTAACGGTGCAACCGAGGTGTGCCTCCAGGGAGGTATCCACCCCGAGTTCACCGGAGAGTTCTACGTGACCGTCGTCGAGGCGATCAAAGCGGCGCTGCCCGACATGCACATCCACGGCTTCACTCCACTCGAGGTGTGGCAGGGTGCCGAGACGCTGGCTATCCCGGTGCGCGACTTCCTCATCATGCTGCGCGACGCCGGTCTGGGAACCCTCCCCGGCACGGCGGCCGAGATCCTCGACGACCGGGTGCGCGCCCATCTGTGTCCAGACAAGATCAGGACGTCGCAGTGGGCCGAGGTGATGCTCACCGCCCACGAGCTCGGCCTGCGGTCGACGTCGACGATCATGTTCGGGCACATCGACGACGCCGCATCATGGGCCAACCACCTCGAGGTGTTGCGGACGATCCAGGAACGGACCGGAGGCTTCACCGAGATCGTGCCCCTTCCCTTCGTGCACATGGGTGCCCCGATCTATTTTCGTGGCCGATCGCGCCCCGGCCCCACCTGGGACGAGGTGGTGCTCATCCATGCCGTCTCCAGGATCGCCGTCGACGGCCTGATCGAGAACGTTCAAGGATCATGGGTCAAGCTCGGGCTGGACGGGGGGACCAAGCTGCTCGACGCCGGGTGCAACGACCTCGGGGGAACGTTGATGGGAGAGCTCATCTCGGCTGCCGCCGGTGCGTCGCACGGCACCGAGACCGCGCCGGAAGACTTCGAGGCGGCGATCAGATCCATCGGCCGGGTACCGCAGCAACGCACGACCCTGTACGCACCGGTCGAGGCCAGGACGCGCCGCTGACGCTCGGCGACGTCTACCATTCGAGCCATGGCGGCCCCATCGTTGGCGACGAGAGATGCGCTGCTCGAAGCGGCGATCCACCTGTTCGGTGAGTTCGGATACACCAGGATCTCGCATGCCGACATCTCTGCGGAGGCCAACATCGGACGCACCACGTTCTACGAGCACTTCTCCTCCAAGGAGGATCTGCTCGTCCGGCTCGTCGAACGCGACTTGCCTGCGCTGATCGACGACATCCTCGACTCCGTTGCCGCCGATCTCGCGCCCGATGTCCGGATGCGCGAGCTCACCGTTCGTTTTGTCGAGTTCGTCGGAACCGACCAGCTCGGCCTCATCCTCCATACCGAGGTGCCGCGGCTGTCGCCCGAGTCGCAGGTCGCCATCGCCGCCACCCACCGCAGACTTGCGACCGAGATCATGGAGATCTACCAGGAAGGCATCGATGCCGGCGTCTTCGTCGAATTCGATCCGAGGCTCGCCGGTCGGCTCATCCAGGAGACGATGATGAGTGGCGGGCGAGTGGTCATGGGCTTCGAGGATCCCAAACAGCACGTGCACGCCATTGCCGAAGCCACCGCCGGTTTCCTGGTCAATGGGCTGAGTCGATAAGGCCTCAGCGGCGATGAGGATCAACGTCGTCACCATCTTCCCCGAGTACTTCGCCTCGCCGGTGGCGGCCAGCCTGGTGGGCAGGGCCCAGGCCGACGGCCTGCTCGAGATCGTGCTCCATGATCTCCGCGACCATGGCAAGGGGACCCATCGGCAGGTCGACGATGCACCGTTCGGCGGCGGACCCGGGATGGTGATGATGATCGAGCCGCTCGCCGACGCTCTCGACCCGCTCGCATCCAGCCATCGGGTGCTGCTGGCTCCCGCAGGACAGTTACTCGAACAGGCGACACTCGACCGGTGGTCGGAGCTCGATGAGCTGACGCTGGTATGTGGTCGGTACGAGGGCATCGACGAGCGGGTGGCCGAGCACCTCATAGATGAAGAGATCTCTATCGGCGACTACGTTGTGCTCGGTGGCGAGGTAGCCGCCCTCGCCATCATCGAGGGAGTGACCCGACTGTTGCCAGGTGTCGTTGGCAACCCGGAGTCGATCGCAAGCGAGAGTTTCCGCGACGGGCTGCTCGAAGAACCCCAGTACACGCGCCCCGCTGAGTTCCGGGGGTGGGTGGTGCCTGAGGTATTGCTCTCCGGAGACCACGGCAAGGTCGACGAGTGGCGGGTGCAGCAACGAGAGAAGAGGACGAGGGAGCGAAGGCCGGATTTGATGGGAGACTGAGTTGCCAGTTCCCCGTTCCGTAGTTGGCCGGTGGCTGATGACTTCGTTGGCTGTTGGCTGCTGGCTGATGACCGATGACTTCGTTCCTCCTTCCGCTACCATTGCGGCTCGCTTTCCCCTCTTGGAGGATCCCGTGAACACGCTCGATGACATCGAGGCCGCGCAGCTGCGCGACGACATCCCGGATTTCGCCCCCGGTGACACCGTTCGTGTCGACGTTCGCGTTGCCGAGGGCGGCAGGGAGCGGACCCAGGCCTTCGAGGGTGTTGTCATCGCCCGCAAGGGCGGCGGAATCCGGGCAACCTTCACCGTGCGCAAGATCAGTTTCGGTGTCGGTGTGGAGCGCATCTTCCCCGTGCATGCCCCGATCATCGACAAGATCGAGGTGCTTCGTCGCGGCGACGTGCGGCGCGCCAAGCTGTACTTCCTTCGCGACAGGGTGGGCAAGGCAACTCGCATCAAAGAGAAGCGGGACTGACCGAGCCCGGCCCGTCGATCCACGCCCAGCCTTTCGCCGTTGTGGACTCAGATTCCCTGGCCGACGGTGTTGCCCGCCTTGCCGAGATCGAACCGGCCTTCGCTGCTCTCGCAGGTCGCAACGGAATACCACCGTTGTGGCAGCGAGACCCAGGTTTTGCAACTCTGGTGCGGTTCATCCTGGAACAGCAGGTGTCGCTTGCATCCGCAGACGCCGCGTATGCACGTCTCGACGAAGCGGTAGACGAGGTGTCGCCACAGGCGTTCCTCACCCTCGCCGACGAACGGCTCCGCGAGATCGGTTTCTCCCGGCAGAAGGCAGGGTACGTCGGCGGCCTCGCCGCAGGCCTGGTGGACGGATCGATTGCGCTCCAGCACCTCGGGGGTCTGACCGACAACGAAGTCATGGAAATCCTCGAAAACATTCGCGGCGTCGGACCGTGGACGGCGAGCTGCTATCTCTTGTTCGTGCTCGGCCGCTCTGACGCCTGGCCGCCGGGTGACCGCGCCCTTCAGGTTTCGATGGCGAACGTGTTTGCGATGAGTGAGGTCCCCGACCGTTCCACCGCAGATTCCATCGCCGAACGATGGAGTCCGTACCGCGCCGTGGCCGCCCGGATGCTGTGGCACGACTACCTCGGCGGCGACCCGGTTCGCCCGGCCCGCCAGTAGGGTGCCCGAGGTGAGCGGTCCCGACATCGACGAAATCCCGCCGAGCGCACCAGACGGCGATCAGCCCGACACCCCAGCAAAGAAGAAACACGCGCTTCCGTTCTGGGCCGAGCTGCCCCTCCTGGTGCTCGCCGCCCTGCTGGTTGCGGTTGTCATCAAGACGTTCCTCATCCAGGCCTTCTACATCCCTTCGGCGTCGATGGAGAACACGCTTCAGCTCGACGACCGGGTGATGGTGAACAAGCTGGCCTATCAGTTCGGCGACCTCCAGCGCGGCGACGTCGTGGTGTTCGACGACCCGCGCAGCGTCCCGCCTCCGCCGGAATCGCTGTTCGAGTCGATCCGGAGAAACGTCGGAGAGTCGATCGGGATCTCCGTGCCCCGCACCGAGTTCATCAAACGGATCATCGGCCGTCCCGGTGAGCGCATCGAGATTCGGGACAATCACGTGCTCATCGACGGACAACCGATCGATGAGCCCTACCTGAAACCGGGATCGATGATGGCGGACATGGATCCCCTGATCGTGCCTCGAGGTGAGATGTTCGTGATGGGCGACAACCGCAGCTCGAGCCAGGACAGCCGCTCCTTTGGGACGGTGCCCATCGACACCATTGTGGGAAAGGCGTTCGTGATCATGTGGCCGTCGTCCCGATGGTCGTGGTTGTGACCGGAGGCTCAGCGACACCGACCCAGATAGGCGCCGCCCGTCGATGGCGTGAGCCGCATTTAGCCTCAACGGCCCGGTAGGATCGCCAGCGGACAGGCACGGGAGGCATCGGCGAATGGGTGACGAGGACCTCGAGCGTTTTGAGACCGATGTCGAGTTGCAGATCTACCGCGAGTACCGCGATGTGCTCCCCATGTTCCGGTACGTCGTCGAGACCGAACGCCGGTTCTACCTGGCCAACGAGGTCGAGATGACCACCAAGACGCTGGATGGGGCAGTGTTCTTCGAGCTCGAGCTCAAGGACGCCTGGGTGTGGGACATGTACCGGCCGGCCCGGTTCGTTAAGCGGGTCAGGGTGACCACCTTCCGCGACGTCAACATCGAAGAGGTCGACGTCCCGTCCGACTTGAGCTGAGAGTCGCTCGTCTGTTCCTCCCCAGTGAGCAGTCGCGCTCGGGTGCGACACCTGCGCCGGCGGCGAGGCTCTTTGGCTCCCCCTCAGGGGAGGTGCCGAGCGAAGCGAGGCGGAGGGGGTCAAAGCGTTGACGCGACCACGGCTTGACCCCCCTCCCGCCCTTTGGGCGGGACTCCCCCCTGAGGGGAGAGCAAGAGAGAGCACGGGCCGCGGAGGCCCTCCGTCGGACCACCGCGAAACAGGACACCGAGAGGGGAGGAAACGGACCGCTGCGCTCGCATCTAGTCGTCTCTCGAGAGTCGCTCATCGCATGTTCTACGCTTCCCGTCCCGTCCGTGCTGAGAACTGAACGCTGAGGACTGACTACGTTCCTCCCATGGGGCTCAACCCGTTTCGCGAGCAAGACCGGACGATCTTCGACATCGTGATCGTCGTGCTGTTCGTCGTCATCATTGTGGTGGTCGTCGGGTGGGCCTTTCTCGGATGACGTTCGGTCCCGAGCTCGTTGAACCGATCCAGCCGTATCAGGCGCGCAAGACCTATCTGTGCCCTGGTTGTGAACAGTGGATCGAATCGGGCACCGGTCATCTCGTCGTCGTTCCGGAGGAGGCCCCCGATCTTCGTCGCCACTGGCACCATGGCTGCTGGTACAAGGAGCTCCGCCGTCGCGGCGTCCTACCCGACGTCGGATAACCACCGCACCCTTGCCCCCGTCGTGTCGAAGACCACCGTGATCAGATCGACGCGGGTCGCGCCCACCGCACCGGCCGCCCTGCGCACGCGCCGTTCTTTGAACTGATCGAAGTTCTCCTCCGGTCTGTCTTGTTCGTGTCGGGCGGTCTTCACCTCAACGGCGACTCGGCGCCCGTCCACCGAAACCAGCAGATCGATTTCGTCGCGCCCGACCCGGAGGTTCCGATCGAGCACAACCGCCCCTCTCCGCTCCAGGAACGCAGCGGCGATGTCCTCGCCAATCCTTCCGAGTGCCATGCGACCGGTTCCCACCGCGACATCATCTCAGCCGACGGTGACACGAAGTTGTGTCTTGCGTCTTGCGCCTTGTAGCTTCTCGCTCATGGGTTTCGTGACGACCGAGGACCGCGATGCGGTGCGCTGGATGACGCTGTCGGCGCCGGGGACCAAGAACGCGGTCCCGCCGGCGGGATGGGACGAGCTCGCCGAGACCTTCGACGCCTTCGAGGCGTCGCCGCAGCGGGCTCTGGTTCTCATCGGAGGCGGCGGAGACTTCTGCGCAGGCGCCGATCTCGGTGGCGGCCTGTCTGCGGACACCTCGGCGGCGTCGAACGCCGAATGGATGCGAGGGCCAAACCGCGCCGCCACCGCGTTGCATCGCCTGTCCAAACCGACCGTTGCTGCCGTCGATGGCGTGGCCGTCGGGGCCGGGATGAACCTGGCAATCGGCTGTGACATCGTGATCGCCACTACCCGCGTTCGTTTTTCGGAGATCTTCGTGCGCCGGGGGCTCACCGTCGACTTCGGCGGCTCCTGGCTGTTGCCACGGATCATCGGCCTGGCCAAGGCCAGGGAGTTGGCGTTGACCGGACGGATCGTCGACGCCGCCGAAGCCGAGGCGATCGGGCTCGCCGCCAGGGTCGTCGACCCCGATGAGCTCGAGGCAGCGGCATCCGAGATCGCAGGGGCGCTCGCCGCCGGAGCACCGCTCGCCCAACGCTTCATCAAGGTTGCCCTGGACCGCTCGTCGACAATGACCTTCGAACAGGCGCTGGCCCTCGAGCAGCAGTCCCAGGCCATCCTGCTGGGATCGGAGGACCTCGTCGAGGGGGCGGCTGCCTTCTTCGAGGGCCGGCCCCCGGAATTCGGCGGCCGGTGACCGCGGAACTTCCTCCCGCGCAATGCAGTTCAACCTTGCGATGAGACCCGCTGCCGTCGTGATTGCATTCCTCGGGGTGGCAGCGACGCTCGTCATCGTCGGTGTGGTGTCGTCGACCGAGGACGAGCCGACGGCAGCACCGACCACCACCACGGTCGTGACCGTCGCCGATGTCGCGAACAACGAGCAGATCTTTGCCCGGGCCACCGCCGTGCTTGCCTCTCCGACGAGCGAATCGGTGGCCGCCCTTGCCAATGCCATGGGCGAGAGTAGTGACCCGGCGTGGGTGCCCTATCTGATCGACATGCTCCGGATGTACGGTGCGGGGGGAGTGGTGGAGCCGATCGCCGCCAGCCTTGCCAACCTCACCGGCGAGCCGTTGCCGGGGGATTTCCGGTTGATCTACGCCACCTACGGGCGGTGGCTGCACGCAGAAGAGCCGATCCCGTACGAGCCGCTGAGCAGTGCTCAGGGATATATCGGCTGGAAGAGCCTGCTCTACGCCCAGGTCGACCTTGCATTCGCCGGGCTCATCGGCCAGATCGACGATCCGATCCTGGCCTCACAGATCCAGTGGGGTGGAGTGCGCCGTGGTGGGATCCCCGAGCTGAACGCCCCGGTCACGGTGTCGGTCGCCGAAGCCGACTGGATGACCGATGGAGAGCTCACCTTCGGGGCGGTGGTCAACGGCGAGGCGCGGGCCTTTCCGCATCGCATCCTCGATTTTCATGAGTTGGCCAACGACACGCTCGGCGGAGAGCCGGTCGCCCTCGCCAACTGCACGCTGTGCCGAACCGGGATCCTGTATTCGCGTCGCGTCGGTGACCGGGTCCTCAGCTTCCAGAGCTCGGGGCTGTTGTGGAACTCGAACAAGGTGATGGTCGATATCGAGACCGACACCTTGTGGAATCAGCTCACCGGAGAAGCCATCGCCGGAGAGCTGAAGGGCACCGTCCTCGACCGATTCCTGATCACGGTAACCACCTATGGGGAGTGGATCGTCGAGCACCCCGACACCGCCGTGCTCGACATCCCTGGGCGTGCTTTGACCTCGGGTATTCGGAACGAGATCGTCGGGGGCTATTCCTATGAGCCCGGCGACGCCTACGCCGAGTACTACGCCTCTCCCGACGTGTGGTGGCCGGCAGCCGAGGTCCCGGACGTGTTCGCCGAAAAGGACCTGATCGCGACCCTGGATCTCGACGGCGAGCAGCTCGCCGTCGGTGTCGATGCGCTGGCAGCCGGAGGACCCCAGGTATTCACGGTCGCCGGCCAGACGGTGGTTGCGGTCCCCACCGATGGCGGAGCGCGTTTCTACGGCAGGCCCGACGAAGGCAGTGTGCTCGCCCTGGTGCTCGAAGACGCAGGGGAAGACACTCTGGTTCTCGCCGATGGCTCCGAGCTGCTCAGGCTGCAAAGCGGCCACTCCTTCTGGTTTGCCTGGTACGCCAACTTCTCCGACACCGCCTGGTGGCCGGGTTAGCCGGTCGAGGACGTAGCGCTGAGCCGGAGGGGGGCGGCGGTCCCGGCCTGTTTCGATTCATCTGCATTCGTGTCACACCGGCCGCGTACGGTGCAGCCATGAACGCCACCGTTATCTCCAGTGCCCTTGTCGGAGTCGAGCCTCGCCCGGTCAGGGTCGAAGCTCACGTCGGCGGCGGCGGCAAGCCTGTGTTCATTGTGGTCGGGTTGCCCGACACCGCGGTGCGCGAGGCCAAGGAAAGGGTCCGCGCCGCTTTTGCCTCCGCCGGACAGGTTTTTCCCAACCGCAGGGTCGTGGTCAACCTGTCACCTGCGGATCTGCCAAAGGTGGGCTCCGCCTATGACCTGCCGATTGCCCTCGGGGTGCTCGCCGCCGCCTCTCCCGAGTTCCACGGCGTCACCGATGTGGTCGCCCTCGGCGAGCTCGGCCTCGACGGTTCGATCAAGCCGGCCCGCGGCGGGCTGGGCGCTGCCTTGGTGGCCAAGCGCCTGGGTAAGCGGTGCCTGCTGCCCCAGCAGTCGGCCGCTGAGACCGTGGGGCGGGACGATCTCGGGGTGGAAGCAGTGAGCACGCTCGCTCACGCGGTGGCGGTGGCGATGGGGAACCAGCCCGGCGAGCGGGTCGACGTACCCGCGGTGGCAGCCGTCGAGGTGCCCGACCTCGCCGACGTGCGCGGCCAGCCGCTGGCGCGCCGGGCTCTCGAGGTTGCCGCGGCGGGAGGGCATCATCTGCTGCTCGTTGGGCCACCCGGGGCCGGCAAGACGATGATGGCGCGCTCTCTTCCCGGATTGCTGCCACCCCTCGAAGGCGATGAGGCACACGAGGTCGCTTTGGCCTGGGCCGCAGCCGGTCTGCGCCGGCCGGATCCGACCCTGCCTCCGTTCCGCTCACCGCACCATTCGGCATCGCTGGCTGCTCTGATCGGGGGAGGCTCCGGGGTGCCGGTGCCCGGGGAGGTGGTTTTGGCCCATCGCGGTGTGTTGTTCCTCGACGAGCTTGGGGAGTTTCCACCCCAGCTGCTCGACGCGTTGCGTGCACCGGTCGAGGACGGCTCTGTGGTGGTGGCGCGCAAGGGGGCGACGGTGGAGTTCCCTTGCCGTGCCCAGGTGGTGGCGGCGACCAATCCGTGCCCCTGTGGTTTCGAGGGTGATCGCATCAAACCGTGCATATGTGGTGTGGCGGCGACCTCGCGTTATCGGCGGCGTTTCTCTGGACCGCTCTTGGACCGGCTCGACGTTCAGGTCCGGGTTCCGAGACTGCGGATATCGGAGCTGACCGGCCCGCGAGGGGAGGCGTCGGGTGTCATCGCGCAAAGGGTGGCGACCGCACAGCGCCGCCAGCGAGAGCAGCGGGGTCGGCTCAACCGGGATCTGGGCCGTGGCGACCTCGACGCCTTGGAGTGGACGGCGGGTGCCGATCGGGCCTTGCGTTATGCCGCCGAGAGCAACGGCTTGACCGCCAGGGGCTGGGATCGGGTCCGCAAGATCGCCCGAACCATCGCCGATCTCGCAGAAATCGACGCCGTCGATGAAACCCACATCGAAGAGGCGACGAAACTTCGGGATGCTCGGCTGTGAGCGACGACCGGTTGCGGCTCGCTTTCGCCGGGCTCCACCCCGAGCGGGCTCGGGAGCTCCGAGAGCGGTTCGACGGGGCAAGAGGGGCGCTCCGGGCAATCGAACGGGGCAGGGTGAAGGTCTCGGAGCATGTTCGTGAGGCGGCTGCGGTCGATGCGGGAACCCAGCGCCGACAACTCGAGGGACTCGGGGTGAGCGTGATCTTCCGCGGCGACGTTGGCTACCCGGCGCATCTCGACCGTTTCGAAGACGCCCCCGACCTGCTGTTCGTGCGCGGCCGGCTTCCACTGCGACCTGGAGTCGCCATCGTCGGGACGCGACGCTGCACCGCCTACGGCCTGGAATTGGCTCGAGCCTATGGACGTGCCGCCGCCGACGCCGGGTGGGCCGTGGTTTCCGGTCTTGCCAGGGGCATCGACGGCGAGGCCCATCGCGGAGTCA
>BTQG01000036.1:0-22292 GCA_036985755.1 Acidimicrobiia bacterium | reverse complement strand
CTAGGCGGATCCGTCACCCGGCGCGATGATCGGGAAGCGGAAGGAGGGCTGCATCCAGCAACAACCGATCGCCGACGCCATCGTTTGCGTGGAGTGTGGAGGCAAGGCCCACCTGCTCACCCGATTCCCACCTGACGAGCCGCCACAGCCCGGTGATGTGATCACCTACGTGTGCGAGGAGTGTGGGCACCGGTTCGATATCGTCCACGACGACGTCGACGAACCCGTCGAGCCCGGCTTCGACTGGTAGGCGAGACCCGGTTTCGGCCTGCAAGAACACACGCAGCGTGTCTTCAGGCATACGCGCCGCGTTCCTTACGCGCTAGAGCGCGACTTCCGACTCTGAGGCGCGAAACAAACGGAAAAACCACCCTTGTCGCGTCGGCAAAGCCCGAGTTGAGTGTGCATCGGGCAGCCGAGGGCTCGGCAGCCACCCCGACAGGGGGGAAGGGAAGGCATCGGTGGATCCGTTCGCGCACCCCGATCTGCAACGCATCGGCCGATCGATGCGAATCCGACTCGACGAGACACTCGACGCCGAACAGCATGCCGCCCGCTCGGCGGCGAGACGCCGTATGACGCTTCGCGACAGGCTTCTCGAATCCGAGGACCGCAGCGAACGCGTCGTGCTGTCGACGAGTGACGGTCACGTCTACCAAGGAGTGGTAGAGGCGGTCGGCATCGACCACGTGGTTCTGCTCGACGGGGACATCGACCGCTACATCGCCATCTCGCACATCGTGGCTATGGAGGCCCGCTGATGGCCATCAGCGTCGAAGACCTTCGCCGGATCCCCTTGCCCTCCATCGCCCCCCGGACCATGCTCGGCATCGGCCTCGCTGCCGTCGCCGCCCTTCTCGTCCTCGTCGTCACCCGGCCGCCGGACACGGCACCGGTCCTGATCGCCGGCGCCAACCTTCCCGCCGGTACCCCGTTGGCCGAGCTCGAGATCGATGTCAAGCACGTCGCCGACGCCTCCGGGCTGGTGGAAGGAGACGAGCTGGGTGAGCTGGGCGACTGGGTACTCGCCGCCCCGATCATCGCCGGCGAACCGATTCTTCCCAGCTTGCTGCGACCAGGAGAGGCTCTCGCTGCCCCCGACTCGATGGCGATCGAGCTCGATAGCGCCCACGCCGTGCTCGGACAGCTGAGCCCTGGCGATCGCGTCGACGTGTACGCCACGAGCACCAGGCCCGGTGAGCCCACAGAGACCAAGCTGATCGCCGCCTCGATGTACGTCCTGGAAGCGCGCATCGCCGAGTCATCGACGAACACGGCCCGTGTCACCTTGCTACTGGCCGTCGACCGGGAAACCGCCCGAGCGTTGACGACCGCCCTGCATGATGGGGAGATCGATCTCGTCAAGGTCGGCGGATGACGGTACGCGTGGCGACCGTTCTTTCGGCCCAGGAGTGGGAGCCCCGGCTGGTGGCGTATGCACGGGAGACCGCGGAACTCCGCATCGTCCTCCGAGCCTTCCAGCCGGACGAGATCGAGGAGCGGGCCGACGAGATCGACGTCGTCGCTGCCGGCGCCGAGGTGGCCTGGGTGACACCGGCACAGATCACCGCTTGGCGACGCAAGGGACTGAGCGTGCTCGGGGTGCACCCCAAAGGCGACAGCCCGGCCGCGGCCATGCTCCAGGCTGCGGGTGTCGACGAGCTCGTCCCAGACGACACCGACCCAGAGAGCCTGATCACCACCATTCGATTCCTTGCCCCACCGGCCGATCGCGAGACCGTCGTCGCCACCGGAACAGCCATTGCCGTGATCGGGGCCAGGGGTGCTCCCGGATCGACGGAGGTGGCCCTCGGCCTCGCCCTCAATGCGGCGGAGCGCGGGTCAACGATGCTGATCGACCTCGACCTCGACGCGCCATCGATCGCCATCCGACTCGGGCTGGCTCCACGGCCCGATATCACCGATGTTGCGGATCAGGTGAGGGCAACCGGTCGTATCGACCCAGCCTCTGTGCATACCCTGGGTGCCCTCGACGTGGTGACGGGCTCCCACCGACCAGGCGAAGGGGCAATCCGCTCCACGATGGTCGAAGACGTCATCGAGGTGGCAACGTTCCAATACGACACGGCTGTGCTCGATCTCGGGGCTGCGCCGCCCGACGATCGGGTTCTGAAGCGTGCCGATCAGGCCATCCTCGTCGTCGACGGCAGCGCCGTGGGTGTGGTGCGCGCCGCTCGACTGGTCGCCGAGTGGTCAGGCCCCCCTCCGCAGATCGTCGTCAATCGGGCCGCCCGCCACGAACACGACCAACTCATCGAAGCGGTGCAGCAATGGACGGGCATCGAGCCGGCGGCCGTAATCGACGACCGGCGAGCGGTACGCACCGCGGCGCTCGGAGCACGCCCCCCTGATCGTCTGTTCAGGCGGGCACTCGAGCCGATAGTCGTCTCGTGACAACGGCGACAACCGCCCGGTTCGGATTCCTCGGCGATCTTCTCGAAGACCCGACTGTCGAGGAGATCATCGTGATCGGTGGACACCGCACGTTCGTGGTACGAGACGGTGTCAAGGAGCTCATTCCCGTCGTAGCCGATGTCGCCACGGTGCGACGAATCGCCGACCAGCTCCTCGCAGGCACCGGCAGACGTCTCGATCTCTCGTCGCCGATCGTCTCCGCCCAACTCGCCGACGGGAGCAGGGTGCATATCACCGGCCCGCCGGTCACGCACCCGGACCGTCTCAACATTCAGATTCGCAAGTTCGTCGTTACCGCAACGGGACTGGACGAGCTGGTGAGGCGAGAGACCGTAACGCCGGAGGGCGCGTCGCTTCTCCGCGAGGCCATCCGGGCCGACAGGTCGATTCTCGTCGCCGGCGCCCCCGGTGCGGGCAAGACCACACTCGTAAACTGTCTGCTCAGCGAGGTGTCGCCGGATCGCAGGGTGGTGACCTGCGAAGAAGTCTTCGAGATCGACGCCGACCTCCCGGATATGACAAAGATGCAGGCGCGCGACGAGGGCATGGACGGTGGTGCCGCCATCACACTCAGGGACCTCGTCAGGGAGGCACTGCGTCAACGACCGGACTGGATCGTCGTAGGCGAGGTGCGTGGGCCGGAGGCCTTCGACATGTTGATGGCGCTCAACGCAGGCTGCTCAGGGATGGCCACCCTCCACGCCAATTCGGCGATCGACGCCCTCGAGAAGCTCGTCTCGTACAGCGTGCTCGCCGGCCAGAACGTCTCCATCCCCTTCGTCAGGCGGACGGTCGCCTCGGTGATCGACCTGGTCGTGTACCTGAGGCGCCAAGGCCGGCAGCGGGTCGTCGACGAGATCGCGGTGGTGCCGTCCCAGCTCACCGACGACCTGTTCACGTTGGACACACGATTCGACCGCAGCGCCGGGCGGCTCGATCAGACGCGGTGGTGGTCGTGAGAGGCCTCGCTGCCCTGCTGGCCGCAGGCTCGGTATGGGTCCTCGTGACAGGCCGCTTTCCGACGATGCACACCCCAAGCCTGCGCCTCCCATCACCGTGGGTGCTTCCGGTCGCCGCGGCCTCCGGTCTAAGCGTCGCCTTCCTGACACTCGGATTCCTCGCGGTGCCCTCGGTCGCGATAGCCCTGGGAGGGCTCGCCGCCGCCGTGCCCGTAGGCCTCGACATCAAGCGACGGCAGCACCAGGCCGAGGCCCTGGCCGGGGCCTGGCCTGACTTCTTGGCCCTGATGCAAAGCAGGGTCGTCGCCGGAGAACCACTACCGGACGCCTTCATCGCCGCCGCCGAGCGATCACCACAGCCACTGCAATCGACTGCCGGCGCCGTCGCCGAATCGACCACCTTCGGTGACGGATTCGTCCCGGCACTGGACCGCATCCGCGCCGATCTCGACGATGCGACCGCCGACAGGATCCTCTCTACGATCGCCGCCGCCCATCGATCCGGCGGCCGCCGCGTCGCACTGGTCCTGTCATCGCTGGGAGCGTCCGTCGCCGACGAGCTGAGGCTGCGCAGAGCTCATGTCGCCGCACTCACAGAGCAGCGAATGACGGCCCTGGTTGCCTTGCTTGCACCGTGGGGACTGCTGGGCCTTACCATCGCGACCAACCCGCAGGCCGCCGGGTTCTACCGAACCAATTCGGGCACGGTGATCGTGGCCATCGGGTTCGTCTCCACCAGCATCGGTTATCTAGCGGCGAGGCGCGCCGCCGCCCTGTCCAAACCACCACGGGTGTTCGAGTGAGGTACGCGATCGCCATGGTGTTCGGGATCGGCATGTTCCTGGTGGTGACCCTGCCGCGCCCGCGGCGGGTGACCGCCAGGGTCGGCGATTATCTGAGCCCGGACCGGCAACGGGCTTCCCTGGAACCACAGTCCCGGCTCGTCAGATGGGCACAAGGCGAACAGATCGGGCACCAGCTGGCAGCGACCGCTGCCGGGGTGCTGGCGGGGATTCTGCTGGCCCAGGGAGACCTGTTCGTCGAAGGGCCTGGTCGCTCGGTGCTGCCGCTCGGCCTGCTTGGAGGGGCCGCAGGGTGGGTCGTATACGAGCTGCATCGCTCGACGTTGAGGCAGCAGCGCGCCCGGCGCCTTCGTTTCGAGCTACCGGTTGTCGCCGACACCCTTGCTCTGCATGTAATCGCCGGTGAGTCGGTGAACACGGCGATCGCCGCCCTCGTCGAGACCTCACACGGAGTCGCCGCAGACGAGTTCCAGGCTGTTCTCGAAGACCATCACGGCGGAAGCGGGCTCACCGAGGCGTTACAGCGTGCCTCGCACGAGACGGCCACCGAGGAAGCGGAGCGGCTGTACACGTTGCTCGCCCACGCCCATGAGACGGGTGGGCGTGTGGCGGACGCGCTGGCCGCCCTCAGCACCGACTATCGAGCGATGCTCGCCAGGGATCTCACCGCAGAGGGTGGCAAGCGGGCGCTAGCCACCTACGGGCCGGTGCTTGTCCTGATGGTCCCCGTCACGCTCCTCTTCTTGCTGTACCCAACCCTGTCGGGGCTTCGCAGCCTCGTCGGGGGCCCATGAGAAAGGAGGTGACCATGTGGAGCAACGAACGGGGCTCTACCACCGTCGAGTGGCTCGGACTGGCGACCATCGCGGTTCTGGTCGTGGCGATGCTCTTGCCCCAGGTTCGCAGCGCCGCTGCCGACGTGTGGTCGAGCATCGTCGCCCAGATGACCGGCTTCTCCTCGTAGAAGAAGAGGGATCGGTGCTCATCGAGTCGCTGGCTGCGATGACGGTCGTGTTCCTGATTCTCGTCATCGTCGTTCAGTTGTCGTTCGTTCTCGTTGCCAGGGAGGTGTCCCAGTCGGCGGTCGATGCCGCCGGTCGCAGAGCAGCGCGCCCTGCGGCGAACCTGGTCGTGGTGCAGGAGCGGCTAACCGAAGAGCTGGAGGCGGTGGTGCCGGGGGCACAGGAGGTAACCGCGTCGGTGGTGTCGATCGATGGAACCATCGATGTCCGTGCCGCCATCGAGTGGGCACCCCCAGGACCCAACCTCGTGCCGGTGGTGATACGGGTCCAATCGGCGACCCCCGTCGGGTTCCCACCGTGACCGGCGAGCGGGGGACGGCGTTGCTCGGCACGCTGGTCATCGGCTTCGCCGTGGTGTTGCTCGTCGGCCAGGCGCTGGTGACGATCGGCCGGATCAGCTCGGCTGCGACAACCGCCGAAGAGACGGCGCGGTACGCAGCGACCTGGGCCGCCCGTCACGGCGATGCAGCCGATGCCGAGCAGATCGCTCGGTCGATGGCTCCCGGGGCGCGGATTCACGCTGTAACCACCCCCGAAGGGATATCCGTGACCGTGGAGCTCGAGGTGAGCCTCATCGGCCCTGAAGGCGCCCCTCTCATTCGCGTCGTCACCGGACGCGCCCTCGTCCCCGTCAGTCAATACCGGAGCGTGCCTTGAACGAAAAGGGATCGATGCTCCCGTTCATGGCCGCGCTCTTCTTCGTTGGTCTTGTCGTCACCGGCCTTGCCCTAGACGTCGCCTTACTCGCTGCCACGTATCGCGAGGTGGCGTTTGCCGCCGATGTCGGTGCCGAGGCCGGGGCTGCCGAGCTGACGGAGGCCGCTTACGGCGAAACGCCACTGCTCGATCCCAGCCGAGCCGAAACCACCGCGGTGCGCGCCGCCCTGGCGGCTCGGCCGAGGTCCGGGCGCATCGCGGTGGCCGGCGCCGACGAAACCGGGGTATGCCTGACCGTGACCGACCGCTACGAACCGAGGATCTTGGGGGCGATCGGAATTGGCCCCGCCGAGGTCACCGTGGAGGCATGTGCGGTGCCCGGTCGCGGCTGAACCCGTCGTACGTGTCTGGGTATACCGCCACGGTATGTCCAGACACGTACGACGAAGAAACGGCCCGGTGCCCTCCCGAGTAAGGTCCACGGCGCATGTCCACAGAGACGAGACGGCCCCAGATCACCGTCACCCCGGACGGCCCATACGAGCTGTCGGGCGACGTTCCCATTACCCCCAAGCGTGTGGTGACGTCCGAACGGGGCGAGCCGCTGGCCTGGGCGACCGCCGACCAACTTGCCTACGAATCACCGGTCCTGCTCTGCCGGTGTGGGGAGTCGCAGAGCAAGCCGTTCTGCGACAACAGCCATCTGACGGTGAACTTCGATGGCACCGAGGCCGCATCCGACGGGCGGTTCTTCGACCAGAGCAAGACCTACGAGGGCACGGGCATAACGGTGCATCGCGTCGGCGGCCTGTGCGCTCATGCCAGCTTCTGCGCCAACCGGAGTACCGACTGGCATCAGATGCTGCCCGACACCGGAGACAGCAACGTGCGGACCCAGCTCATCGGGATGGTCGAGCACTGCCCATCGGGAGCCCTCGTCTACGAGATCGATGGCGAAATCATCGAGACCGACCTGCCCCTCGCCGTATCCCCCGTCGAGGACGGGCCGCTCTTTGTGACCGGCGGCGTTTCGATCGTGCGCAGCGACGGGGTCCCGCTGGAGACCCGCAACCGGGTCACGCTGTGCCGCTGCGGCCGGTCTGAGAACAAGCCGATGTGCGACGGCGCTCACATCCAGCTCGGCTTCGAGGCGAAAGATTCGGCGGCCCACTCAAGCGAAGCATCAGTGCAGGCACAAGACCCGGAAACGATACCCGGCGTCTATCAGCGGATCGTCGTCGCCGTGGGCCCGTCGACGACCTCGGAGACCTACGGGGTGGCGGCGATGTTCGCCAAGGCGGCCTCCAAGGTGACGCTGGTGTATGCCGGAGCAGCGGGGCCGGAGGCAGACCGGCTGCTATCCGGTGCCCTCGATCAGGCACGTCAGGCCGGGATCCCGGAGGACCGGCTCGCCTCCGAGCTGCGGACCGAGAGTCCGGCGACGTCGCTCGCCGGTGCCGCCGTCGACGCCGGTGCCGGCCTGATGATCCTCGGGCGAGGCGGCGACCGTGTGGCTCGGCTCCCCCGCCAGGTAGCACACCGTTCCCCATGTGACGTGCTACTGGTTGCCCCAAGAGGGGCCGATCGCCCCGACCACTACCGCCGGGTTCTGATCGCCACCGATGGCTCGGTGACCGCGGATCGAGCGGCGGGGCGTGGATACGACCTGGCCCGCACCCTCGATGCCTCGGTGACTCTCGTCTTCGTCGGCCACCCCGCAACCGGTGAGCTCATCGTGGCCGACACGGTCTCCACCTGTGGCAGCGGCGTAACCACCGATGTCCGGTTGCTCGAGGGATCACCGGCGAAGCGCATTCTCGAAACGGCAGGGGACGTCGACGCCGATCTCATCGTCGTCGGTAACAAGGGCATGACCGGAGTCAGGATCCTGCCGGGGGAGTCGGTGCCGGGAGCCGTGCTCAAAGGCGCCAGGGGCGACGTGTTGTTGTCCCGCACGGTCCGCCAACTCGAATCGGAACTGGCGCCAGGCGACGGTGGGGTCATCGAACGCAACGGAGAGCAGATGGCAGCCTTCGTCGACGACCGCGGCGAGCTCCATCTGATGTCGGCTCGCTGCCCCCATATGGGCTGTCTGGTGGCGTGGAACCCGAGCGACAAGACATTCGACTGCCCGTGCCACGGCTCGCGATTCGGACCACTGGGCGAGGTCGTCCACGGTCCCGCCAGCAAACCCCTCCGCCCCGCCTGAGTCCGCTACAGGGCGGGCTGGAACACCATCAGGTACAGGATGGCGCCCAGCCCGATGACGCCAATCGCCGTGATGACATGCGTCCGTAACGAGTGCAGCGTCTGGGCGAGCTCCGCGTCGGCAACGCGGGGCACGCCGGAGGGGCGGATCTCGCAAGCATCCCGCACCTCCTTGGTGAAAGGCTTGGCGATGAACCACATCAAAACACTGATGAGCACGAGCAGCACCAGCGACAACCAGTACCAGGCCTCACGGAACAACTCGCTCTCTTCGAATCCCAACCAGAAACCGGTGGCGACCACCGCACCGAGCGACCAATACATGGCGGTGGACGTCCCCGCAGAGAAGTCCAGGATGCCTTTGATGCGACCGCGGTCGCGCTCGTTGCGGATGGCGTACAGCACGACGATCGAAGCTCCGTGGATGGATACGAAACCGATCGCCGACGCGATGTGGAAGAACTTGATCCACTGGTGGGGCACGGCGCAACCCTAGCCAGCCGCGGCCGGGCGGCCCCTGGGACCAAGCCACCGACATGCTGTCGATAGCCCTCCAATGCGCCGCCGCTGCGCCGGTGAGGGCGCATGTTGTACGGGATCATTTGCCGGCGTGGGTCTTGACGATGGCGACGTACCCCGCGGCCTCGACGCGGTCATGGGTGAGAAGATGTTGCCTGCGGTGAGGCCGGTCTGACGGCTGAGGAAAGCAAAGTCGAATGCAAGCAAGAACAAGTCTATGGACGACACCGGCCTCACTCCGAGGCTATGTAGCGGTAGGAGCGTCACCCACGAAACCGAAAGGCTCGGGAACGAACCGGTCCTTAGTAGTCGAACGGCTCGAGCGATCCGTCATGGTTGATCAACACGACCGGTTGGGTATCCCAACCCTCCTGGTCGCCACCCATGCCGGGAGCTTCCGGGGGCATCCCAGCAAGCGCGAGCCCCACTGCCTGGGGTCGGGTCTCGAGTAAGGAAAGCAAAGCGCTTACCGGGACGTGGCCTTCGACGACGTAGCCGTCAACGAGCGCCGTGTGACACGAGCTGGCCTCGCCCGGAACACCCACTTCTGCTTTGAATGCCGCGAGATCCTGATCTTCCCAGTGCTCGACAGTCGCACCGTTGTCCTGTAGGTACCCGACCCACTGTTTACAGCATCCTCAGCCGGGAGCTTCGTGGACCTCGATGCGTACTCCAGTGAGATCACCGATGACCGAAGAAGAGGTCGTCGGAAGAGACGCCTTGGGTCCGCTGCAGGCGCTACCGATCGCACCAAGAACGACCAGCAATGCGAGACCAGTCCCGATCCGGACTCTCATGCAATCCACCACCTTTCAGGCATCATCGAGGGATGTACGCAGCCTCGTCATGGCTACAGCGTGCCCCTGGTTGAGTACGCGGTCTAGGGTCCCATGACCCTGGCTCCGCGCCAGGCTCGATACGAGTTGCACAACTCTCGGCGCAAGATCTCATCTGGCAGATACGGGGTCGCGAAACGGCTATCGGGCATGGCGCGGTTTGGAGAATCACATACCCATCTCGATGCGAGATGGCACACGTGAACCGACCTTCCCCGGATGCCATCGTCGCGGAAAACTATCCGGGCTATTAGGGCCACAAGGCCCGGATGGCCTGGCGAAATGCGTGGCATGATCATCGAATGGTGATGCGTACCGAGGCTGCGACGGATACGAGCCCCGCCGCGGGTGCGGCCGGTTTGCTCAAGACCGAATGGTCGGTGCTGGGAACGCTCGGTCGGACGGCCGTGATCGCGCTCGTGTTGTCGGCTGCCATCGCCGTAGCGCTGGGGGTCACCATCCCCCACCAGGTGGAGCACTTTCTGCTCGCTTCGGAAGCGGAGTCGCTGGGCACCGTCGTCGACGGTTTTGTCATCGACCAACTCATCCCGACCGGCAGGCTCTCGCCGTCCGAACTGGACGATCTCGATGCCGCCGTACAGCGACGCCTGATGGGCCGCGAAGCGGTGCGGGTCAAGCTGTGGACGGCAGACGGCACGATCGTGTACTCCGATGCCCACAGCCTCATTGGCCGGTCGTACTCGCCATCCGAGGACCTGGTCAAAGCATTCGACGGGGATACGCGATACGGCCCTCCCGACCTCATGCGACCCGAGAACGCAGCGGATCGAACGTATGGCGCTCTCATCGAGTTCTACCTTCCGGTGGAGGCGGCAGACGGCTCGATCGGCGCGGTGTTCGAGGTCTATGAAAACGCCGACCCACTTTTCGCCACCGTCGGCAGCATCCGCACGAATGTGTGGGCCAGCATCACCATCGGCATCGGCTTTCTGGCCGTGTTCACGATCGTGCTCTTCGTCAGAAACGGCCGTGCGTTGACCAGGAGAAGGCGCCAGGCCGAGCACCTCCTCTCCGAGCTCGTCAATGCCCAAGAGGAGGAGCGAAAGCGGGTCGTCGGCGCTCTCCATGACGACATTGGCCAGCCGCTCTACCGCATCCATTTTGGCATCGAAGATTGTCGCGCCCGAGTGGAGCCGGGAACCGCGGTTGATGACGAGTTGGCTCGAATCGGCACATTGGTGCTGGGCGTCGAGGCGCGACTGCGTACCGAGCTGCGCCGGTTGCGCGATGAGCCCGGCGCCGAACTCGACCTGGCCGACGCCGTCACCGACCTCGCAGAGACCACCGGGAGGGAGACGGACCTGGTTGTTGATGTCGGTCTCGACGATTGCCGTGGTCTGTCGCTCTGGCAACGGGTCAACTTGTTCCGCGCCGCCCAGGAGGGCATCACCAATGTGCGAAAACATGCTGAGGCGTCGACCATCTCGATCCGCCTTCGCCGAGACGGCGAAACGGTCGTGCTGGATGTCGAGGACGACGGTGTCGGCATCTCCTCATCACCCGGTCTTGGCCTCGTGACCACGAAAGAGCGGCTGGCGACTCTCGGTGGAGGCCTCGAGGTCCGGAAGTTGCACACCAGCGGCACCCTATTCCGAGCTTGGGTACCGGCGGTGGTCGACGAGGGAGGTGAGCAGTGAGGGTGATCATCGCCGACGACCACCGCATTGTTCGAGAGGGCCTGCGGATGATCCTCTCCCATGATTCCGAGATCGAGATCGTGGCAGAGGTCGAGGACGGCATCGACCTGCTGGCCGTCCTCGACCACATCGACGTCGACGTCGACGTCGTCCTGCTCGACCTTCGCATGCCTGGCCTGTCGGGTTTGGAGACCCTGGAGAACCTCCGCGATCGCCAAGATCCGGTTCGTGTGGTGATCCTGACCATGTACGACGACCCGGTGTACTTGCGCCGGGCGGTCGAACTGGGAGCATCCGGCTATCTGTTGAAGAGTGTCGACCGAGAAGAGCTCAGGAGAGCGTTGCACGCAGTCGCCTCGGGGCAGTCATACATCCAGGGCGAGCTGACCGGCCCCCTCATTGCCAGCATGGTGGAGCCTCGCTCGGCCGGAACGATCGAGGACCCTGATTCTGAGGAAAAGCGCCTGCTCGAGCTCCTCGCCAAGGGCCTTGACAACGCGGACTTGGCGGAACACCTCGACGTGAGCGAAGCCGCAGTGAAAGCGAAGCTACGTCGGATATACCGCACCCTCGGAGTGAAGCGACGCTCCGAGGCGGTCGCTGTTGCCCTCCGTCTCGGCCTCATCTCGTGAGACATCGACTACCTATGGCCGACGCCGCAACGGCATAGGGCCAAAGGTCCCTCGTCGAGGATCGAACGGACCGCCGACGGCCCTGCCATGTGATCCACCGATAGGTACTTCCGCCCTGTGCCCCTCCCGGGCTTGTTCCCATACCTTGAACGGAGACCGAGAAGCGGTCGCGCTCGGCGACCGCACATTGAGGAGGTCAGACGTGAAACGCAGAGGAAAGTGGTTCATCGTCATCGCGGTGCTAGCCGTCCTGGCGGCATCGTGCAGCAGCTCGGATGACAGCACCACGACGACCACGGCAGAGGTGACGGGAACCACAGCAGAGGTGACGGGAACCACAGCGGAAGACGAACACGGCGAGGCGACGCGGTCGTTAGATGCGCCGGTTGCGGCGATCACCGTTGATGGTGATCCGTCGGATTGGGGTGAGGTTGCTGGCTTGGATTTGACGCTCGAGCCGATCGTGGCCGAGATGGATGAGCAGATCGAGAACAAGGACGTCACCATCAAGATGGCCCACGACGACGAGAACATCTACATGTTGTTCACCGTCGACGACGACTACAACTGGAACGCCGAGGATGCTCATCTGTCCGCAGCCCTGGCGGTGATGTTCCCCGTCGATACCGGCGGTCCGCACATGGGCGCCGACGATGAAGAGGGCGAGAACACCACCGGGATGGTCGACATCTGGCACTGGGAGCTCGAGTGTGCCGCCGGAGTAGCTTCCGGTGGCGGCGCCGGCCATCCAGCCGGTGACGGCAAGGATCCGGGCAACGACTCGGTGTGCAACTTCGACGACGAGTGGGCCACCGACGCCGAGACCCGCGAGGACGACAACACCGCCACCGGTGAAAACACCCTGTTGGGGGTGTGGACACATTCGAACCAGGTAGAGGATGGGCCCGGTGTCTGGTACTTCGAGATGTCTCGCCCACTCCAGACCGGTGACGAGCAGGACAGCCAGTTCACCGTCGGGGAATCGACACTCCTGGCTCTCGCCTACTGGGACCCCGACTTCGGACCAGACGGCTGGCACGACGACACCCACGTCCAGTCCTCCAACCAAGAGTGGATCGAAGTCCACGTCAAGTAGAGACAAGAGGATGGCGAGGACCCGTCGAAAGAGAGCCAAGATCGTGAAGGCACCACGCATCATGATCGCCGTCGGGGCCGCCGTAGTCGCGGCGGCCCCGACGGTGCCTTCGGTCCTTCGAGTCGGCAGCGGTGTGTTCGCCGCCGGCCTGCTCATCACGCTGCTCGTCGCCCTGCGGCAATCAACGAATCGGGCAGGGTCCACCGACGACGAGCCCGGTGAACACTCGGCGCTCGTAGAGACCGAGATCGAGATCACCGGGGTCGAACGACGCACCGCCCTCAAGATGCTCGGACTGGGGGCCATTGGTGCCGTCCCGCTCATGGCGGCGCCCACGGTGATCGACCGGTTCATTGCCACGAACGGTGAGGTGTCGCTCTCGCTAGAAGCCCGCAGCCAGGCCGATCCGGCGACAGCTCGAGACGGCCGCATCCGGCAGTGGACGATGATCATCGATCTGGCGAACTGCGACGGGTGTCAGAGCCAGGGCACCCCCCCACAGTGCACGTTGGCCTGCATCGAAGGCCACTATGCCCCCGAGCCCATGGAATGGATCGAGGTGTACGAGGGGGAACTCGCCGGAGGCGGGACCCAGTTCATCCCGACGCCGTGTCAACAGTGTGAAAACCCGCCGTGTGTCAAGGTGTGTCCGGTCGGTGCCACCTTCTCGACCCCGGAAGGGACGGTGTTGATCGACCAGGAGCGCTGCATCGGATGCCGCATCTGCATGGCCGCATGCCCGTACGATCGGCGCTTCTTCAACTGGGGAAACCCGCCCGTTCCTCCCGAGTCTTTGCTCGCCGACTATTCACCAGAGACTCAGGTACCGGGGGCCAGGGGAACGGTCTTCAAATGCGATTTCTGTCCCGAAATGGTGCGCGCCGGAACCCTGCCCTTCTGCGTCCAGGCGTGCCCCAACGACGCCATCTGGTACGGCGACCTCGAGGAGGACATCGCCACCAACGGCCGCTCCATCGTCAGAGCCTCCGGCTTGCTGACCGCCAACGACGGCTACCGACTGAAAGAGAACCTCGGTACCAAACCACGCGTCTACTACCTGCCGGGTCACGGCGAACTCGTCGGACGCGACCCGTACACAACCGGTCGCATGGACACGGAATGGCCGTGGGTCGAACGAGCGGAGGGAGCGGCGACGTGGACCCGATGAAGGTCGAATCGACGCACGACTGGACCGAGCGTCTCATCCGCGACACGACCCGACCGGTGCTGAAGACGACGCCGATCTACTGGATCTGGCTGGCGTTCCTCGTGATCGTATTCGGCTGGGGCCTGTACGCCTACAGCCTGCAGCTCCGTGAGGGCCTGCTCGTCACCGCCATGCGGGACCGGATCTCGTGGGGGCTCTACATCTCAGCGTTTGTGTTCTTCATCGGGATCAGCCACGCCGGCACCCTCATCTCGGCGATCCTCCGGGCCAGCAAAGCGAAGTGGCGCGCACCGGTGACCCGAATGGCCGAATTCATCACCGCGGTGGCGCTGATCACCGGCGCCATGTTCGTGGTCATCGACCTGGGCCGGCCCGATCGATTCTTCAACGTGTACGTCTTCGGCCGGTGGCAATCCCCGATTATGTGGGACGTGATGGCGATCACCACGTACCTGGTCGCCAGCATCCTGTACCTGTACACGCCGATGATCCCCGACCTCGCCTTGTTCCGCGACCGGCTCAAGAACAAGGTCGGGTTCTTCCGGGAGTGGATCTACGAAACGGCGGCACTGGACTGGCTCGGCACCTCGGACCAGAAACACGCCCTGGGGCGAGGGATCACGGTGCTGATGATCATCATCATCCCCATCGCCGTCTCGGTGCACACCGTCGTGTCGTGGATCTTCGGCATGACCCTGCGCGTTGGCTGGAACACGAGCATCTTCGGGGTGCTCTTCGTGGCGGGCGCCATCTTCTCGGGCATCGCCACCCTGGTGATCGTGATGGCGATCCTGCGCAAGGCCTTCCACTGGGAGGAGTACATCACCGAGCTCCACTTCCGATACCTCGGCTACCTCCTTGCGATCTTCGCCGTGATCATGGTCTACTTCAACGTCTCCGAATTCCTCACCGTCGGATTCAAGCTCGAAGAGGGTGAGGAATTCGCCTTCCGGCAACTCTTCCTCGAGGATTTCGCCGGGCCTTTCTGGTTCTACATCGTGCTCGGCCTCGTCGTCCCGGTGCTGATCATGGTCTTCCCCAAGACGCGCTCGATCCCGGGCGTGATCACCGCCGCAGTACTCGTGGACCTGGCCATGTTCATCGAGCGCTACTTCATCGTGGTCACCGGCCTTCGCGTGCCCTTGATGCCGTACGAGCCCGCCGACTACTTCCCAACCTGGCAGGAATGGTCGATATTCGCCGCCGGCTTAGCCTTTTTCGCCCTGATGATCACGATCGCGGTGAAGGTGTTCCCGATGCTCGCGGTTTGGGAGATGGTCGAGGAGAGAGAAGACCGGTTGGCCAATCACCTCGGCAAGGAGCTGGTGGCCAACGGAAGCCTCGATGCGGCCGGCTCAGCCCACAACAGCGAGCCGACAGGGGGTGTGCCGTGATCCGGAAGGGTGCCGTCCGGGGTACAACCGCAGTCGCTGCGAGCGTGATCGTATTCGCCCTGCTCGCCGGGACTGCCGCGGCCGCCGACACCTCGATCGCAGTCGGTGCTCCCGATTCGGTCGCAGTAGGCGATCGCGTCGCGGTGAAAGCCGTCGTGACTTCAGGCGACGCACCGGTCGAAGGCGCCATCGTCGAACTGACGTACCAGGCGTCATTCGGCGGCATCACCAGAAGGGTCGAACTCGACCGGGAGAGCACCGATGCCAACGGCGTCGCTCTCCTCGAGTACGAGCAGCGTGCCGCGGACAATGGAGAGATGCGCGTCGCCTACCTCGGACCGGACGACATCGACGTCGAGCCGTTCACGTTCACGATCGGCGTCGCGCCGGGGGGCAAGCCCCAATACATTCCGGAAGCTGGCGTGGATATCCCCGGTCTGAACGGGATACTCGTAATGATCGTGATCGGGTTGGTCTGGTTGCTGCTCGCCTACGCGGCGATCCAGCTCGTATTGGTCGGGCGCAGAACGAGCGGTCCAACGACGGAGTCATACCTGAGGGGTGAAGGATCTGAAGCGGGATCAGCCTGGCTGAGCATGATCCTGGCGATGACGGTCATCATCACTGCGGTCGGCATGATGTTCGTGCTGTCACGGAACCCACTCAACCAGGCCGAGACCGGCATGACCGGCGGATACAACCGAACTCCGATTGGGTATCTCGAGGTCGAGTATCCGTACCTCGGGCCCGGATTGGAGGACCCGTCGATCGCGGACACCGAAGACCTCTTGGGCGATGGGCGGCTGATCTACTTCGAATACGGGTGCTCGGGATGTCACGGGGTGAACGGCGCCGGGGGCGTCGTAGCTCCTGAGCTGGCAGGCAAGGTCGGATCGATCGGGGGGTTTGCAGAGGACGTCCGTGATGGCCCGAGGAACATGCCCTCCTACGAGCCCGTCGTCCTCTCCGACGAGGATCTGGCCAAGATCCACGCCTACTTGAGGGAAGCCGGCGACAAGGACGGATGACCCCACCGCCGGAGCAGATGCGAGTAGCTTTGCCCGGCGTGGAGCTCGTACAGCCCGAAGCACGACTCGAGGCCCAACAACGTGACTTTCGCCTCTAAAAATGGTTGGGCTCGTGGCATTGAATCGTCATGAAAGGAGACGCTGTGGAATCGCTCCACGGGATTATTCTTCTCGACGTGCCTGAGGGGACGGGTCAGGCCCAGGTGACGGCGCTGGAGGGCATGGGCCACGCGGTCACCATCTGTCACGGTCCCGATGCCAAGACGCTGTGTCCCATCCTGAAACGGGGTGGCCACTGCGACATGGTGACCGGGGCGCACGGGATCGTCTTCGAGCTCGACCTCGACCGTCCCCAGCATCGAGCGATCCTGCGACGTTACCAGGAGGTGGTGAAGACCGGCATCCCCATTCGGGCACTTGTCAGCGCCGAGCAGGCAGACCGCTATCGGGACCTGCTGACCGGGATCGATGTCTGGACGCACGAACCGGGCGCTGGCGATCTGGACGCATTCTCTGCCAGAGTCGAAGGCTACCGAAGAGTGTCGGAGGACTGACTCCACCTGACGGCCGGTGCGCCGGTCAGGTCGCGGGCCGACCATCCGGCGACGTTGACCGTCCGGACCACCACTCCCCCAACGACCGATGCTGAATCACGATATTGCGGGTAGCGATCGGCCAGTAATGGAACGAAACGCTCCGTGTCGGCGGCGGATGCCTCGGCACCGTGCCCGTTGATGCGAACCCACCACAGCCGGGACCAGTCGTCGTCGTAGGCCTCAACGAGCACGGTGCAACGCGGGTCGTTTCGCAGGTTGTCGATCCGCTGTAGCCGGGTCGACACCTTCGCCTTGACCGTGTCGACGGGGATGAAGAGGAGGTGAGCCTCATCGATCGCAAAGACAACAGGAACCAGATCGACGCCCCGGTCCGAGTGCACGGTCCCCAGAACCGCATGCCGGGCCGCCTCGACCCGTTCCCACGCCTCCGCTTCGCCCAACCGCATGCGCTGATGGTCGCACATCTCTTCTTCGTACGTGTCGAGGTGTACCGCAACGGTATGTCCAGACATGTACGACGGGGTGGCACGAAGAGCCTCAGGCCGCGTCTGGCAACTCCGACAGCTTGCCGTAGCGGCTTCGGAACACGACGTAAGCAACCAGGCCGGCCGGGATCGGGAGCCAGAACTGGAACATGCGATAGGCGAGCGTTGCCAGGAGAGCGTCCGAGGCCGGGATCCCGGAAATGGTCAACATGCCGACAAGGCCGGCCTCGACAAAACCAAGCCCACCCGGGGTGATCGGGATCATGCCAAGCACTGCCGCCCCCGCGAACGCCAACAGAATCAAGCTCGGGCGCGGGTTCGCCCCGATGGCGAATAGGGCGACGACGAGGGTGGCGTAGTCGAGCAACCAGTTCAGGGTGGCCACGGCCAGGGCCCACTGCCATCGTTTACCAAGGGCGGCGACCACCAGGTCCCTGCTCTCCACCAGCCGTGCCTCGGTGAACGACCATTCCCGGCCGAACCGTTCCGCGGCCCAGCAGATCATCGACTCAACCATCTTCCCCAGCAGATGAAGCGGTCGATCGAAACGAACCAGCGCCACCGTTGCCGAGAACATCACGACGAAAAGGATGCTGCCGGCGATCGCCACCGGCAGCATCCCCTGGGGAATCGGGGCCGAAATCGCGGCGATGATCAGCGCCACCGCCGGAAGGCCGAACAACACCAGATTGGACAGCACGCCAATCGAAGCCAAGGCGGCGGCGGCATGGACCATGGGGACACCGGACGCCGATAGCATCTTGAAGTAGAAGGCCCCGCCGGCGACGATCCCGCCAGGAGTCAGCTTCACCGCAGCGTTCGAGGTCAGCTGCGAGGTCGAGGCGACAAACCACGAGATCCCGGGAACGGCGATCCGGGTCAACTCCCACAACGCAACGAACGCTCCGGTCATCAACGCCCCCATGAGCAAGAACCACCGCCACTGGATGTTCTCCAGCTGTGGCGCTTGTTCGAACACGTCGAGCAGCCTCGGCAGGAACAGGTACAGCGAGATTCCGCCGACGGCAAGGAGGGCGATCCGTATCAGGAGCCGTCCCCAGGCGAACGGCTGCGCTTGTGTCTCTTGGGCCTCTTGTGACATAGATCGATCTTCCAGGGCCAACAAACTAGTGACCTCATCGTTGAACAAGGGCGATCGCCGGTTTCTTTCGGATGCCGGCACGCCTTGCCGGCTGCCGCAGCATGGACCGCAGCCTCGTGGATCGACGTCTAGCCTTCGCGTGGCTCGATGGCCGCAGATACCCTGAACGGGCGGCTCCGCCTGATCATTGCCCGGTCCAATCGGTCGGTGTCCCGCTTGCGCGGCGCGGCGTAGATCAGTGCGATCAGCGAGATGAGAAACGTGCCGTAGAACAGATCGACGTGCCCGGTGGCCAGAGCGAGAGCGAACCCGAGCAGCATCGGCAACAGGGCAAAGGTGCTGGAAACCGTCATGCGACGCGTGTATGCCTGCCGGATCTCCTCGTTGGACTCTGCCCTGAGCAAGGCTGCGGACCCCAGCGTTCGGTACCAAACCATCGCACCCAGGCTGAAAGCGGTGAAGCCGACCACGATCAGCGCCAGGAATGGAGAAGGGTCACCATCAGCTTGGGGGTCGGCGCCAACCACGATCATCGCTGCGATCAAGAGGGCGACAACGAAAACGCCCCACCCCAGCGTCACCGGGCGAGGTCTGGCGCTAGGCAACAACGCCCAACCGCTTTCCTACAGCGGTGAATGCCTCGGCCCCAACGGCGAGGTCGGCATCGGTGTGCGCCGCCGAGATCATCACGCGGATTCTCGCCTTGCCTTTGGCCACGGTCGGGAAGACGATGGCCTGGGCGAACACGTCGTGGTCCTCGAGGAGCAGACGCGACACCTCCCTTGCCAGGTGCTCATCGCCGAGCATGACCGGTGTTATCGGAGTCTCGCTGATACCGATGTCGAAACCGGCGCCTGACATCATCTCCTTGAATCGTTTTCCGTTCGACCACAGCCGATCGACCAGGTCGGTCGAGGCGTCCAGCGCCTCGACTGCGGCGATGCAGGCGGCCACGTCAGGTGGGGTCAGCGCTGAGGAGAACAGGAAGGGCCGGCCCCGCTGCCGAAGCCAGTCGACGACATCTTTGGAACCTGCGACATAACCACCCACAGCACCGAACGCCTTCGACATCGTGCCCACCTCGACGTCGACCCTGCCGTGGAGGTCGAAGTGATCGACGATCCCGCGCCCGCTGCGACCCAGTACTCCCTCGCCGTGGGCATCATCGACCATCACGATGGCGTCGTGCTCGTCGGCCGTGTCCACAATCCGATCCAGAGGGGCTATGTCCCCATCCATCGAGAACACCCCGTCTGTGATGACGAGGATGCGACGCGCTCCCTCCGCCCGCGCCTCGGCCAGCCGATTGGACAGGGCGTCGACATCGCGGTGCGAGTAGATCTTGCGGCCGGCCCTGGCGAGGCGAACTCCGTCGACAATCGAGGCATGGTTGAGCTCGTCGGAAATGATCACATCCTCGGCGCCAACAAGTGCAGGGATCACCGCCAAATTGGCTGCGAACCCCGACTGGAACGAGATGACCGCCTCGACCCCTTTGAACCGGGTCAGCGCCTGCTCCAGGTCGTCGTGGATGGTCATGGTGCCCGCAATCGTCCTGACCGCCCCCGGCCCGATGCCGTACCGGTCGAGCGCCGCCTTCGCCGCCGCCACCAGACGTTCGTCGTTGGCCAAGCCGAGATAGTTGTTGGAGCAGAAGTTGAGGACGTCGCGCCCGCCGACCGACAGCCACGCTCCCTGCGGTCCGTCGATGGTGGTAATCGTGTTGTACAGGCCCTGATCGTCAAGGGCAGACAACTCATCCCGCAGGTACGACGTCTTGTCCGTCACTTCGTCTCCCTCAGCTCAGCGGCCCGTCGGCAAGGGATGGGTCGGGGAACATCACGACCTTGCCGCACTCGCCCGACGCCATCAAATCGAACGCCTTCTCGTAGTCCTCGAGGGCGAATCGATGCGTGATCACGGGGGCCAAGTCGACCGCTCCGGATCGGATCAGCCCGCGCATCTCCAGCCATGTCTGCGACATCCGCCGTCCAACGATCCCGTACACGGTCGCGCCCTTGAAGATGATGTTGTCGTCAAAGTCGAACTCGATCTTCTTCCCGGTCAGACCGAGCATTGCTGCAACTCCGCCCGGTTTGAGCGCGGCGAATCCCGCTTCGATCGCCGCAGGCGCTCCCGACATCTCGAAAAGCACGTCGACCCCCTCGCCCGCCGTAGCGTCCGACATCACGCTGCCAATGTCGTCTTTGAGCGGGTTGAGGGTCAGGTCGGCGCCCATCGTCATGGCGAGATCGAGCCGGTAGTCGGAGATATCGGTTGTGTAGACAGCGCGGGCGCCCTTGGCCTTGGCAACGGCGATCGCCATCAACCCGACCGGCCCGGCTCCGGTGACGAGCACCTTGCGGCCGGCCACTTCGGTCACGGTGGCGGTGTGGACCGCATTGCCGAAGTTCTCTTGCAACGAGGCGATCGATAGCGGCATGTCGGGCGGGTCGGGGTATGCGTTCTCCGCCGGCACCACGATGTACTCGGCGAAGGCGCCGTCACGATGGACACCGAGCAACTCGGTCGACGGACAAACATGCCCCTTTCCGGTGCGACACCAGTCGCAGGTGTTGCAGATGATGTGCGATTCGACGGACACGATCTGACCGACCTCGGGATCTCGAACGTTGGCTCCCCGCTTTCTCACGATTCCGGTCAGCTCGTGGCCAACGGTGACTGGAGTCTTCACGTGGTCTGCCGCCCACGGGTCCCAGTCCAGGATGTGAAGGTCGGTGCCGCAAATGGAGGTGGCGAGAACCTCGATGAGGACGTCGTCAGGTCCGGGCACGGGAATCGGCACCTCGACCATCTCGAATCCCGGGCCCGGGTTCAGCTTGCGAAGGGCGCGCATGGCACAAAGATTAGAGCTACAGGCAGCTTCACGTGACCTGCGGGTTGGCAATCGCCGACGTCTGGCAACAACCGGCGATTCGCGCCCAGGCCTTTCCGGAGGAGCCGGCGGGCTGACGTCGACTCAGTCCTCGACGGCGCCGGTCTCCAGGGGGGCGATCAGCTCCGGTACGTTGTTGGCGACCTTGTTGACCAGGGTGGAGACGGCATATTCGGCGAGGTCCGGGGTGTGGGCGGTGGCCAGCAGGTCACGGAGGGCCTCAGTGTCTTCGATGGCCGGATCCAGCCACACGTCCCAGACACCCTCTGCCAGGATCACCGGCATGCGATCGTGCAGCGGCGAGACCACCAGGTTCGGCGTGGTGGTGAGGATCGTGCAGGTACGGTATCGCTGCTCGGTATCCGGGTCCTTCCATGTCGCCCATAGGCCGGCGAGGGTCAACGGGTCACCGTCGGATCGGTAGATGTAGTGGGGCAGCTTGCCCTTCTCTCTACGCTGCCACTCGTAGAACCCGTCTGCGGGGATGACACAGCGTTTCTCGCGGAACGAATCGCGAAAAGCTGGCTTGTCTGCGATGGTCTCGACCCTGGCATTGATGTGTTTGGCGGCGATCTTTCGATCCTTGGCCCACCAGGGCACCAGCCCCCACCCGAAGGTCCCGAGCTGGCGTTCGCCGTCGTGGGCGGCCACGGCGTAGACCTGATCGGTTGGTGCCACGTTCCATGACGGTGGCAGCGGGTCGGTGCGCACCACATCGACCGAGAAATACGTGGCGTACGTCTCGGGATTCTGCGTCTGGACGAATCGCCCGCACATGCGGGTCATCCTAAGCCCGCCCTGGGAACCCAGGGTTCCCAGGTGCATATATCCCCCTG
>BTQG01000035.1:0-22554 GCA_036985755.1 Acidimicrobiia bacterium | reverse complement strand
ATGAGCTACCGCGCCCCGAAGGGCACCGACGACGTCCTGCCGCCAGAATCGCGGAAATGGCTTCGCGCCCAACGGACCTTCACCGAACTGGCGGAGGTCTTCGGCTATGACATCGTCTTGACACCGCACTTCGAGGCAACCGAACTGTTCTCACGGGGAGTGGGCGAGGCCACCGAGGTCGTCGAGAAGCAGATGTACACCTTCACCGACAAGGGAGGCAGATCGTTGACGCTTCGACCGGAAGCCACAGCCAGCCTGGTGAGGGCGATGGTCGAAGCGGGAGGCGTCAACGGGACCAAGAAGATCGCGGCTTGGGGGCCGATGTTCCGCTACGAGAGGCCGCAACAGGGGCGGCGGCGCCAGTTCTATCAAGGCGACATCGAGTATTTCGGGGAAGCGTCCCCGGACGCCGACGTCGAGGTGATCGAGTTCGGGTACCGCTACCTCGAAGAAATGAGGGTGCCCGACGTGGTGGTAGCCCTGAATTCGATCGGTGATGCCGAGGACCGCGCCGCCTACCGCGATCTGCTCACCGGGTGGCTGAGGGAGCGCCGGGATCAGCTATCGGACGACGCCCGCAACCGGATCGCCTCCAATCCGCTGCGGGTTCTCGACAGCAAGGCAGATGCCCACGTTGTGGCCGAGGCGCCCGCCCCGGTCGAGCACCTCGGAGATGCGGCCGCCGAGCACTTTGTCGAAGTGCAGAAGGGGCTGAGGCGGCTACAGATCCCGTACCGCATCGAAGGCCGCCTGGTGCGAGGTCTCGACTACTACAACCGGACCGTTTGGGAGTACCTGGCGACGAGCTACGAAGGGGCCCAGGATGCCGCAGGCGGCGGCGGCCGCTACGACGGCCTATTCGAGCTGCTGGGTGGCAGGGCCACGCCGGCGGTCGGCGTGGCAATGGGCATAGACCGCATCATGCTCATGGCAGAAAGACCCGCCGAGCAGCCCGCACTCGATGTCTTTGTGGTCATCGCCGACCCGGGTCGACGTGACGCCGGGCTCGACCTCGTATCCGAGCTGCGGCGCAGGGGCTTGCGCACCGACCTCGACCTCGCCGAGCGTTCGGTCAGCGCCCAATTCAAGGCGGCCGATCGGCGGGAGGCAGCCTGGGCCATCGTCGTCGGCGACGAGTGGGCGGATGGCCTGGTCACCGCCCGTAACCTCGGTACCGGAGAGCAAGAAACCGTTGCAGTGGAAGGGATCGAGGGATGGCTGAAGGGCCGATGAAGAGCCACGGGGCCGGGACCCTGCGCGGCGCCGACGACGGGGTCGAGGTCAAACTTGCCGGCTGGGTGAATCGCCGGCGGGACCACGGTGGGGTGATCTTCATCGATTTGCGCGACTCGACCGGGTTGGTTCAAGTCGTGCTCAATCCCGAGGATGCACCTGCAGACGAGGAAACACTCCACGGCCTGCGTCTCGAGTATTGCCTGTCGGTCACCGGGACGGTCAGAGAGCGACCGGAAGGAACGGTCAACCCTGACCTGCCGACGGGGAGGGTCGAGGTCGTCGCCTCGTCGCTCGTGGTGCTCAGCCCCTCGCAGCCGCTGCCGTTCCAGCTCGATGACCGCATCGACGTGGACGAGGCGTTGCGTCTCGAATACCGATACCTGGACCTGCGCCGGGCGACGATGAGGGACAATCTGGTCGCCCGGTCTCAGGCGATCGGTGCCATGCGCCGGGTGATGGACGAGCGGGGATTCCTCGATGTGGAGACACCGACGCTGATCGCCTCCACGCCCGAGGGCGCACGCGACATGCTCGTGCCCTCCCGACTGCGCAAGGGCAACTTCTACGCGCTGCCCCAGTCGCCACAGCTGTTCAAGCAGCTCCTGATGATCGCCGGCGTCGAGCGTTACTACCAGGTTGCGCGCTGTTACCGCGATGAGGACACACGAGCCGATCGGCAGATCGAATTCACCCAGCTCGACTTCGAGGGGTCGTTTTGGGGACAGGAAGATGTGTTGGAGACCCTGGAGGCGCTGACGGTGGCAGCGACCGCGACGCTGCGCGACAAGGCTCCGAGCACACCCTTTCCGCGCCTCACCTGGCGCGACGCGATGGACCGCTACGGCACCGACAAACCCGACATCAGGTTCGGCATGGAGATCCAAGACCTTGGAGGGGTATTCGCTGCCACTGAGTTCAAGGCGTTCGCCGGCGTGCTCGCCGGCGGGGGCTCGGTCCGCGGAATCAACGCAGGGCGCCAGGAGCTCTCCCGATCGGGACTCGACTCTCTCGTATCCCGCGCCCAGGGACTCGGCGCCAAGGGGCTGGTGTGGATGGTGGTCGAAGAGGGAGGCGCGCTGCGCTCTCCGGTCGCCAAGTTCCTTTCGGAATCCGAGCAGAAGGGGCTGGTGTCGGCACTCGCCGCAGATGAAGGGGATGTGCTGCTGATCGTCGCCGACGAGCCCAACGTGGCGCTGGAGGTGCTCGGTCAGCTCCGTCTCGAGCTAGGACAGCCGCAGGGCGATGAGGACCTGGCCTACCTGTTCGTCGTCGATTTCCCGGTGTTCGAGCGGAACGACGACGGGGACTGGGTCCCACTCCACCACCCGTTCACCGCACCCGTCGATGTCGACCAGATGCGTGAGGATCCAGGGCACGCCATCTCCAAGGCGTACGACCTCGTGGTGAATGGATCCGAGCTCGGTTCCGGCTCGGTCCGGATCCACGACCCTGCGGTGCAGTCACAGGTTTTCGACATTCTCGGCATCAGCAGGGACGAGGCGGAAGCGCGCTTCGGCTGGTTCCTCGAGGCACTTCGTTACGGGACGCCTCCCCACGCCGGTTTTGCCATTGGAGTCGACCGCTTCGTTTCCATCCTGCAGAACCAGCCCAACATTCGCGAGGTCATCCCGTTCCCGAAGACGCAGACCGGTGCCGACCCCCTGACCGGATCGCCGTCGCCGGTCGAAGAGCAGCAACTCGCCGACCTCGGCATCGATATCACCGCAGAGGTCCGTGCCGAGTGGGCTGCGACAGAGACGCCGGGTGACTGAGCCGGACCTGTTCTCCGAGCAGCGAGCCCAGCGCCGCCGCGCCAACGCCCCGTTGGCGGCGCGGATGCGACCCGTTTCCCTCGACGAGGTCGTCGGCCAAGACCATCTGCTGGCCGAAGGCGCTGCGTTCCGCACCATGGTCGAGGCGGGCAGACCGGTGTCGATGATCCTGTGGGGCCCACCGGGATCGGGGAAGACAACACTGGCCCGGCTGGTCGCATCCAACAGCGGGGCACGCTTCGAGCAGCTCTCTGCAACGTCTGCAGGGGTCAAGGACGTTCGCGAGGTGCTGGCAATGGCGACGCGCCGCGTCGAGGAAGACCAGGGCAAGACGGTGCTGTTCCTCGACGAGATTCACCGTTTCACCAAGGCGCAGCAGGATGCGCTGCTGCCCGGCGTCGAAGACGGGATCATCATCCTGGTCGGCGCCACCACCGAGAACCCGTTCTTCGAGGTCAACTCTCCGCTGATCTCACGATCGACGATGTTCCGCACCGAGGCGCTCGGTCCACAGGAGGTGGCAGACCTGGTGACGAGGGCCGCCGCCGATGCCGGGCGCGGGCTCGGCGGTGTCGTCATCGACGAAGACGCATTGGAGGCGTTGGCCGAACGCGTTGGAGGCGACGCCAGGCTGGCTTTGAACGCCCTCGAGGTCGCAGACACCCTCGCCGAAGGTCGGGGCCGCGACTCGATCACCCTCGACGATGTCACCGAGGCCTTGCAGCGCAGGGTGATCCGGTACGACAAGGGAGGAGATCGGCACTACGACGTCATCTCCGCCTTCATCAAGTCGATGCGTGGCTCGGATGTGGATGCAACCCTGTACTGGCTGCATACGATGATCGAGGCCGGGGAGGACCCCAAGTTCATTGCCAGGCGTATGGTGATTCTGGCCTCCGAGGATGTCGGGCTCGCCGACTCGAGGGCACTCGGTGTGGCCGTGGACGCCTTCCGGGCGGTCGAGGTGATCGGGCTCCCGGAGGGGGCGTTTGCCCTGTCCCATGCCGCGCTGTATCTCGCCACAGCGCCCAAGTCGAATTCGATTGCTACGGCGATCACTGCGGCGCGCGATGCGGTAGAAGGCAGCCCCGGCGCCGACGTGCCCCTCCATCTGCGCTCGGGGGCGACGAGTGGAGAGCGGGAGATGGGGATCGGAGTCGGATACCGGTACCCGCACGACGACCCGGCAGGGGTCATCGCCCAGCAGTACCTTCCCGACGGGATCGACACCAGCCTGTATCACCCGTCCGAGGCGGGTGACGAGACAGCGGTGGCAGACCGTCTACGCGTGATCGACGAGATCCTGGGCAAGGACCGTTGACGTCGCCGGCCATACCGTTCCCGGAGATGGGCGTCTTCTAGGATCGAGCCCGTATGAGCTCCAGCGAAGGCATGATGGATTGGGTGCGGACGGTTGTGTTCCAGCGGTCATCTCGTCGCCCCGCCTGTTCGCATCTGGGCTCGATCGACGTGAAGTCGACGGACGACACGGAATGCCGTGCGTGTGTCGAAGAGGAAACGGAGTGGGTGCACCTCCGGATGTGCCTCTCATGCGGTGAGGTCGGATGCTGCGATAGCTCGCCCGGGACCCATGCCCGCCGGCACCATGAGCAAACGGGCCATGCGCTGATCCGGTCGATCGAGCCAAACGAAAAGTGGGTCTGGTGTTACCCGGATGGTGCATACGTGGCCAAGGTTCCGCGCGGAGACTGATCGGCCAGCCGCCGGTCCGCCCGAGCCCTCCTCCGGCGGTCCGTTGCAGGTCTCCAAGGCTACGAGGGCACCTTCGGAGTCCCCCAGGCCAGACCGCTGCCGGGGGCTAACCTCGCCGGATGGACTCCAACGAGATCCGGCGCGTCTTCCTCGACTTCTTCGCCTCCCGCGGGCACACCGTCGTGCCCTCGGCGTCGTTGATACCGCTGGATCCGACCCTGCTCGTCACCGGTGCCGGAATGGTCCCGTTCAAGGCGTACATGCTGGGGGAAGAGCCCGCTCCCTACGCGAGGGCCGTTTCCGTCCAGAAGGTCGGCCGCACCAGCGACATCGACATCATCGGGACCACGCGGCGGCACCTGTCGTTCTTCGAGATGCTCGGCAACTTCTCCTTCGGCGACTACTTCAAGGAAGAGGCCATCGCCTGGGCCTATGAGCTGATCACCGAGAGTTACGGGATCGACCCGGAACGGTTGTGGTACACGGTGCACATCACCGACGACGAGGCGGCCGAGATCTGGGTCGACGCCGTCGGCGTGCCGCCGGAGCGCGTCCAGCGGCTCGACAGAGAGAACTTCTGGCAGATGGGGGTGCCGGGCCCCGCCGGACCGTCCTCCGAGATCTTCTTCGACAAGGGGCCCGAATACGGCGAAGCGGGTGGCCCCGCTGTCGACGACGAGCGGCACATGGAGATCTGGAACCTCGTCTTCATGCAGTCCATCCAGGATGAGCCGTACCACGTGGTCGGTGAGCTCCCCGCAAAGAACATCGACACCGGAGCCGGCCTGGAGCGCCTGGCCACCGTGCTTCAGGGGGTCGATACGGTGTTCGAAACCGATCTCATCCGGCCGGTGCTCGCCGCTGCCGAAAACGAGACCGGGGTGAGCTACGGCGAGACCGAGCCGACAGACGTCTCGTTGCGCATCATGGCCGATCACGGGCGCACCGCGACCTTCCTGGTCGGCGACCAGGTGGTTCCTTCCAACGAAGGGCGGGGCTATGTGCTCCGCCGACTGATCAGAAGGGCGGTGCGTCACGCCTTCGTGCTCGGTGTCGATGGCCTGATCATGCCGCCACTGATCGCGGCGACGGTCGATGTCATGTCGCAGGCCTATCCGGAGCTGGCCGCCAACCACGATGCGATCACCACCATGGTCACCAGGGAGGAGGAACAGTTTCGTCGGACCTTGCGCGCCGGCAGCCAGCTGCTCGACGCGGCGCTGGAAGGGATCGAATCCGGCGGCACCCTGGCGGGGGAGACCGCGTTCAAGCTGCACGACACGTTCGGGTTTCCGAGGGAGCTGACCGAGGAGATCGCCACCGAGCGTGGTTACCACGTGGACTTCGCCGACTTCGATCGCATGATGGATGAGCAACGAACCCGGGCAAGGGCGGCCTACAAGGGCGGGGACGAAGCGGCCGTGGCCGATGCATATCGAACGCTGCTCGATGGTGTGCACCCGACGGAGTTCTCCGGCTACGAGGAGGAGAGTGGGACGGGGAGGATCCTTGCCATCGTCTGCGAGGGAGACACAATCGAGTCTGCCGGAGAAGGGCAAACGATCGAGCTCTTCCTCGACCGAACCCCGTTCTACGCCGAATCCGGTGGCCAGATCGGCGACTCCGGAAGCATTGCGACCCCGACAGGAACCGTGCGGGTCGTGGATACCAGGTTCACCCTCCCGGGCCTCCATGGTCACAGGGGGGAGGTCACCGATGGCACGATCAACGTCGGCCAGGACGTTTCGTTGACCATCGACCGTGAACGTCGGGAGCGCATCAAGAAAAACCACACCGGTACCCACGTTCTGCACTGGGCGTTACGCGAGGTGGTGGGGGATCACGCTCATCAGGCGGGGTCGCTGGTGGCCGACGACCGGCTCCGTTTCGACTTCAGCCACTTCGCCGGGCTCGAGCCGGAGCAGCTTCGCCAGGTAGAACTGCTCAGCAACCAGCGGGTGATAGAGAATGCACAGGTCACCACCATCGAGACCACCAAGGACGAGGCGGAGGCGATGGGGGCACTGGCGTTCTTCGGTGACAAGTACGGCGACGAGGTCAGGGTCGTGACTGCCGGCGACTATTCGACCGAGTTCTGTGGCGGAACCCATGTTCCAAGCACCGGCCAGATCGGCCCGTTGATCGTGATCGCGGAGGGCTCGGTTGCCGCCAACACCAGAAGGATCGAAGCGGTGACGGGGACGGCGGCCTATGAGTACCTCTCGCACATTCGGCGCGACCTCGAGGCCGCCGCCGGCGCCCTCGGCGCTCAGCCGACGCGGCTGGTGGAGGCGGCCGAGGCGATGGCCCTCGATAACAAAGCCCAGGCGGAGCGGATCGAACAATTCGAGCAAGAAGCTCGCAGCGAGACCGCCGTTGGGCTGCTCGATCAGGTCGAAGAGGCCAACGGCGTTTCCCTACTCGTCGCCAAACAAGATGCCCTCAGTGGCGACGCGCTGCGGGCGCTCGCTTTCCAGGTCAGGGACCGGATGCCCTCGGGGATCGGGGTGCTCGGCTCAACCAGCGGAGGGAAGGCAGCCATCATCGCCTTCGTTTCCGAGGACCTGGTGGAACGTGGGATATCCGCAGGTGACCTGATTTCCGCCGCTGCCAAGACCCTGGGTGGAGGGGGCAGCAAGGATCCGCACCTGGCCCAGGCCGGTGGTCCGGCGGGGGACCGGATCGACGATGCGCTGTCCAAGGCCAGGGACGCGGCGCGTGAGGCTCTCGTAGGACGTTGAGGATCCTTGGTCTCGACCATGGGGAGCGTCGCATCGGAGTCGCGGTATCGGACGCTACCGGTACCATTGCCACACCACATTCGGTGATCGACCGGCGCGCTGGTGACGTCCGCGTTGCGTTGCGCACGCTGGTCACCGAGTTGGCCGTCGAACGTGTCGTCGTAGGGCTGCCCCTGTTGCTCTCCGGCGGTGAGGGACAGGCAGCGCGGTCTGCCAGGGCGTTTGCGGACCAGGTCGCGGAGGAGACCGGTCTGCCGGTTTCGCTCCAGGACGAGCGGTACACGACCGTTACCGCGGAGGATGCCTTGATCGAGGGCGGAGTCAGCCGCCGTCGGCGCCGAGAGGTGCGGGACAAGGTTGCGGCAGCGGTCATGTTGCAAAGCTATCTCGATAGGCGGACGCACGATGACGACGGAGAGCACGAAGCATGACCGGACCCTGATCCGGGTCCTCGTCGTAGCCGCGCTCCTGATCGCGGGGGTCGTCACCGTGTTTCTGCTCGGCAGGCTGCTCGCCACCGCGGTAACGGCCGCACCGGTGACGACGACGATTGTCCACGGCGTCGAAGTGACCGTAGAGGTTCCAAACGGGGCGTCGGCTCGCAGCATCGCCGCCTTGATGGAGGAAGCAGGCGTCGTCCCGGCTCGAGACCTGTCGCGCTTCGTCGAGCAGCAAGGTGTGGCCTCCCAACTCAAGCCTGGGATGTACCGCCTGGAGACGGGCATGAGGCCAGAGGACGTGGCCACCCGGCTCGTCGAAGGCCCGGATGTGTTCGAGCAGAGCGTCATCGTGCTCGAAGGAGTCACCGTGGCCTCCGCTATCGAGAGCCTCGCCGAACAGACCGGTACGCCGGTCGAGGACTTTGCGGTTGCGCTGCGTGATGGCTTGGTGACCTCAGCTTTGCTTCCCGCAGAAGCGCCAGAGGGTGTCGATGAGCTGGCCAGGTGGGAGGGTCTGTTGTATCCGGCGAGATACGAGATCCGCCAGGACACCCCCGCGAGGGAGATCCTGCAAATGATGGCAGACGAGACCGTGCACCGGATCAGCGACATCGACTCGTCACGCTTCGAGAAACTCGGGGTGGACACCTACGAGATGCTGATCGTGGCATCGCTGATTCAGCGCGAAGCGGGCGTGGAAGAGGACCGACCGCTCATCGCCAGCGTGATATACAACCGTCTCGAGATGGGCATGCCCCTTCAGATCGATGCCACCGTCGTGTACGCCCTCGGCGGCAGTCCCGGCCGGGTGCTCGCCGAAGATCTAAAGATCGACTCACCCTGGAACACCTACCTGATCCCCGGCCTGCCTCCGACCCCCATCGGTACCGTCCAGATCGAGTCCGCCCTGGCTGCGGCCAACCCGGCGACCACCGGATATCTCTTCTACGTGCTGGTTTCTCAGGACGGCCGTCACGGCTTCTCTGAGACGTATGCGGGGCACCAGGCGAAGATCGAACAGGCGAAGGCGGACGGGGTACTCCCGTGAACCTCGTGCTGCTCGGCGATCCTGTCGAGCACTCGCGATCGCCGGCGATCCACACCGCAGCGCTGGCGGCCGCCGGGATCGAAGGCAGCTACCAGGCCAGGAAGGTCGACCGATCGGGGCTCGTGACCGCCATAGCCGAGGTCCGTTACGGACGCCTCGACGGTGGCAATGTCACCATGCCACACAAAGAGGCGGCATTTGAATCAGTCGACCGTGTTTCCGAAACGGCGCTGCGCACCGGTGCGGTGAACACGCTGGTGCACCGCCAGGGCATGGCCTTTGGGGACAACACCGACGTGGCAGGAATCCTCACGATCTGGGGCGACGCCGGGCTGTCGATGAAGGCCCCGGTTCTCGTCCTTGGCAGCGGCGGAGCGGCGGCGGCGGCGCTGGTTGCCCTCGCCGAGCACAACCTGCACATCGCGGCGCGCCGCGCAGCCGGTGCGGCCGCCTTGCTCGAGCGGACCCGCGTCGATGGGGACGTTGTTGAGTGGGGGACCGGCATCGATGGAGCGATCGTGGTGAACGCCACCCCGATCGGCATGGAAGGTGAAGCCCTCCCGGATGCGACGCTTGCCCACGCCTCCGGGCTCGTCGATCTCCCCTACGGGTTACAGCCCACCCCTGCGGTCAGCGAGCTTGGCGGGCACGGTCTCCCCGTCGCCGACGGGCGCGACATGTTGCTTGCCCAGGCTGCTGTCTCATTCGAACTGTGGACCGGTGTTGTCGCCCCGATGGATGCCATGCGACGAGCGGCGCGCTGAGCGCACCGGCGGGACCCTGCCGCCGGCTGGCACACTGTCGACTCTGGGCGCTCGACTTCGATAGGCTCCAGCGCCGCATGGCGAGTCTCTTCCTGTTTCCCATAGGCCTTGTCGCCGGAGTGCTCGCCGAGGCCGTCGCTATCGATGTGGCGCCACCGCAGGTGAGGAAGGAATCCAGGCGACTGCCGATCGTTGTCGCCGCCACCGGCCTTCTCTTCGCAGCGACGCCGCTGGTTGTGGACGTGACCTGGGTGCTGCCGGCCTACCTGTGGTTCGTCGCGGTCACGGTGACGTTGACCCTCACCGATATCGACTCCCAGCTGATCCCGAACCGTATCCTGTTCCCGGGGACGGTTGTCGGGGTGGTCCTCCTGCTGGCGGGGAGCCTTATCGAGGGTGGACCTCTGCTGCGACCGCTGGTCGGGGGTTTTGCGTATTTTGGGCTGCTCTTCGTGCTTGCACTGATCGCCAGAGGTGGTTTCGGCTACGGCGATGTGAAGCTCGGTTTCCTGCTCGGCGTGTTCACCGCCTTTGTGGCGTGGGAGATCCTGGTTGTTGCCGTGTTCACCGCCTTCTTGCTTGGAGGGCTGATTTCGCTGGTTTTGATCATCTCCAGGCTCCGCAGCAGGAAGGATGCCATCCCGTTTGGCCCGTACCTGGTTGTGGGGTCCTATGTCGCCCTGGCCTGGGGATCGGCGCTCGCCGACTGGTATCGGAACGGGGGAGGATGACATTTCGCGGCAGCGCTGCGACGATGGCCCGATGATTCGGTTTCTCACAGCAGGTGAATCCCACGGCCCGGCGCTGGTGACGATCGTCGAGGGTCTGCCCAAGGACCTGGCGTTCACCGTCGACGGGCTGAGCGCGGAGCTGGCCAGGCGCCGCCTCGGGCACGGAAGAGGGCCGAGAATGCGCATCGAGCGCGACGAGCTCGAGGTGCTCGGCGGGGTCCGGTTCGAGCGAACGCTCGGTAGCCCGGTCGCGGTCGCCATCAGAAACACTGAATGGGAACGCTGGTCGGCCGAGATGGCACCAGGGCCTGGTGCCACCGAGCGACCGATGACCACTCCCAGACCGGGACATGCCGATCTGGCAGGGATGCAGAAGTACAACACCTATGACGCCCGTGACATCCTGGAGCGGGCGTCGGCTCGGGAAACCGCGGCGCGTACGGTCGCAGGGTACGCGGCAAAGCAGCTGCTCGCCGAGGTGGGCGTTAGCGTGCTCAGCCATGTGGTTCGCATCGGGCCCATCGCCGCCGCAAAGGATCTCATCCCGGCCATAACCGACGGGGAAGCCATCGACGCATCACCGGTGCGCGTGTACGACGACCAGGACGCAGAGATCGCGATGATCGCCGCCATCGACACCGCAAAGAGCGACCGCGACACGCTCGGCGGCATCGTTGAAGTCGTCGCCGACGGCGTCCCGGCCGGTGTGGGCAGCCACGTCCATTACGACCGCAGACTCGACACCCTGCTCGCCGGAGCGCTCATGTCGATCCCCGGCATCAAGGCCGTCGAAATCGGTGACGGTTTCGACTCCGCCGCCCGCTTCGGCACGCAGGCCCACGATGAGATCCGCATCGGGGAAGACGGCGACGGAGTGGTGAGGGACACCAATCGGGCGGGGGGCATCGAGGGTGGCATCTCCAATGGCTCCCTCATCAGGGTCAGGGCCGCCCAAAAGCCCCTGTCGACCCTGATGCGGGCGCTGCGATCGATCGATGTGACGACCAAGGAAGCGGCCGATGCGTTCCGCGAGCGCAGCGATGTGTGTTCGGTCCCGGCCGCCGGCGTCGTTGCCGAGCAGATGGTTGCCATCGTGCTCGCCGCCGAGATGCAGCGCGTCTATGGAGGCGACACCCGGTCGGCATTCATCGAAGCACATCAGGCTCACCTGGCGCGCCTCGCCGCTTACTGATGGGCCACATCTGGTTGATCGGGTTGATGGGAAGCGGCAAGAACGCCGTCGGCTCGGTGCTGGCCGAGCGCGCCGGCCTCCCGTTCTACGACATCGACGAGCGAGTTGAACGTATCGCGGGCCGGACGGTGAGCGACATCTTCTTCATGGACGGCGAAGAGACCTTCCGAACCCTCGAGGCCGACGAGCTGCGCGTGGTTGCTGAGAACCCCGATGGGATCGTGGCCACCGGTGGTGGGTCGGTCCTTGCCGAGGGCAACGTCGCCACCATGGGCGACAGCGGAACGGTGGTCCTGCTCGAGGTGACCCCGGAGACGGCGGCGGCCAGGATCGGCGACGACGAGACCCGCCCCCTGCTCGGCGGCGACACTCTGGAAATGCTCTCCGATATCTTCGCCGATCGCGCCGTTGCCTACCGGGTCGCAGCCGAGCTCGTCGTGGACGGCAACGACGACGTCGAGACCGTCGCCGATCGTGTTGAGAGCGCATGCGCCATGTGATCACCGAAGGTGAGCAAGTCGTTTCCGAGATCCTCGTCGGCCCCGGCTTGATTGATGACTCCCCGCTGCTGCCCGAGCGCGACGGACGCTCGCGGGTGGCGATCCTCAACCAGCCGGCGGTGAAGGGCCTGGCGCAGGCCGTTGCCGAGTCTTTCGCCGCCGAGGGTCTAGCAACGGTCCCGATGACCCTGCCCGACGGCGAAGCAGCAAAACAGATGACGGTCATCGAGGATGTGTATCGCCGGCTGGCCACTGCGGGCGTGGCACGGGGTGACAGCATCGTGGCTATCGGAGGAGGGGCCCTCACCGATGCCGCAGGGTTCGTTGCGGCAACCTACATGCGCGGCATCGAGGCAGTGTTCATACCCACAACCCTGCTTGGTGCCGTCGATGCCGCCGTCGGCGGCAAGTCCGCGGTCAACGTCGACGGCAAGAACCTTGCCGGAGTCTTCCGGCACCCCGTCAGGGTCATCGTCGATCTCGAGCTGCTCGCCGAGCTCCCTGAATCTCTCCTGGCAGAGGGCGGTGCCGAGGCCCTGAAGACGGGCTACATCGGGGACCCGGACCTGGTTGCGCTCTACGAGACACACGGCCTCGGGGCGCCTCTCGACGAGGTTGTCAACCGGGCGGTGGCCGTCAAGGCAGAGGTGGTGTCGTCGGATTTCACCGAACGCGGCCGGCGAGCGATCTTGAACTACGGGCACACGATCGGTCACGCGGTGGAGGTGGCCGCGGGGATGAGCCATGGCCATGCGGTCGCCGTCGGCATGGTGGCAGCGGCGACCCTCTCGGAGATGATGACGGGCTTCGATGGAGCGGGGGAACAGCGCGACCTCATTGCCTCGCTCGGACTGGCGGTGGACGCGCCGACGGTATCGATGGCGCGAGCAGAAGAGCTGATGGCGCTCGACAAGAAGCGGGACGACGGGGGGATGCGTTTCGTGGTGTTGGAGGCGGTGGGGAGGCCAGCGGTGGTGCACGCCGATCCGGCTAGCGTACGCGCCGCATTGGCCGCTGTCGGCATCGAGGAGCACGGGGCGTGATTTCAACAAACGACGTGAAACCCGGTATGGCGCTGAATTTGCCGGACGGCCTGTTCCAGGTGGTGGAGTACCAGCACGTCAAGCCGGGAAAGGGCAAGGCGTTCGTGCGGATGAAGCTCAAGAACCTCACTTCCGGCGGAGTCGTCGACCGCACCTTCCGCGCCGGCGAGAATCTCCCGAGGGCGACCATCGACCGCCGCGACTACCAGTACCTGTTTCGCGACGACATGGGCTTCACCTTCATGGACAACGAGACATTCGACCAGCTCATGCTCACCAAGGAGGCCATCGGCGCCGAGGCGTCGTACCTGGTTGAAGGCGCAACTGTTCGCTTATCGATGTTCGAGGGCAAGGCAATTGGTGTCGAACTCCCCGCTGCCGTCGAGTTGGAGGTCACCCACACCGAGCCGGCGGTCAGGGGCGATCGGGTGTCGAGTGCCACCAAGCCGGTGACACTGTCGACCGGTCTCGTGATCCACACCCCGCTCTTCGTCGACATCGGCGACACTGTCAAGGTCGACACGCGAACCGGGGACTACATCACCCGGGTTTCATGAGCCAGCAGGAGGCGCGGGAGCGTGCCATCGGCCTCCTGTATTCGGCAGACGCCGGCGATCTCTCCCAGGTCGAGTCCTCACAACACGAGGGGCGCGGCTTTCGGCTGGCCCACGAGACCTGGTCACACGTCGAGGAGATCGACGCCGTGCTCGATGCTGAGGCCACCGACTGGCGAGTGGCCAGGATGCCTGCCGTCGATCGGGCGATTCTGCGCCTCGGGGTGTACGAGCTGCGATATAGCGACACCCCGGTCGGCGTTGTCCTGTCCCAGGCCGTCGAGCTGGCCAAGCGTTTCTCAACGGCGCAGTCCGGTCGTTTCGTCAACGGTGTGCTGGCCAAGATCGCCGAGCAGGCCCGTGAGTAGCCCCCGGCCTGAGCAGGCCGGGGGCCGTCGTGACCATCCGAGATGACCGATTGTGATTCACAGGGCTCCACAGCCAGCGTGCTAACGTCCGACCGACGGCACGACCTTTAAGCCGGTCCAGTGAGGCTGGCAAGGGAGGAGCAGGAATGCACGACGCCCACCGCGGCGACGCACCCATCAGGGGCGTCGGCCGCTTTTTTGTTATCCGGTCATGAGTCGCCAGGTGATGGATCCCGGTGATATCGAGCGGGCGCTGACGCGGATGGCCCACGAGATCCTGGAGCGGAACCGAGGGGCCGCCGGTGTGCTGCTCGTCGGCATCCATACCCGCGGGGTGCCACTGGCCGAGAGGCTGGCCAAGGCCATCGAGCGCATCGAGGGCACTTGGATCCCGTGGGGCAGCCTCGACATCGGTCTGTACCGCGACGATCTCGACACCAGGCCGAAGACCGAGCTTGGCAAGACCGAGGTACCGGAGCCCCTCGATGGAGCCACCGTCGTCCTCGTCGATGATGTCCTGTACACGGGCAGGACGATCCGTGCCGCCCTCGACGCCCTCGCCGACCTGGGCAGGCCGGAGAGGGTGCAGCTGGCCGTGCTCATCGACCGCGGTCACCGTGAACTTCCCATCCGGCCCGACTACATCGGGAAGAACCTGCCGACCGCCCACGACGAACGCGTCACGGTGCACGTCGCCGAGATCGACGATGCAGACGGGGTGGAGATCGAACCTGGAGGTAACCCATGAACCACTTCCTCTCGACAGAGGACACCACCCGCCAGGAGCTGACCGAGTTGCTCGACGATGCCGATTCTTTCGTTGAAGTGCTGGCCCGGCCCATGCCGAAAGTACCGGCGCTTCGCGGCAAGACGGTGGCGACGATGTTCTTCGAGCCGTCGACACGAACCAAGCTCTCTTTCGAGAAGGCGGCCAAGGCGCTGAGCGCAGACACCATGTCCTTCTCGCCGAGCACGTCTTCGCTCTCGAAGGGAGAGAGTCTCAAAGACACCGTGCTCACCGTGCAAGCCATGGGTACCGACGCCATGGTCGTGCGGCACAAGGCGACCGGCGCTCCGTGGCGGGTGGCCGAGTGGGTGGACCAGCCGGTCCTGAATGCCGGCGACGGCGCCCATCAACACCCGACGCAGGCCCTGCTCGACGCCTTGACTATCCGGCAGCGGTTCGGGACCCTCGATGGGCTCCGTATCGGCATCGTCGGCGACATCAGGCATTCGCGCGTCGCCCGCTCCGACGTGTTTGCTTTCAACACACTTGGGGCCGAGGTCACGATGGTGGCGCCAAAGACTCTGCTTCCGACCCAGATCGATGGATGGCCGGCGACAGCCTCCGAAGACCTCGATGAGGTGCTGACCGAGCTCGATGTCGTCTATCTGTTGCGGGTCCAGTCCGAACGCGGCGGCGCCTCCGTGTTTCCTTCCCTGGCCGAGTACACGACGCGTTACGGGATGACCATGCAGCGGTTTTCGCAGCTCAAGCCTGACACCGTGGTGCTCCACCCCGGCCCGATGAATCGCGGGGTCGAGATCGCAGCCGAAGTCGCCGACGACGATCGCAGTCTCATTCTCGAACAGGTGGCCAACGGGGTTGCGGTGCGAATGGCGGTCTTATTCCGCTTGCTTGGAGGTGAGCACGATGAGTGATCTCGTACTCTCAGGAGGCAGCCTCCTCACCGAGGATGGCTTGCTCGAAGCCGACGTCCGCATCGCGGACGGGGTGATCGTCGAAATCGGCAGCGGCCTCGATGCGGAGACACTCATCGAGTGTGACGGGGCCTGGGTAGGCCCGGGTTTCGTCGATCTCCACAGCCACCTGCGCGAACCAGGGGAGGAGTGGAAGGAAGACATCTCGTCGGGTTCGGCGGCAGCGGCCGCCGGCGGTTACACGGCGGTGGTGACCATGCCGAACACCGACCCGGCCGTCGACGCCGGCCACCTGGCAAGGTTCATCGCCGACCGTGGAGCCACGACGGGCCTGGTTGATGTGATGCCGGCAGGAGCGGTTTCGATGGGACGTCACGGCGAGCAGCTCGCCCATCTCGACGAGCTGTGGCAGGCAGGGGTCAGACTGTTCACCGACGACGGGAATGCCGTCGCCGACGCCGGTCTGATGCGACAGGCAATGGACTACCTGGCCACCAGAGGCGGGGTGATTGCCCAGCACGCGCTCGATCCGGGCCTCGCCGCCGCCGGCCAACTACATGAAGGAGTGGTGTCGTCGCTGCTCGGGATGCCGGCCATTCCCGCTGAAGCAGAAGAGATCATCATCGCAAGAGACCTGCGGCTCGCTGAGCTGACAGGGGCCCGCTACCACGTCCAGCATCTGTCGACGGCCGGGGGCGTCGAGATGATCGCCGCGGCAAAGGCCCGTGGCCTCGATGTGTCTGCCGAGGTGACGCCGCACCATCTCGCCTTCGACGACAGCACGGTCGCCAGGACCGATCCCACGTACAAGGTGATGCCTCCACTACGCAGCGCGGAGCACAGGGATGCGTTACGGGCAGGTCTGCGCGACGGGACCATCGATGCCGTCGCCACCGACCATGCGCCACACGCCGCCCACGACAAGGACGTTCCCTTCGAGCATGCCGCAAGCGGTATCACCGGGCTGGAGTGGGCCGCCGCCGTGGTCAACACCGTGGCCCCACTCGACCCCGTGTCGTTCTACACCCGGATGGCCGTGGCACCGGCGGCCATCGCCGGCATGCCCGAACAGGGCCGGTGGGTAGCGGTTGGGGGGCCTGCCCATCTCGCCGTGTTCGACCCCGTCCGCGAATGGGTGCCGGAACGAACCGTGTCCCGATCCTCGAACACTCCCTATTTGGGCATGACCCTCCGGGGCAGGGTGGTCGCCACCGTCTACCGGGGAACGGTCACCGCCCGGAGCGGGTCACCGGCTGCTGTCGCCCCGACACCGTGAGGCCGGGCATCCTGGTCACCGCCGACGGCACCGTCTTTCGGGGTCGATCGGTCGGCGCCGAGGGAGTCGCCGGTGGAGAGGTGGTGTTCAACACGGCGATGACCGGCTACCAGGAGATCATCACCGACCCTTCATACGCCGGTCAGATCGTGGCCATGACCGCACCGCACATCGGCAACTACGGCACCAACGCCGCCGATGACCAGGCGGATCGACCCCATGCCGTCGGGTTGGTGACACGCTCCATGAGCCGGTCCCATTCGAGTTGGCGGTCCCGGGGCGGCTTCGCAGAGTTCCTCGCCGCCCACGGCATCGTTGTGTTGACCGACGTCGACACCAGGCGGCTGACCCGCCACGTCCGCGACCACGGTGCGATGCCGGCTGCGGTTGGCACCGACATCGACATCGCCGATCTCGCGGCAATGGCCGCAGCGACGCCGGAGATCGCAGGAAGAGACCTGGTCGGTGCGGTCACCACCGCGGCCGCATATCGGCGCCAGCCCGATGGCGACATCAGAGCCGAGGTGGTGGCCTATGACTTCGGGATCAAACGCGACATCGTCACCGCGCTGACCGACCGGGGCATTGCCGTGACCGTCGTGCCCGCGTCGACAACGGCCCACGACACCATCTCCCGTTCACCCGACGGGGTCTTGCTCTCCAACGGTCCCGGTGATCCCGAGCCGTTGACCGGCTGCGTCGACGCGGTCCGCGGGCTGCTCGGCAAGGTTCCAATCTTTGGGGTCTGCCTCGGCCACCAGGTACTCGGCCTGGCGCTGGGAGCCACCACCTTCAAGCTGCCGTTCGGCCACCACGGAGGGAACCACCCTGTACGCAGGCGCGCTGACGGCGGTGTCGAGATCACCTCGCAGAACCACGGCTTTGCCGTCGACCTCCGCTCGGGCGAGGGCCCGACGCCGTCCCGCCCTGGGACCGCGCCGCCGGACCTCGACACGCCGTTCGGGCGAGTCGTTGCTACCCATCTGAATCTGAACGACGGCACGCTCGAGGGGCTCGCCTGCGCCGACGCCGGTGCCTTTTCGGTGCAATACCACCCCGAGGCGGCGCCGGGGCCCAACGATGCCACCAGGCTCTTCGACCGGTTTGTCGAGGTCATCACCCGTGCCGCGTAGGGCCGACATCGAGTCGATCCTGGTCATTGGCGCCGGCCCGATCATCATCGGCCAGGCCGCAGAGTTCGACTACTCGGGCACCCAGGCGCTCAAGGTGCTCAGGGAGGACGGGTACAGGGTCATCCTGGTCAACTCGAACCCGGCGACGATCATGACCGATCCCGCGTTCGCCGACGCCACCTACGTAGAACCGGTCACGCCCGAGGTGGTTGCGGCGATCATCGCTAAAGAGCGGCCGGATGCGCTGCTGCCAACCCTTGGCGGCCAAACCGCCCTCAACGTGACGATGGCGCTTGCTGCCGACGGTGTGCTCGAGCAATACGGCGTCGAGCTCATCGGCGCCGGCCTCGACGCCATAGCCGCCGCCGAGGACCGCGGCCGCTTCAAGGAGGCGATGAAACGAGCGGGGATCGCTACCGCAAGATCCTCATACGTGCACTCTGTCGAGGAGGCGCTTGTCGCCGCAGCAGGGCTCGGCTACCCGGTGATGGTTCGGCCCTCCTACATCCTCGGCGGCGGGGGCACCGGGTTGGCACACGACCAAGACGAGGCCCTCCACATCGTGGCTGCCGGCCTGCACGCTTCTCCGGTCGGCGAGGTTCTCGTCGAAGAATCGCTCGTCGGGTGGAAGGAGTTCGAGCTCGAAGTGATGCGCGACGCTGCGGACAACGCCGTGATCGTGTGTGCGATCGAGAACATGGACGCGATGGGGGTCCACACCGGCGATTCGATCACGGTTGCGCCCGTCCAAACCCTCTCCGATCGCGAGTACCAGGAGATGCGCGATGAGGCGATCGCCTGTTTGCGGGAGATCGGCGTCGCCACGGGGGGCTCCAACGTGCAGTTCGCCGTCGACCCGGGATCCGGGCGGCGCATCATCGTGGAGATGAACCCGAGGGTGTCCCGGTCCTCGGCGCTCGCCTCGAAAGCGACCGGGTTCCCGATCGCCAAGATCGCCGCCAAGCTCGCCGTCGGGTACACACTCGACGAGATCACCAACGACATCACGGGGGAGACTCCGGCCTCGTTCGAGCCGGCGCTGGACTACGTGGTGGTGAAGGCACCTCGCTTCGACTTCGCCAAATTCTTCTCGGTCGATCCGGTGCTCGGCACCTCGATGCGCAGCGTTGGCGAAACAATGGCCATCGGGAGGACGTTTCCCGAGGCGTTGCAGAAGGCCCTCCGCAGCCTGGAAACAGGGAGGATGGGCCTCAACGCCGACCCCGGCGAGGCGCCGGCCCTCGCCCTCGAGGATGAGCGGTTGCTGCAACGGTTGTCTCGACCGTCGCCCGACCGAGTCTTCCTGGCCGCCGAGGCGCTGCGGCGCGGGTTCGACGCCGGTCACGTCGCCGGGGAAACGCACTACGACCCGTGGTTCGTGGATCAACTAGCTCAGATCGTCGAGATCCGCGCCGAGCTCGAAGGCGGCGGCGCCGATGCCGCCACGATCAGAACCGCGAAGCGCTTCGGATACTCCGATGCCCAACTCACCTATCTGCTCGGCGAGCCGGTGGAGGGGATCCGACTCGACGCGGGCATAACCACCACCTTCAAGACGGTGGACACCTGCGCCGCCGAGTTCGAGGCGAAAACGCCGTATTTCTACTCGACGTTCGAAGACGAAGACGAAGCACCGGAGCCTGGCGATCGCACGGTGGTGGTATTGGGCTCGGGGCCGAACCGGATCGGGCAGGGCATCGAGTTCGACTATTGCTGCGTGCACGCTGCCTTCGCCCTGGCAGACGCCGGGTACGAACCGGTGATGATCAATTGCAACCCGGAGACGGTGTCGACGGATTACGACACGTCGAGCCGCCTCTACTTCGAGCCTCTCACCGTCGAGGACGTGCTGGCAGTCCTGATGGTGGAACAGCCCCAGGCCGTGATCGTGCAGCTCGGAGGCCAGACCCCGCTCGCTCTTGCCCATGCCATCGAGCAGGCCGGTTTTCCGATCGCTGGGACCCCTCCAGACGCCATCGATGCCGCAGAGGATCGGGAGCGCTTCTCTGCGCTGTGTCGCAGGGAGCGGATCCCGCAGCCCCGCCACGGGACGGCCACCTCGATCGTCGAAGCCATGGAGGTCGCGGACACCATCGGGTTTCCTGTGCTGGTGCGCCCGTCGTACGTGCTCGGAGGCAGGGCGATGCGGATCGTCTATGCGAGCGACGAGCTGGAGGGCTATCTCGCCGATTTGTACAATGCCACCCCCGGGGGTGAGGTCGACCTCGGCGAGTCGCCTCTGCTCATCGACCGTTTCCTCGAGTCGGCCATCGAAGTGGATGTCGATGCGATCTTCGACGGGGCCGAGCTGTACGTCGGGGGAGTCATGGAGCATGTCGAGGAGGCGGGCGTGCACTCTGGCGACTCGGCCTGCGTGGTGCCGCCACCGACCATCGGAGAGCAGGCAATTGCCACGATCGAGGATTACACCCGCAGGCTCGCCGCCGGTCTTGGAGTTCGCGGGTTGCTCAATGTGCAGTTCGCCATCCGGGAGGGCGCGGTGTTTGTGATCGAGGTCAATCCGAGGGCATCGCGAACGGTGCCGTTCATCTCAAAGGCGACGGGTGTTCCGCTGGCCAAGGTGGCGACGCGGGTGATGATGGGTGAGCGGCTCGCCGACCTGCGCGCCGCGGGTTTCATCCCGGACCACCCGGTGACGACTCCCTATACCTCGGTGAAAGCAGCGGTGCTGCCGTGGAGCCGATTCCCGAGTGAAGACACGATCCTGGGACCCGAGATGCGAGCAACAGGCGAGGTGATGGGAATCGGACCGGAACTCGGCATCGCCTTCGCCAAATCGCTTGCCGCCTCCGGCCGGGCAATCGCGGAGAAGGGCAACTTGTTCCTGTCACTGGCGGATCGGGACAAGCCGCTGGGAATCGAGATCGCCCGCGTTTTCATCGATCTGGGCTTTCGGATCTTCGCCACCCACGGGACGGCAGGGCACCTGGCGCGACATGGCATCGCCACCACCGGCGTCGACAAGGTCGGCGAAGGCCCGTACGACCCTGTGCGGTTGATCGAGGCCGGCGATATCGATCTGGTCATCAACACGCCACAGGGACGCAGGGCACGCGGAGACGGGCGACTGATCCGGCTGGCGGCAACCAGGCATCGGGTGCCGTGTATCACCACCGCCCAGGGAGGTCGCGCGGTTGCCGGCGGCCTCCAGGCCGGGCCCGACACCGTCACCACCGTCACCAGCATCCAGGACCACCACGCGGCAGCAGGGATTTCGACATGAGTCTGGAGACGACGCTCGGGCCCGTTCGACTCGGATCCCCGCTGGTGGCGGCGTCGGGGACGGTGGGATCGGTCGTCGACTTCGCCCGTGTCATCGATTTCTCCGTCTACGGGGCGGCTGTGGCGAAGTCGGTGTCTCCGGAACCGTGGTCTGGTCGTCCACCGCCGAGAATGGCGCCTGCGGGGGAGGGCATGCTCAACGGCATCGGGATCCAGAACCCCGGCATCGAGGCGTGGGGCCGCCAGGTCGGGCCGTTGATCGCCGACGTGCCAACCGCGGTTTGGGGCTCGGCGGTGGCGCACGATCCAGTGGGTTTCGCCGGGGTTGCCGCTGGTCTGGCCGATGCGGGCGTGGCGGCGATCGAGATCAACCTGTCCTGCCCGAACCTCACCGGCAAGCTCTTCGCCCTCGACGCCGAGGCGGCCGCCCTGGTGGTGGCCGGAGTGCGTGGGGCCACCGACCTGCCGATCGGGGCCAAGCTGTCACCGAACGCCGTCGATGTGGTGGCCGTTGCCGATGCCGTTGCCAGGGCCGGCGCCGATTGGGTGGTGCTGACCAACACCGTGTGGGGCGCCGGGATCGACATCGCCACCAGGCAACCCAAACTCAGTGGCGTGGTCGGCGGCTATTCGGGTGCTCCGCTCAAGCCCATCGCCATGCGATGTGTGTGGGAGGTGGCCCAGGCCCTGCCGGGGCTCCCCATCGTCGGCTGCGGCGGAGTCCAGACCAGCTCGGATGTGGTCGAGTACCTGATGGCCGGAGCCTCTGCGGTTGCCATCGGCACCGCTCACTTCGCCAAGCCGCGGGTCGGGCGGCGCATCATCAAGGGCTTGCAGCGCTTTATGGTGAAGGAAGGCGTTTCTCAGGTTGCCGACCTGGTCGGAGCGGCGTCATGAACGGCAAGGTCATCGTCGCTCTCGATCTGCCAACGGCACAAGCGGCCCTCGACATGGCGAAACGGGTCGAGGCGCACGTTGCCGCCTTCAAGATCGGCCTTGGTCTCCTATACGATCGCGGCCCCCGGCTCATCGACGACCTGGTGGGTCTCGGCCGTCCGGTATTTGTGGACGCCAAACTCCATGACATCCCGACGCAGGTCGAACGGGCTGCACAACGGATTGCTGCGAGGGGTGCCCG